>JAFAOS010000521.1 GCA_019247515.1 Chloroflexota bacterium | reverse complement strand
TGTCGGTTGGCCGCCCCCGAGCAGTAAACCTTCGAGCGACACAGTCACCGATCCCGGGGGGTTGGCGAGCAACCCCGCTCCGCCGGATGGGGCCCCACGTGTGACGGACGAATCTCCAACATCAACCGGCCCATAGGGGGTCATAGGGGTCTCCCCTACCCCTTCGACACTGCGCGAGGTATCGGCCACGATCCGCTTCGCGCCGCCGCAACGAGCCAACCCCAACGGGTGACGGACCGATCTCCGACATCAACCCCGTGGGGGGTCGTAGGGGTCTCCCCTACCCTTCGACACGGCCGAAGGTATCGGCCACGAACCCCGTTGGCGAGCTAGCCCCGCCCCGCCGCAACGAGCCGCGGAATCCAGATTCATTTGAACGCCGCACGGCGGAGCGGTACGGTGTCGCCAACGCAATGGCCACCCGCACGCTTGGCTACCTCTCGCTGGTGCTCCTGGCGATTGCCGCCTGCGGCATCTTCTTTGTCGCCGGGCCTATCGCGGGCGAGGGCGACGCCGGCCGCATCGTGTACTTCCACGTGCCGATGGCCTGGGTCGCCTTTCTGGCCTTCTTCGTCGTCTTCGGCGCCAGCATCGCCTACCTTCGAACCAGCAATCCCCGCTGGGACCACCTGGGGCGCGCTTCAGCCGAGGTTGGCCTGATCTTCACCACTCTTGTGCTGATCACTGGCGCGATCTGGGGCTATCCGATCTGGGGGACGTGGTGGAGCTGGGACCCCAAGCTGACCACCACCCTGATCCTGTGGTTCATGTACCTGGCCTACCTGATGGTGCGCAGCTACGCCGAACCACCGCGCGGACCGCGCTTCGCCGCGGTCGTCGGGATCATCGCCTTCGTCGACGTGCCGATCGTGTACATGTCGTCGTACTGGTGGCGGACGCTGCATCCGCCGCCGGCGATCGGGCCACTGGCCGAGCAGCAGCCGTCGGCGACCATCGTCTGGATCCTGCTGCTGTCGTTGGTCGCCTTCACGCTGCTGTACGTGTTTCTGGTCCGCGTTCGCACTGAGATCGAGTCCACCGAGGCGGCATTGGAGGAGAGAGGAGCGCTGGTCAGTGCTGGGGCTTGATCACTACGCGCCGTTTCTGCTGTCGGCGTTTGGCATCACCCTGGTCGTGCTGGTGGGCTATGCGCTGTACCTGCGCTCGCGCCTGAACGGGATACGCCGACGTGCCGCGGCGATGCGGACGAGCGAAGACGACTACTCCGCGCGAAACGTGACGGCTGCCGCGCCGAGGGCCACGACGGCCCAGGCGGCCAGCAGCGCCAACGGACCGAGCTCCGTCTGAGCTGAGACGCTGTCCAGGGCCCCGCGGGTCGCGTCGGTCAACGCCGCGGCCGGCAGCGCGTGCGCGGCGGCGCCAATCGGACCTGGCAGGCGATCCAGCGGCAGGATGAAGCCGCCCAGCAGCAGGAACACGAGGTAGAGGCCGTTGGCGATCGCCAGCGTGGCTTCGGCGCGCAGCGTGCCGGCCATGAGCAGGCCCAGCCCGGCGAAGGCGGCGCTGCCCAGGATCAGCGCGACGCCCGCTTCGACGTACGAGCCGCTCGGCGCCCAGCCGAACATCAATCGCGCGATCAGCACGAGGACCAACACCTGCACGATTTCGATCAGCAGCACGGCGAGCGTCTTGGCGGCGACCAGGCTGGAGCGCGGCAGGGGCGAGCCGAGGAGCCGTTTAAGGGCGCCGTAGTAGCGCTCGTAGGCGGTGGCGATGCCCAGGCTGACCATGCTGGTCGACATCACGGCCAGGGCAAGGAGGCCGGGCACCAGGAAGTCGGGCGGATTGGCCGCCACGGCGCCGAAGAAGACGAGCAGGACGATCGGCACGACGACGGTGATGAGCAAGCTTTCAGCCCGACGCAGGGTCAGGATCAGCTCGATTTGAAGCTGGGCGAAGAGCGGGCGCATGGCGACTGTGGGTGTCAGTTTCCCAAAGTTGGTGGCAGTCGTGACGAATCAACGTGGCTTGTACTCAGAGTGGAGTCGGTGGCGGACTACACGTCGTTGGGGGACACACGTTTTTTGCAACGGCGCGCCGTGGGTGGGCGTCCGCAGACCCGGCTTGTGTCGTGTCGAGGACAAGGGGAGACCCCTTGACCCCCCACGGGTGAGGGTGCCGGACCGCTTTGGCGCATGCGCCGAGAACGGCGACTCCTGACAACATCGCGCAAGCTATCCAGCAGCCCTTGCACGGGGGAAGGGGTCTCCCTCGTGGCCGACCTGACGCGAGCTGTCCAGCAGCTCCTGCACGGGGGAAGGGGGTCTCCCTCGTGGCCGACCTGACCCAAGCTGTTCAGCAACCCTCCCCTCGGGGGTCAAGGGGTCTCCCCTTGTCCTCGACACGACACAAGTCGGGTCTGAGGACGCCCACCCGTGGGGGTCAAGGGGTTCTCCCCTTGTCTTCGACACAACACAAGCCGGGTCTCAGGACGCGCCCACGCGCGGCGCGCCGCGTCACAATGGGGAGCGATGGCCGAGCTCACCCCTGACATGGTGCGCCTGCTGGTCGGCGTCGAGCTCGACGACGCCACGGTCACGGCGCTGATCGAGTGGTACGCGAGTCTCGCGCGGGGCCTGGCCGCCTTTCCCGAGGCGGACCTCAAGGGTGTCGAGCCGCCGCTGCGTTCCACCGCGGGTCCGCTGGCATGACGAACGATCCGACGCAGCTTGACATCACCCGGCTCGCTGAGTTGCTGCGAAGCCGCCAGACGTCGTCAGTTGACCTCACCCGCGCGTATCTGGAACGCATCGACCGCCTGAACCCGCGGCTCAACGCCTACATCACGGTCACCGCCGAAGCGGCGCTCCAGCAGGCCAGAGCCGCCGACGCGGAGATTGCCCGCGGCAACTACCGTGGGCCACTGCACGGTGTACCCGTGGGCATCAAAGACCTCTTCGACGTGGGCGGCGCGCCCACCACGTTCGGCTCGAAGATCCTGAAGGACAACCAGGCCCGTCAGGACTCCGCTGTTGTTGCACGATTGAAACGGGCCGGCGCCGTCATTCTCGGCAAGCACAACCTGCACGAGTTCGCCTTCGGCATCACCAGCGAAAATCCGCATTTCGGCGCGGTGCGCAACCCGTGGGACACGGACCGCATCCCGGGCGGCTCGAGCGGCGGCACCGCCGCGGCGGTCGCCGCCGGCCTGTGCGCGGCGGGCATCGGCAGCGACACCGGCGCGTCGATCCGTGCGCCCGCCAGCTTCTGCGGCATCGTCGGGTTGAAGCCGACCTACGGTCGGGTCAGCCGCGTGGGCGGCTTGCCGCTGGCATGGTCGCTGGACCACGCCGGGCCGATGACCCGCTCGGTAGCCGACTGCGCGCTGATGCTCCAGGCGATCGCCGGTCCCGATCCGACCGACCCCGGCAGCGCCGACGTGCCCGTTCCTGACTTCTCCGAGCATCTCCAGGCTGGCGTGCGCGGACTGCGCGTCGGCGTCCCGAACGACTACTTTTTCGACGTTGTCGAGCCTGACGTGGACCGATCGGTGCGCGACGCGATCCGCGTCCTCGAAAGTCTCGGCGCCCGCGTCTACGAGGTGCGCTTGCCGCACGCGCTGCACGCCCAGGTCGCCGGCAACGTGATCATGAGCACCGAAGCCGCCGCCTGGCACGGCAGCTGGCTGCGCGAACGGGCCGACGACTACGGCGCGGACGTCCTGGCCCGCATCCGCGGCGGTCAGCTCATCCGTGCCGTCGACTACCTGGCCAGCCAGCAGATGCGCACGCTGATCCAGGACGATTTCCGCCGGGCATTCCAGGATGCGGACGTGGTCGTCGCACCAACGGTGCCGCTGGTCGCGCCGCCAATCGGCCGCACGCTGGAGCCTGGCGGGCCGCTGAACCTCGCGCCGCGCTCGATCGCCAATCGCGCCACGGTGCCGTGCAACCTGACTGGCATGCCCGCCATCAGCATCCCGTGCGGCTTCAGCGGCGGCCTGCCGGTCGGCCTGCAGATCATGGGCCCGGCGTTCTCGGAGCCGCTGGTGCTGCGTGTCGCGGCGGCCTACGAGTCGGCCACGCCCTGGCGCTCGACGGTTCCGCCGCTCAACTGACCGCCACCGCGCCCGAGGTCAGCAGTTTGCGCATGCGCTCCAGGGCATCCTCGATATTGGGCAGGCTGTTGGCGTAGCTGAAGCGAATGAAGCCTTCCCCGTAGTCGCCGAACGCCGTGCCTGACAGGCAGGCCACGCCGGCTTCCTGCAGGAGTCGATCGGCCAGCGCACGGCTGGCGATGCCGGTGCCGGTGATGTTCGGAAAGGCATAAAAGGCGCCGTCCGGCTCAAGGCAACGGACGCCCGGAAGCTGATTGAGTCCGCCGACGATCGCGCTCCGGCGGGCGGTGAACTCCTGGAGCATGCGGTCGACGGCGTCCTGGGGGCCTTCCATGGCGGCTTTCGCCGCTTCCTGGGCGAAGCTGGCGGTACAGCTCACCGAGTTGGAGATCAGCCGTTCGACGTGCGGGACGAGCTCCGGCGGGAACACGCCGAAGCCCAGGCGCCAGCCGGTCATCGCCCACGTTTTGGACCATCCGTCGAGGATGATCGTGCGATCCAGCATGCCGGGGAAGTTGGCGATCGATTCGTGCGCGCCGGTGTACAGCAGGCGCGAATAGATCTCGTCCGACAGCACGACGACGTCGCGCTCGCGGGCAACGTCGGCGATGACCTGCAGGTCGGCGCGCGTCAGCACGCTGCCAGTCGGATTGTGAGGTGAATTGATGATGATCAGCCGCGTTCGGTCGCTGACCAGGTGTTGGAACTCGTCGGGGTCGAAGCGAAAGCGGCGCTCTTCGCGCAGCGGCATCGGCACTGGCGTGCCGCCGACGAAGCGCGCCATGCTCTCGTAGATCGGAAAGCCTGGATCGGGGTACATCACCTCGTCGCCGGGGTTGATCAGCGCCAGGATGGCGAAAAACATGATGGGCTTGCCGCCCGGGGTGATCACCACGCGCTGCGGATCCACGTCCAGGCCGCGCCACTGCCGGAGGTAAGCGGCGACCGCGTGGCGCACTTCGGGCAGCCCGGCGCCGGGGCCGTAGTGCGTCATGCCCTCTTCGAGCGCTTGCTGCGCGGCGGCGACGATGTGGCCGGGCGTATCGAAATCTGGCTCGCCGATCTCCAGGTGGATGACGGACCGGCCCGTTGCCTCCAGCGCCCGGGCTCTGACCAGCACCTCGAACGCCGTCTCCTGCCCGATGTGGTTCATCCGTTCCGCCGTCTTGATGGCCATTGCCCAGGAGCGTACCCCGTGGTACGCACTGGCGTCTCAGCGGACGGTGGCCGGTAAACCTCTTCCGGTGTAACGCCCCCGCCGGTTATTATCGGCTCGAACAAATGAGCGAGCGGCGGGGTCTCAAATACATCTGGCGCACCGTCCCCCGCGCGCCCGCCACGCTCTTCGAACATGTCAGAGACGTCCATCCGGCCATGGTCCAGGTCATGTTCACCCGCGGCCTGGCCGAGGCGGAATTGTGTGAGGACTTCCTGGCCGGCGTCAGCCGCGACCCCGACGATCCCGAGCTGCTCGAGGACGTACCCCGCGCGGTCGAGCGCCTGGTCGCCGCGCGGCAAGCCCATCAGCAAGTCGCGGTCTTCACCGACTACGACGCCGACGGCGTGAACTCCGCGGCCGTGCTCACCACCGGGCTGCGTATGGTCGGCATCGAACCGCGGGTGCGCCTGCCGAATCGTTTCGTCGACGGCTACGGGCTAACGCCAGCGATCGTCGAGGAGCTGGCGACCGCGGGCGCCCAGGTCATCGTCACCGCCGACTGCGGCTCGACCTCCCACGCGGCCGCCGACCTGGCCCGGCAGTTGAACGTCGACCTGATTATCACCGATCACCACCAGTGCCCCGCCGAGCTGCCCAACGCCTACGCCCTGGTCAACCCGTGGCGACCCGACTGTGGCTACCCGTGCGACTACCTGTGCGGCGCGGGCGTGGCCTTCAAGCTGGTGCAGGCGCTGGCCGACGCGCTGCTGCCGGACGGTCGCGCGGCCATGGAGCCTTTGCTGGACCTGGTGGCCGTGGCCACCGTCGCCGACATCATGCCGTTGCTCGGCGAAAACCGTCGGCTGGTGCTGGCCGGGCTGAACATCATGAACGCGTTTCCACGGCCGGGCGTGCGCGCGCTGATCGAGACCTCGGGCCTCAAGCCAGGCGACGTCGACGCCGCGGCGCTTGGCTTCCGTGTCGCGCCGCGCGTGAACGCCGCCGGGCGTCTGGACGATCCCAACATCGCCTACCGCCTGCTCATGGCCGACACGTACGAAGAGGCGTTCGCGCTGGCCGCGGACGTCAACCGGCTCAACGAGGAGCGCCAGGCCCTGACGCGCACGTTCGAGGTTGAGGCTCACGAGCTGGTCCAGGCCCAGTTCGAATCCGGCGAGTACGCCCTGGTGTGCGGCGGCGAGGACTGGCCCGGCGGCATCGTCGGTCTGGTGGCCGGCAAGCTGGCGCAGGCCTACAACCGACCGACGCTGGTGTATCGCCGCAGCGAAGGCATGGTCAGCGGCTCAGGGCGCAGCATCCAGGGCTTCAATCTCCTGGCCGCGCTCCAGGCGTGTGATGACGTCTTCGACCGTTACGGCGGGCACCAGGCGGCGGCTGGCTTCTCGTTGTCCGCCGAGCGTCTCGACGAGCTGGTGGAGCGCTTTCAGCTGACCGTGCGCGAGACGCTGCCGCCCGAGCGCCTCGAGCCCATCCTGTGGATCGACGGCTACTTGAAGCCGGAAACGATCTGCTACGAGTTCGCCCGCTCGCTGGAGCGGCTCGCGCCGTTTGGGGCGGGCTTTCAGTACCCGACGTTCGCGGCGAAGGGCCTGCGGCTAACTGAAAGCCGCCAGCTCGGCGCCGAGGGCCAGCACTGGCGGGCGCGCTTCCGCGCGTTCGACAGCGTGCCCGTCGAAGCCGTCTTTTTCGACCACGGTCAGCTTGCCACCCAGTTCCAGGTGGGCCAGAGCCTGGACGCCGCGTTCCGACTGAGGCGCTCGCGGTGGGATGGATACTGGCGGTTGGAGATGGAGCTGGTCGACGTGGCGGCGGCAGCGTAAGTTCCCCAGAGGGGACCCAGTTGGTCGATCGGTGGGACGTCTCACCCGTGATGAGTCTCCAGGTCAACCCCGTGGCTCGACAAGTTGTCACTTCCCCGTGATCCCTCCTACACCTACGTGTCGACAGGACATCTGTTTTCGGCTCAGATGAATCTCAAGATGCAGGTGACGCCCCGATCTCGCGAGACGCTCGTCGCCGCCGCGTGCATCGCCTTCTGCGGCTGGTTCCTGATGAAGTTCCACATGGACGCCGCCAACGACAGCGAGACGCAGGCCTACGTCGCCTCACTGATCGCCAGCGCCGCGCACACCAGCTTGTCGACGGACGCCACCGGTCAGTACGCCGCGCTCGCGCCGTACGTGATGTGGCCGTTCACCACGTTGTTGCAGCCGATCACCGGCGCTTACCTCATCCGCGGCCTGGTCTTCGCCCTGCTCGTCCTGGGCGTCGCGCTGAACGCGCTCACCTATGTCTGGCTGCGCACGCTCCGGCTGACGTGGCTGACGAGCCTCGTCGGACTGGTCCTGCTGTCGACCAGCGCCGCTTTTGCCATGCAGCTCCGCGGCTGGGAGAGCGACAAACTGCTCGAACCCATCCTCTTCCTCCTGGCAGTGCTCGCGGCCTGGCACCGTCGCTGGCCTCTCTACGTCCTGTGCGCCGCGCTGGCCGCGGCAAACCGAGAAACCGGCATCTTCGCGCCGTTCGTCGCGCTGGTCGCCAGCGACCCGAATACGAACCCACTCCGCACGCTCGCCCGCCGGCCCGCCTTCTGGTTGGCGCTGGCGTTCTGCAGCATCGAAGTGCTCGTCCTGCGGCAGGTCGGCCCGGCTCCGAGCGTCACTCCGTGGGCATACGCGGCGCCCGCCCGGTTCGTGAACGTGCTGGGCGGCCTCTGCCTGCTGCCAGTCCTGGCTCTGGCGGTTGGTCGCGCCGCGCCACTCGGCCTGCGCTGGCTGCTTTACGCCGTGACGGTCCCATGGCTGGTCGTCGTGCTGGCCACGGAGCAGGTCGATCAGGGACTCGTGCTGCTTGCGCCGCTGGCGGTCGTGTGGCTAGCGGTCAGCCTGCTGGGCGTCGAAGCGGCGATTCGGACGCAGAGCCGTCTGGGAATCCGACGAGACGTCGCTCGAGTCCCTGAAGCACCAGCGGCACGATGACCACGGTGATCGGCGCCAGGTACATGATGCCTTCGCCCAGTCGCGCGGCCCAGATGTGAATCGCAAACCAGAGCGGCACGACGTACCAGAACAGCCGACGTAAGAACGGATCGACGTCGCGCAGCGTCAGCAGCACGACGGCCGGCAGCAGGTTGATGGCCGCGAAGAAGAACGCCACCTGGCCTGGCATGCGCAGGCTGCGCATGACCATCGCCGTGCCCCAGTAGGAGTCCTCGACGCGCGGCCGCGGCCCGTAGTAGCTGTGAATGCCGAAATACACCATCGCGGCGACAACCCAGGCGGTCGCCGCGGTGAGCAGCGCCTTGCGGTTTCGCCAGCCATAGCGCGCCAGGACCAGTGTCGGGATGAAGACGCTGGTCTCACGGTTGGCCACCGCCAGCGCCATGAGCGGCGGAATCCAGCCTGTGCGTCCGCCCAGCACCAGCAGCGCGGCGACCAGGTAGAAGATCGTGTCGTCGAAGCGATCCAGGCTGAACGAGCTCGGACCGCTCACGCCCATGCTGAGGCTGATCAGGCCCGCGATCAGGCAAATGCCGAGCACTCGGGTGATCGGCCGCAGTCCGAGCTGACCGTAGTAGCCGTACGCCAGCAACGCGATGACCAGCATCTGGACGAAGCGCAGCAACTGAAATGGCGGCGCGCTTCCGCCGAGCAGCGTCTGAAGGCCGATGGCCAGGTACGGCGACAGCACGCGGTACTGCGACAGGTCGCCGCCCGTGCCATTCACGACGCTGTTGACACCCGCCAGCGCCACGCCGTTGGCATCGTAGCTACGCAGCGTCACCTGCCAGCTGGCGAGCACCACGACGATGCCAAGCAAGGAAAGCTCGGTCAGGCTGAACGGTAGCGCGTCCAGCCGGGTGCGCCACGAGTCACGGGCGACGTGGCCCGGTCGGTCGACCAGCGCCACGGCGGATTGATCTGCCATACCCCGCGGCAGCCAACCATACTATACGCAGTACATGCCCGAGCCCCGAACCCTGCTGGCGGTCCACGCCCACCCCGACGACGAGTGCATCAGTACGGGCGGCATCCTGGCGCGATATGCCGCCGAAGGCGTGCGCACGGTGCTGGTGACGTGCACCGACGGCGCCGTCGGCGAGATCAGCGACCCGGCGCTGGCCACGCCCGAGAACCTGGCCGAGGTACGTTCACGCGAGCTGGACGAATCGGTCCGCGTGCTGAGGGTCAGTCGCCTGGTGAAGCTCGGGTACCGCGACTCGGGCATGGCGGGCACCGCCGACAACGACGATCCCCGCAGTTTCGCGCAGTCGTCTTTCGAAGAGGCGCTCGAGCGGGTGGTTCGCGTCGTCCGCGAGGAGCAGCCGCGGGTTGTCGTCACGTACGACGAGCGCGGCGGCTACGGTCACCCCGACCACGTGCGCGCGCACCGGGTCGCCGTGGCTGCCTTTGAAGCTGCTGGCGACGCTGGTCGCTTCCCCGCGGCCGGACCAGCCTGGTCGGCCAGCAAGCTCTATTACGCGGTGGTCCCGCGATCGGCGATGCGCGCCATGGGCGAGCGCATGCGGGCGGCGGGCATCGAGGCGCCATTTCGAGAGATTCGCGAGGACGAGGACATGCCGTTCGGCGTCCCAGACGAGCGCGTGACCACGTTCGTCGACGTCTCGAAGTACATCGCCGACAAACGGGCGTCGCTGGTCGCCCATCGCACGCAGATGGGCGCAGACCAGTTTTTCATGCGCATCCCCGAGTCGCTGTTCGGCGACATCTTCGGGCGGGAGACGTTCCAGCGCGTCGTCGGCTCGGGCCCGGTGCCCGAGGACGACCTGTTCGCGGGTCTCTAGAATCGCAGACCGTGGCCAGCGTCCAGCCGCGGGATCTGCCGTCCGTCGATCGCCTGCTGCGCGACGAACGCCTGGCCGGGTTGCCGCGTGAGCTGGCGCTCCAGGCGGCGCGCGACGTGCTGGATGAGGCGCGTCGCGCGACGCGTGACGGTGGCTGGCCGTTCTCGCCACAGGATCTGCCGCGTCTGGTCGAAGATCGGGTCGCCCAGGCCACGCGGCCCCGACTGCGGCCGGTGCTGAACGCGTCCGGGGTCATCATCCACACCAACCTTGGCCGCGCGCCGCTGAGTCCGGCCGCATTGCAAGCCGCCGAAGAAGCCAGCCGCGGCTATTCGAACCTGGAGTACGACCTGGATAAGGGTGAGCGCGGTTCGCGGCACAGCCTGGTGACCGACCTGTTGCGGCGGCTGACGGGGGCCGAGGACGCGCTGGTCGCAAACAACAACGCCGCGGCCATGTTGTTGATCCTGTCCGCGCTTGCTCAGGGACGCGAGGCGATCATCTCGCGCGGGCAACTGGTCGAGATCGGCGGCGGCTTCCGCATTCCTGACGTGATGCGCCAGTCGGGCGTCGAGCTGATCGAGGTGGGCACCACCAATCGCACGTACGCCGCCGATTTCGAGGCCGCCATCTCGCCTCAGACCGCGCTGCTGTTGCGCGTGCATGCCTCGAATTTCCTCCAGGTCGGCTTCGTGCACCAGCCGGTGCTCGAGGAGCTGGTCGGCGTTGGCCGGGCCCACGACCTGCCGGTGGTCGACGACCTCGGGTCGGGCTCGCTGCTGGACACCACCCGCTTCGGCCTCGTGCGTGAGCCCATGGTCCAGGGCAGTCTGGCGGCCGGCATGACGCTGGTCGCGTTCTCGGGCGACAAGCTGCTGGGCGGACCGCAGGCGGGCATCATCGTCGGGCGAGCGAGCGAGGTCAGCCGACTGCGGCGCCACCCGTTGATGCGCGCGATTCGGCCCGACAAGCTGACCCTCGCGGCGCTGGGCGCGACGTTGCTGCACTACGTCCGCGGCGAGGCGGAACGCGAGGTGCCGGTGTGGCGCATGATCTCTGCCCCGCTCGAGGCGCTACGCGCCCGCGCGGAGAACGTCGCCGCCAACGTGCAGGGGCAGGTGACCGAGACGCGGTCGGCCATCGGCGGCGGTTCGCTTCCTGGCCAGACCCAGCCCAGCGCCGCGGTGGCGCTCGCCGCCGACTCGGCCGACGCGCTGGCCACCAGACTGCGCCGCGTCGAGCCACCCGTGATCAGTCGGATCGAGGACGGACGCGTGCTCCTGGACCTCCGTTCCGTCCTTCCCGAACAGGACGCCGAGCTCCAGCGCGCGGTGCGCGCGGTGCGCGCGGTCCTGTGAGAGTCATCGGCACCGCCGGCCACGTCGACCACGGCAAGTCGACGCTCATCCGCGCACTGACGGGCATCGACCCGGATCGGCTGCAGGAAGAAAAAGAGCGCGGGATGACCATCGACCTGGGCTTTGCCTGGCTGCGCCTGCCCGACGGTCAGGAGGTGTCCATCGTCGACGTCCCGGGCCACGAGCGCTTCATCCACAACATGCTCGCGGGCGTGGGCGGCATCGACATCGCCTTGCTGGTGATCGCCGCCGACGAGGGCGTCATGCCCCAGACGCGCGAGCACGTCGCGATCCTCGACCTGCTCGGTATTGCAAATGGGGTTGTCGCGCTGACCAAGCGCGACCTGGTCGACGACGAATGGCTGGACCTGGTGCAGGCGGACGTGGAGGAGTTTCTCTCCTCCACGAGCCTGCGTTCGGCGCCTATCGTTCCATGCTCGGCCGTAACTCGGCTGGGACTGGACACGCTCATCCAGGTCATCCAGGACCTGTTGCAAAAGGAACGTTCGCGTCCCAATACCGGCCGGCCGCGGCTGCCGATCGATCGCGTCTTCTCTGTCGCCGGCTTCGGAACGGTCGTTACTGGCACGCTGATCGACGGCGAGATGCACCTCGGCCAGGAGCTCGAGGTCCAGCCCGGCGGCCTGCGCTCGCGGGTTCGCGGCTTGCAGAGCCACCGCAAGAAGCTCGAGAACGTGCCCGCCGGCACGCGAACGGCCATCAACTTGACGGGACTCTCCGTCGACGACCTGCGCCGCGGCCAGGTGCTTGCCGCGCCAGGCAGTCTGAAGCCGACCCGCGCGGTCGACGCGCGGCTGCGACTGATCCGCGACGGGCATCCCATCAAACACAACACCGCGGTCAGCTTTCACACCGGCGCGGCCGAGACGCTCGGCAAGCTGGCACTGCTGGACCGTGACGAATTGCAGCCGGGCGAGGAGGCGTGGGTCCAGGTGCGGTTCCAGGACGAACTGGCCCTCGCCCGCGGCGACCTGTTCGTCTTGCGACTGCCCTCGCCGAGCCGCACCATCGGCGGCGGACAGGTCGTCGAGTCGCACGCCAGGCGCCACCGCCGGCGGCAGACGGCGATCCTCGAGCAGCTCGAGGTGCTGGCCCAGGGCTCACCCGAGGACATTGTCCTGGAGCGGCTGCGTGCGCGCGAGCCGACGGACGTGGATGGTCTGGTGGCGCGCTCGGGCCTGCCCGCCGCCGAGGTTCGCGCCGCGGTTGGTCGACTCGTGGCCGCCAACGACCTGCTGCTGGTGGACGCCTCCAACGGTGCCGCGCGCATCGACGTCCGCTCCTTCGTGGTGACGCCCGAAGGCTGGCAGCGCCTCACCGAGCAGGTGCGTTCAATGCTCACCGGGTTCCACGCTACTTACCCGCTGCGTCGCGGCCTGCCGAAGGAAGAGCTGCGCACGCGGCTGGGCGCCGATCCGCGGTTGTTTGTCCGCGAGCTCGAGCGGCTCAAGGCAGACGGCGTCGCCACGGAGGATGGGCCGTTTGTGCGGCTGGTGTCTCACAAAGTGGCATTCTCGACCGAGCAGCAGGCGCAGCTTGGCGCGCTTCTCGACGTGCTGCGCGAGGCGGGCGTCTCGCCGCCCGACCGGGCCGACCTGGAGGCCGAATTGCGCATCTCGTCGGAAGTCGTCGAGGCGGCGATCGCCGACGGGCGCCTGGTAGAAGTCGCGGCCGGCCTGATTTACGACCGGTCGACGCTGGACGACATCGTCGCTCGCATCCGCGCCGACATCCAGGCACATGGCCCGCGGACCGTGGCCCAGATTCGCGACCTGCTCGACGCGTCGCGCAAGTACACGCTGGCCCTGGTCACGTATACCGACGAGCACAAAATCACGAGAAGAGTCGGAGACGAGCGCGTCCTGTACTAGCCTCGCCGGCGGCCCTATACTGGTCCCCGATGGGTGGAACACCTGTTCGTATCCTGCTCGCACGCCACGGCGAAACGGTCTACAACGTCGAGGGCCGCTGGCAGGGCCAGGCTGACTCGCCACTGACCGAGCGCGGCCGAGCCCAGGCCGCCGAACTGGCGCGCGCCCTGGCCGACGAACAGTTGGCCGCCATCTACAGCAGCGACCTCGGTCGTGCATCGAACACGGCCGCCACGGTTGCCCAGCTCCACAACCTGCAGGTCAGGCCCGAGGCGCGCCTGCGAGAAATCAACGTCGGAGCCTGGACGGGAAAGAACCGCGACGAGATCGACGCCGACTACCCTGGCGGCCGCAAGGCGTGGGCGACGCGACCGAGCGCGTATCAGCTGCCTGACGGCGAGTCGATCCGCGCCGCCCAAACCCGAGCGCTCGAGTTCTTCGAACAGCGCATGCCAGCCCACCTGGGCGAGACGATCGTGCTCATCTCGCACGGCGCCCTGTGCCAGGCAATCCTGGTGAACGCGATGGGTGGCACGGTAGACGACCTGTGGCTCGAGCAGGGCGTCGACAACTGTCAGATCTCGCGCCTGGAGTGGACCGCCGAGCGCGGACTCGAGTTAATCCAGCTCGTCGACGTGCGGCACCTCGAAAACGTCGGCTCACTGCGCGTGTGGCGGACCACCGAACCCGATCGGGCCTGAAGGCGTTGGCATGCCGCTGGATCTGCTCGATTTGAGCTCGCAGGTGCGGCAGATGGGCGAGCAGCTCGCACGGCGGCGAGTTGACGAGCAGCATCGCCTGCGGCTGCTCGAGGGCATGCTGGCCGAGTATGCCGATCGGTGGGAGGAGCTCGCCGACCTGGCCGAGAGCGTGCAGGATCGCGTCGCGGTGCCGACCGGTGCGCTCGACGAGCACGTGCCGCCGCATCCCCGTCCGCCGGCGTATACCGCCATGGCGACTGACGGCGCCGAGATCGATCCCGACCGACATGGCGGCAGCGGCGAGTTTTACCTGATCAACGTCGGTCGGGTGCGCATTCCGTACGGCCAGCCCGAGCGCGAGGTGGAGCTGCGCAGCGCTTCGATGCTTGGCTACACCGACGAGCAGCTGTTCATCGTCGATCCGCGCGACCCGCGACGCCAGGTGCCGATGCGTGACCGCCACCTGGACGCGCTGCGCACGGTCGAAGAGCTACGTGCGTTGGCCGACCTGGCTGACGCGGAATCCAATGAGGGTTTTGTTCCGTCGGTGGCGCTCGTCGACGGCACGCTCCTGTTTTCGGTCCTCGAGGAGCGTCCGCGCGACTTTCTCAGGAACCGCTTCTACACCGACTTCGTCGCCCAGCTCGAGCGCTTGCGTCAGGCGCGCGTACCCGTCGCGGCGTACGCCAGCCGCTCGCGTGGCATCGACCTGGTCCACCTGTTCCGGGCGATGTGCCGCGGCGCGGCCGAGGACTGCGCCATCTGTGCGGGCGCGCACGCCTGCGCCCTGCGCGGTCTGAGCGACGCCCAGATCCTCCGCGGCGGCCTCGATCGCTGGGAGCGCACTGGCCTGTTCCGCGTCCGCTCCAACGTCCACGACCCCTACTACACCCGTCACCACCGCGTCCATTTCTTCATGCTGAACACCGGCGACGAGATTGCGCGCGTCGAATTCCCCGAGTGGGTCGCGCGTGACCAGTCCTTGCTGAATTTGCTGCACGCGGTCCTCGTCGACCAGTGCACCAAGGGGTTCGGCTACCCGGCTGTGCTCGCGCGCGCCGACGACCGTGCGGTCATTTCGCTCGGGGACCGCGACGTCCTCGACACGCTGGTCCAGCAGGAGCTCGCCCGCCAGGGCGTCGTCGCCCGACCCTCGGCCAAGCTGTCCCGCAAACAGGTCCGCACGGTATGAGCCTCAACGGTGTGTTCCCGCGTGACTCCTCACCCCCGGCCCTCTCCCAGCGGGAGAGGGAGCCCGCGCACGGTGAGCCGGGGCTTATCGGCGAAGTGGTCGAGGCGTCGACCACCGACTTCCTGGCCCAGGCCCTCGAGCTCGACTGGGCGCCAGCCTTCGGCGCATTCGTGGAAGTGGCGACCGAGGACGCGCAGACGGTGTACGGCGTCGTCGCGCACGTCCAGACCGCCGGCATCGATCCCGGCTCGCGCGCGATCATGCGCGGCCACGGCGACATCCGCGACGAGCGCATCTACGAAGAGAATCCCGACCTGCCGCTCGTCCTGCGCACCACGTTCCGCGCCCTGGTGGTCGGCTTCGCCGAGCATGGCGCCATCCATCAGTACCTGCCGCCGCGGCCGCCGCGGCTGCACTACTCCGTGTTCACGTGCCCGCCGCAGGGCGTGCGCCAGTTCACCGCCCACGGGCTCGACTACCTGCAGGCCCTGCTCACCGCCCCCGAGGTGCCTGTCGACGAGCTGCTGGCCGCCAACCTGCGCGCGACAGCGCATCAGCATTCCGACAGCGCCGAGTTCCTGCAGCTTGCCGGACGTGAGCTGGCGCAGCTGCTGCGCGCCGACTACGCGCGCTTGACCAGCATCCTGCGCCGCTGCCTGGCTCCCGTCGAGGTCGCGTGAGCCTGGTCACCAGCCGGCTGGGCCTGCTCGTCGCCGGATCGGTGGCCGAGGGCCTGACCGCCCGCCTGGATCCGGCCGTCGCCATCGAAGACGTGCGGCTGGGCAAATTCGTGAAGATCGTGGGCCAGAAGTACGAGTACTTCTGCCTGGTGACCGACGTTCAGCTCGACTCCGCCAACAACGACGTCCTGCGTGATCCGCCCGGCGATCCGAGCAAGATCGACGTCTTCCTGCGTCAGGTGCTCAGCGGCACCACCACCTATGCCCTGGTCAAGCTCAAGCCGGAGCTCATGCTCGCCAACCTGGCGGCCGACGTCGAGTTCGAGGACGCCGACATGGCGCCGCGGCCGGCGCGCACCATCCCGCCGCATTTCTCGAATGTGTCCGAGGCGACGCTCGCCGACTTCGAACGCGTCTTCGGTCGGGACGATGGCAGAAACCACTTCCAGATCGGGCAGCCGATCGACATGGATGTACCGGTCTGCGTGGACCTGCGGCGGTTCGTCGAGCGCTCCAACGGGATCTTCGGCAAGTCAGGCACAGGCAAGAGCTTCCTCACGCGGCTGCTCCTGTGCGGTGTGATCAAGGCCGGCGCGGCGGTCAACCTGATCTTCGACATGCACTCCGAGTACGGCTGGAGCGCCAAGAACGAAGAGGGCACCGAGGTCAAAGGCCTTTCGCAGCTGTTTGGCAGTCGTGTTGCCGTGTACACGCTGGACATGGAGTCGTCGCGCGGCCGCGGCGTGAAACCCGCCGGCGAAATCAAGATTGCGCTGCGCGAGCTGTCGGTCGCCGACATCGCCTTGCTGCAGGACGAGCTGCGCCTCCACCGTACGGCCGTCGAATCCGCCGCACTGTGCGAGGACAAGCTCGGCGGCGACTGGGTGGCGCGCCTGCTGGACATGAACGGCGACGAGCTGACGGACTTCGCCAACCTGGAAGGCGGCAACCACGCGTCGCTCAGCGCATTGCGCAGCAAACTCCGCCTGATCGACCGTCTGCCGTTTGTGGAGCGTTCGCTGGAGCGCTCCACGCTCGACCAGGTCATCGCCCAGCTCGAGCGCGGTCAGCACGTGGTCCTGGAATTCGGCCGCCAGCGGAACCTGCTGGCCTACATCCTGGCCGCCAACGTGATCACCCGCCGGCTGCACGAGCTGTGGGTCAAAAAGACGGAGCGCTACTGGAATACCAAGGACGAGGCCGATCGCCCGCGACCGCTGATGATCACCATCGAGGAGGCCCACAAGTTCCTCAACTCGGATGCGGCGCGGCAGACGACGTTCGGGACCATCGCCCGTGAGCTGCGCAAGTTCTACGTGACCTTGCTGGTGGTCGATCAGCGACCGAGCGGCATCGACGCCGAGGTGCTGTCGCAGATCGGCACGCGCATCACCTGCCAGCTGAACGACGAACGCGACATCGACGCCATCTTCACCGGCGTCAGCGGCGGCTCGCACCTGCGCACGGTCCTGGCCACGCTCGACTCGCGCGAGCAGGCGCTGGTGCTGGGTCACGCCGTACCGATGCCGATGATGGTCCGCACCCGCAAATACGACCCCGTCTTTTACGCGGCGGTCGGCGCGGACGAAGGCACCACCATCGCCGCCCGCGCGCGGCGCTACGCGGAAATCTTCGGCGACGAATGAGCCGCGCTCCGCTGCGGATTGCCCACATCGCCGACACGCACATCGGCATGGAAAACTACGGCCGCATCAACCCTGAGACCGGCCTGAACCAGCGGCTGCATGACTTTCTCGACTCGCTGGACCAGGCGATCGACGCGGCCATCGCCGAACAGGTGGACCTGGTGGTCTTCGCCGGCGACATCTACAAGACCCGCGATCCGACGCCAACCCACCAGCGCGAGTTCGCCCGCCGCATCCAGCGCCTGGCGGCGGCCGGCATCAAGACGATGCTGGTGGCCGGCAATCACGACGTGCCGATGTCCGCCGGCCGTGCGACGAGCGTGGACATCTTCCGCGCGCTGGAGGTTCCCAGCGTCACCGTCGCGCGCAGCATCGGCACGCACGTCGTCGAGACCCGTGCAGGTCCAATCCAGGTGGTTGCCTTTCCGTGGGCTGTCCGCAGCGCGGTTCTGGCGCAGCCCGAATACAAGAACTGCACGATTGCCGAGCTCAATCAGGCGATGATCGACCTGACTCGGGCGCGGCTGCGAACGGAAGCCGAGGCACTCGATGCCTCGCTACCCGCGATCGTGGTCGGTCACGCGCATCTGTTCGGGGCGAAAGTCGGCGCCGAACGCTTGCTGACCATGGGCAGCGATCCGATGTACGACCTGCAAACGTTCGACCTGCCGTCGATCGACTACGTGGCGCTGGGTCACATTCACAAGCACCAGGTGCTGAACTACGCGGCGCCGCAGGTGGTCTACGCGGGCAGCATCGATCGGGTGGACTTCGGCGAGCAGGACGAGGCCAAAGGCTGGGCGCTGGTCGGGATTCCTGAAAAAGGGCGAGCCGAGTTCGAGTTTCGCGCGGTCAAGGCGCGGCCGTTCCTGACGATCGAGGCGCGCGTGGAATCTGAAAACGCGACCGAGGACGTGGTGCGCGCCATTGCCCGCCACGCCTCGGCGCTGGACAACGCGGTGGTGCGGGTGCGCATCGACGTTCCGCCCGAACGCGGCCGAGAATTGCGCGAAGACGACATTCGGGCGCAGCTGAAGACCGCCTACTACGTGGCGCCGTTCGAGCGGACGAGCCACGTTCGCCCGCGCAGCCGCTGGGGCGCCGCCGCCGCGGCGATCCAGCGGGCGGGGCCGCTGGAGGCGCTGGCGCTGTACCTGGAGCACCAGCAGGTAGAAGTCCCGCGGCGCGAGACGCTACTGCGCTACGCGCGCTCACTCATGGCGGACGAGGCTGAAATTCCACCCGGGGGCACGGGGGCGGAGCCCCAACGCGTCAGCCTGTGATTCCGATCGCTCTCAGCCTCCGCAACTTCATGTCCTACACGGAGGTCCACCAGCCCCTCCGCTTCGACGGCATCCACGTCGCCGTGCTCACCGGCGACAACGGCCATGGCAAATCCGCCCTGCTGGACGCCATCACCTGGGCCGTGTGGGGCCGCGCCCGCTCGCGTTCGGTCGACGAGCTGATCCACTCCGGCGCCTCCGACATGGAGGTCGAGTTCGAATTCGCCCTCGACGAGCACCAGTATCGCGTCATCCGCAAGCGCCAGCGCCGCGGACGCAGCGGGTACTCCGACCTCCAGTTTGCCGTCCTCGGCGACGGCGGCTACCGGCCGCTCACCGAACGCTCGCTCGGCGAAACCGAGCGTCTCATCGAGCGCACACTGCGTATGAGCTACGAGACGTTCACCAATTCGAGCTTCATCCAGCAGGGCCGCGCCGACAGCTTCACCACCAACTCACCCGCGGAGCGCAAGCGCATCCTGGCCGAGATCCTCGAGCTTGGCTACTACGACGAGCTGGAGGGTCGCGCCAAAGAGCGCTTCAAAACCTGCGAGGCGCAACTGCTCGACGAGCGTCGCCTGTCACAGGACTGGGAGGCCGAGATCGCGCGTCGACCGGTTTATCAAGCGGAGCTCGACCGGTTGCGCGCGGAGCTGACCACGCTCGAGGCCCAGCTCGCCGACCTGGAGCAGCAGCTGGCGGTCGTCCGAGAGAAGGTTGCCCAGCTTGACGGCCTCCAGCAGCAAGTGCAGGAGACTCGCGCGCGGCTCGAGCGTTTCTCCCTGGAGCGAACGCGTGCTCGCTCTGCGGTCGACGAGCGCCAGAATCTGCGAGGGCAGGTCCAGGCGGTTCTCGGGCGAGCATCAGAGATCGAACAAGCGGCCTGCGAACTGGACCGCGTGCGAGCCGACCTGGAAGTGATGACGCAGAAACAGCAGACGTTCCTCCCCCTGGAACGGGCCCGAGAGTCCGCCATGCGCACGCTTGCCGCCGAGCAGGCGCGCCTGGAGGGCGAGGTCGCGCAGCGGGAAAAGCGCCTGGTCGAGCTGCGCCAGGCCAGCGCGCAGCTCGCGACGCTTCAGGTCCAGCTCCGCCGCGCGCAGGCCGAATCGACGTCGCTGGCACAGGTTGAAGCGCAACATGCGCAGTTGCAGGCCGTGGTTGGCCACGCGCGCGAGGATGCCGCGGAAAAACGCACGATCAACACGCAGCTCAAGAAGGAGATGTTCGAGCTGCGCGGCCGTCTCGACGAGCTGGACACGCTGTCCACGTGCCCGACGTGCAAGCGGCCGATGGATGCGCGTCACAAGCAGCGCTTGCGAGAGGAGCTCGTGCGTGAGGGAACGCGGCTGCGGGACGAGTTCCGCGCCAACGAGGGGGCGTGTCGAACTCTGGAAGCGACGATCGCGCGCGACGAAAGCCTGCTCCAGAAGGCCGCGCACGCCCTGGAGGAGCGCCAGGCCGTACAGCGTCGGTTGGCTCAAACTGAGAGCGTGGTCGCCCAGGCTGAAGACGCGTTGCATCAGGTGGGGCTGCTCGAACACGAGCTGGCCGAGCGCCAGCGTGTGCTCGGCACCGAAGCATTCGCCGCCGAGGCGCGTGGCGCGCTGAAGCGTCTGGACGCGCAAATCGCGCAGCTCGGTTACGACGACCGCTGTCACGCGGAGTTGCGCTCACGCGCGAGCGAGTTGGCGACCGCCGACCGCGAGCGGCAGCTGCTCGAACAGGCGCGGCTGAGCGCGGAGCACCTGGACGCGCAGATTCGCGAGCTCCAGGCCAACCTCCAGCGGCTGGACTCGGAGTGCAGCGCTGACGAAGAGCGGCTCCAGCGTTTGACAACGCACGTGCAGGCGCTGGCCGGCGAGCGAGAGCGACTCGCCGAGCTCGCCGAGCAGTCAGCTGAGGCGCGGCGCACGCGCGACCAGGCCCGCGATCAGTGCCTGTTTGCCCAGACCAAACTCGACAATTGCGCGTTCCTGGAACGCAAGCAGCGCGAGAGCCTCGGGCGCCAGGATGCGTTGCGCCGCGAACAGAGCGTCTTCGGCGACCTCGCGTACGCGTTTGGTCGGCGCGGGGTACAGGCGATGATCATCGAAACGGCGATCCCCGAGATCGAGGAAGAGGCCAATCGCATCCTGGCGCGCATGACGGACGGAAGAATGCACGTCAAGTTCGAAACGCAACGCGACGTGCGCTCCGGCATTGGGACGATCGAGACGCTGGACATCAAGATCGCCGACGAGCTTGGCACGCGCAGCTACGAGATGTTCAGCGGCGGCGAGGGCTTTCGGGTGAACTTCGCCATCCGCATCGCCCTGTCACGTTTGCTGGCCCACCGGGCCGGCACCCGCTTGCAGTTGCTGGTGGTGGACGAGGGCTTCGGGTCGCAGGACCAGGAGGGCCGCGATCGCGTCGTCGAGGCGATCCAGGCAATCGAGGCCGAATTCGAGAAAATCCTGGTGATCACCCATCTCGAGGACCTCCGTGAGCGGTTTCCCGTGCGGATCGAGGTGACCAAAACCCCGGAAGGCTCGATGTACGCGATCCGTTGACGGGTCGCCGTGACGGGTGACGTGGGAAAATACCCGCACCGATGACCGCCCCGCCCGCCGATCGCGTCGAAAAGCTCCTGGAAGGCCTGAATCCTCACCAGCGTGAGGCGGTCGCCCACGTGGACGGCCCGCTCCTGATCCTCGCCGGTCCAGGCTCGGGCAAGACGCGGGTCATCGTCCATCGCGTCGCGTACCTGCTCAACAGCGTGCCCAGGCTGTACCCGTACAACGTCCTGGCGGTCACGTTCACCAACAAAGCCGCGCGCGAATTGCGGGAGCGTCTGAGCGGGCTCGTCGGGCCAGACCTGACCCGCGGGCTGTCTGTCGGCACCTTCCACTCGCTGTGCGCCCGCTGGCTGCGACGCGACATCCAGCACCTGGGCCGCGATCCGGGCTTCGCGATTTACGACGACAACGACCAGGTCGACCTGGTCAAGCAGGTTCTCAGACAGCTGGAGATCGACGAAAAACGCACTTCGCCGCGCTCCGTCCTGAGCGCGATCTCGCACGCCAAGTCCGAGCTGATCGACCCTGAAACCTATTCACGCGACGCCAAGGGCGCCTGGCACGAGACCATCGCGCAGGTCTACGGGCGCTACAACGCGCTGCTGGAGCGCCACCACGCCCTCGACTTCGACGACCTGCTGGGCGTCACGGTCGAGCTGTTCCGCACGGTCCCCGAAGTCCTCGAGTTCTACCAGCGCCGCTTCCGCTACGTGCTGGTCGACGAATTTCAAGACACGAACATCGCTCAGTACGCCATCGTCAAATTGCTGACCGACAAAAGCCACAACCTGTGCGTCGTGGGCGACGAGGACCAGTCCATTTACTCGTGGAGAAGCGCCGATATTCGCAACATTTTGAACTTCGAGAATGACTTCCCTGACCTCAAAGTGGTGGTGTTGGAGCAGAACTATCGGTCGACCGCCACCATTTTGCAGGTGGCGCGCTCGGTTATTGCTCCCAACAAGCTGCGTAAAGAAAAAAATCTCTGGACGCACAACGAACAGGGGCTGCCCGTTACGGTGCACGAGGCGTACAACGAGCAGGACGAAGCTCTGTATGTGCTGCGGGAGATCGAGCGGCTGCATCGCAGTCAGCACGTGCCGCTGAGCCACTTCGGGATTCTGTACCGCACCAACGCGCAGTCCCGCGCGATCGAGGACGCGTTTGTTCGGGCAGGCATGCCGTACCGGCTCGTCGGCGGTATCCGCTTTTACGAGCGCAAGGAGGTCAAGGATGTTCTGGCGTACCTGCGGCTGATTCAGAACCCCTTCGACACGGTCAGCCTGCTCCGCGTCATCAACTTGCCGCCCCGTGGCATCGGCCAGAAGACGGTGCAGGAATTGATCCGCTGGTCGGCGGCCGAGGACATCAGCCCGTACGAAGCGCTGGTGCGCATCGCTGCGCTGCGCGACAACCCGACCGGCGATCCGCTGGCCGCCCAGGCGCCATTCGGCGTGCGCGCCCGCGAGCTGTTTGGCGCTTTCGCCGACATCGTCGAGCCGATTCGCAACGAACTGCCTAACCTGAGTGTGCTGGACGTCCTCGACACGGTCCTCGAGCGCAGCGGCTACCAGCGCCACGTGGACGACGAGACCGAAGAGGGCAAAGAGCGCTGGTCGAACGTACGCGAGCTGCGGTCGAAGGCCCAGAACTACGAGGAGCTGGCGAACGAAAGCGCGCTGGCCGCGTTCCTCGAAGACGTTTCGCTGGTTCAGGACGTGGACCAGCTCGACGACGGCGGCGAAGTCGGAGACGCGGTGACGCTCATCACGCTGCACGCGGCCAAGGGTCTGGAGTACCCGTACGTGTTCCTGGTCGGGGTCGAGGAAGGCGTCCTGCCGCACCAGCGGTCGGTGGACGACCCGAAGCAGCTCGAAGAGGAGCGTCGCCTCTTCTACGTGGGGATCACGCGGGCGATGCGCGGGCTGTACCTGGTTCACGCGTTCCGTCGCACGATCTACGGCAACTCGTCGATCTCGACGCCGTCAAGCTTTCTGATCGACGTTCCGCAGCAACTGGCGTTGGTGACGCATGCGCCCGGGGCGGGGACGCGGCATCCGGGCGCGGCGGCGTGGTCCTCCAGGCGTGAGGACCGGCCGGCGCTCACGCGTCAGCAGGCGCGCGAGCTGGCGGCGCGCGCGTTTCAGCCCACCGCCGAGCCGCGGCCGCCGACGGGCCCCCGGCCGCCAAAACCGCCGCGGGCGGCGACCGAACCCACGTATCGCGCGGGCGACCGAGTGCGGCATCCGACGTTTGGCACGGGCGTGGTCATCAGCGTCCGCGCCGATCCGAGCGGCGAGATCGTGGAAGTCCACTTCGCAGGCAGCGCGGGGGTCAAGAAGCTGGACACGGCCTTCGCTCCGCTGACTCGGGCATAAGACGAAAGAGGTTTCCCCAGAGGGGACCCCTGGATAGGTTCTTGCCCCAGAGGGGGACCCCCTGGATAGGCTCTTCCCCCAGAGGGGACTCCCCTGGATAGGTTCTTCCCCAGAGGGGACCCCCTGGATAGGCTCTTCCCCCAGAAGGGGACTCCCTGGATAGGTTCTTCCCCCAGAGGGGACCCCCTGAAAGGTTCTTCCCCCAGAGGGGACCCCTGGATAGGTTCTTGCCCCAGATGGGGACTCCCTGGATAGGCTCTTCCCGCAGAGGGGGA
>JAFAOS010000480.1 GCA_019247515.1 Chloroflexota bacterium | reverse complement strand
GCCGCGCCTTCGCCGGCCAATCCCAACGACCGCAAGTACACGGCCTGGAACTCGATGGAGTGCTCGCCGGAGTGCGAGAACTCGCCGGCGAACAGGTCGTGGCCCCACGCTGCTTGCAGACGATCGATGAACGCGGCATCGGCCGGGGCTGGTCCGAGCGGGGTGTCGTAGGCCTTGCGCGTCGCGGCGAAGTGACCCTCGACGGGCGTATGGCACGTGCCAAGGATCACGTACAGCTCGGCGGGTTGCGACTCGGCGAGCGCCTTGTAGACCCAGCTGTAGGTCGGCGCGCCGCGATGCAGGTCGACATGTGGGGCGATGGCGGCGCGCAGCGCTGGCGCGCCGAGTGGGCGTTCGTTCGGCAGGCTACCGGGGCCGTCGGCGTCGAGGTAGCCCCTGTCGAGCTGGCGTCGCAGGTCGCCAGGGCCTCCAGCGTAGGCGCCGCCGGCGTGGACCGCGGGCCGCGTCGCCAGGGACAGGAAGGCATGGCGGCGCTGGTTGAAACGGTGAGTCGCGCGTGGGCCTTCCAGGTAGCCACCCTGGTCGAGGCGAACGAGAAAGCTCCTGAGCTGCGACTCGGGAATGCTTGCACCACGCAGCAGCAGCGCCGCGCCAAGCTCGCCAATGGTCCGATGCCCGTCGAGCAGCATCAGGATCTGCACGGCACCGTCCGACAGGATCAGTGGGCTGAGGCTAGGGTCTGCCGGATCGCGAAGCACCACGCCGCGCCGGCCGCGGTCTTGAATGGGGAAGACCTCGACCGGTCGCAGTTTGGGGTGCTCGCCGAGTGCGAAGTTGAGGCTGGTTTCGACCTCTTGCGCCATGCGCTAAGTTGCCGCGACCGGCACCCGCGTGTCGTCGGCTTCGGGCTGAGGCGCGGGCTCGCGCCGACGCAGCAGCGCCGCCGAGAGCAGATAGAACAGGATCACGATCAGCAGCAGGTTGCGGTAGCCGATCAGCAGCGAGACGTACTCGAGTGCACCGCCGAGCATGATGCCGATCAGATTCGACGCGAACGCCACGTCGGCCGTGAGCCCGGTGCCCTTGAACGACCCGGCGAAGACCAGGTTGGCAACGAACACCGGCAGGAAGGCCACAAGGCTCGCCAGCGCGTAGCGCACGGGCAACACGTTGATCGACAAGAACCAGTCCTGCGGAACGAAGTACGCCAGCAGCAAGCTGGCGACCAGCAGCGCGTACAGCGGCACGGAGGGGCGTACCGGGAAGCGCGCGCTCAGGAAGACGGCCAGCATCACGCTGCACAGGATGGCGAAGAACACCAGCGAGTTGACCAGCCACGTCGATCCGAACAGCAGTGAGAACGTGACCAGGCTGCGTGTCTCGAGCAGCATGAACGCCGCGCCGAGGAAGAACATGTGCAGGCTGAAGCCGCGGCGCGCGCCGGGCGGCGCCAGGCCGAAGATCAACCCCAGCGCGATCACGCCCACCATCGCCAGGCCCGCAACATAGACCCACGGCATCGAGGGATCGCGCAGGTACATGAGCGGCCAGTCGTCGGTCGCCGGTGTTGGTGGCGTGACCTCGTCGTCACCCGCGAAGTTGTTGTGGTCGAGAACGCCCTGGCCGACCATCGGCAGCAGGATGGCGTTGGGATCCTCGTTCAGCTCCGGGGTTGGGGCGCGGATCTCGGTGTATGGCTGGGCCAGGTCAGGCCGCTGGGCGAGCAGGGTCTGCAGCCGAGGTCCGTCGACCAGCACGCCGGCTCTGCCCCAGCCGCCGAAGCTCTGGACATACGGCGCCTGGCCGTACGCGTCCTGGAGCATGCCCGCGAGCTTTCGAATCAGCCAGTCGTCGCGATAGTAGTTGTAGAGGACCATGGCGCCGTTGGGCGTCAGATGCGCGCGCGCTTCTCGGAAGGCTTCCTCGGTGAACAGAAAGCTCTCCAGCCGCAGACTCGAAAACTGCGAGGTGAGCGTCAGCGAGTCGGGCAGGGCGAAAATGATCAGGTCGTACGTGTCGGTGCTCTTGCGAATGAACGAGCGGCCGTCGTCGACGTGGACCGTCACGCGCGGGTCCGAAAACGGCTGCTCGGGGTGGAACTCGGAGCCGAGCTGGGCGATGACGGGATCGATCTCGACCGCGTCGATGTGGCCCACGTTGCCGTACTTCAGGCCGATGGCGGTATCCGAGCCGCTGCCCGCGCCGATGATGAGCACGTGCTGGAACTGGCCCGAGCCGAACAGCTCGTACGGAGCGCGATAGAACGGCTCTTTTTCGTCCGACGGCAGCATGGCCTGGTGGCCGCTGTTGTTGACGTTCAGCGCCCAGCCGTCTCCGTTGTCGGTGGGTGTCAGGCCGATCTTGTAGTACGGCGACCACCAGAAACCCTGGCCGATGTTGAAGGCGATGAACGCCGCGATGGCCAGCGGCACGACCATAAACGCGCGATCGCGCCAGGTGGGTCCGATCAGCAGCAGGCTGATCACCAGCAGGCCGACGAACCAGACGGCCGGCGGCTGCTCGAACCAGGACAACAGGAAGAACGCGGCGATACCCACCAGGCTGCCGCCGATGTCGAAGGCGTACGCCCGCAGCGGTGGGGTGACGTCTTTCAACAACACGCCCAGCGGCCGGCCGATGCACACGAACAGGAGACTCACCAGCAGGAACGCGGCGGGCAGAACCAGCGCATTTTCGGGTGGCGCGCTCCCGCTTTCGCCGGCGCCGTAGTACAGCACGCCCGCGGAGCCGATCTTGAGCTCGAACTTTGTCGCGGCGATCAGGATGGCCGCGAAGAGCAGGATCAACGGGAACGTGCGCGGGCCGAGGGGCAGCCTGCGGCGCACCGACAGGATGCCGACGCCGAGACCCAGGAAACTGGCCAGCAGGATGAAGTTGGTGAAGTACGAGAGGAAGCGCACGTGCGCGGGCATCCAGCGGATGCACAGCAGCTCGGCATACAGCGCGAGAAAGCTGGTGAGGAACAGCTGGAAGTCCTTGCGGCGGATGAAGGCGCCTGGCCACGCGCCAATCATTGCTTGAATCCCGCGGTTGACGAGGCTTCGGAATCGAGGATTGCTCGAAGGATGTCAGGATGATTGGTGCCGATCGAATCGACGCCGCAGGCGATGAGTTGACGCAGGATGATGGGATCTGAGGTGGCCCACGGCGCCACGGAGAGCCCTGCCGCGTGGGCGGCGGCCACGTCCTCGCGGGTGACATACGCCCAGTGGGGCAGCACGGCGTCCGCGCTTGCCGCGCGGGCCAGGCCGATACCCGCATCCGTTGGCCGACAGCCGTACAGCACGCCGGTGGCGATGCGGGGTTCGAGCTCGCGGACGCGGCGAACCGCGGCATGATCGAAGCTGATCACGATGACGTCCTCGAGCATGCCAGCCGACGTGACGGCCGCGAGGACCTTGCGCTCGATGCCCGGGTAGTACAGCGGCGCATTTTTGATCTCGATATCGACAATAGTCTCCCGCTCGTGCGCCCACGCCAGGACCTCGTCCAGGGTGGGAATGCGCTGTCCAGCCCCGGCGTCGAGCGCGCGAAGTTCCGCCAGCGTATGCTCGCGCACCAGGCCGTGGCCACTGGTCGTGCGGTCCAGCGTTTCGTCGTGGATCACGATCAGGGCTTCGTCTCGCGACAGGTGGACGTCCAGCTCGATCCAGTCGGCGCCGAGCTCGAGCCCGCGCTCGAACGAGATCATGGTGTTTTCTGGACAGTGGCCCATCGCGCCGCGATGGCCACACACCCAGACTCGCCCGCGGTCTCGCTGCAAGCGATCTCTGAGGGGCAGGCGTTCAGTGACTGCCTGAGTCATATGTTTGGATAGTAGCGGTCAGCCGAATGTCTCCATATACAGGTTCGCGCCGCCGCCGCCTCTTGCTGCGGGTGTGGCGCGACGTGCCGTTTCCGGGTTGGATGCGTCAGATTTTCCTGCGCCTCCTCAATCCGTCGGTCATGATCGGCGCCATGGCGCTCATCCAGGATGCGGACGGACGGGTGCTGGTCGTGGAGCACACGTATCGCCGCCGGGTGCCGTGGGGCTTGCCAGGCGGGTGGCTCAAGACCGGTGAAAGTCCAGAGGCCGGGCTCAGGCGCGAAGTCATGGAGGAGACCGGCCTGCGCGTCGTCGTCGAGCAGCTCCTGGCCGCCGACTTCTGGACGCGCAGCCAGTTCGACCTGCTGTACCGCTGTCGCGTGGTGGACGGCACCTACCGGCCATCCGACGAAACCGGCCAGCACCGCTGGTTGCTGCCTGCTGATCTGCCCGAGCTCCTGCCCAATCAATGGGGTTTGTTACGCAAAGCCGGGCTGTTTGGGTGATCGTCTGGCCGTACAATCCGCGCAGAGAGCGACCTCTTAACAACAAAAAAGAAAGGAGGGGAGTTGATTGTGGACGTCATGACGATCATCGTGGCTCTAGTTGCCGTCGCGCTGGGCGCCGGGCTGGGCTACTACATCCTGAAGCGGCAATCCACGCGCGGCCAGATGCACCGGGCCGCGGTCGAGGAAAGCGCCGCCGAAACCCGCGCGGCTGCCGAAGCCGAGAAAAAAACCATTCTGCTCGAAGCGAAAGAAGAGGCCATCCGCACCCTGGCCAATGCAGAGGAGGACGCGCGCCAGCTACGCCTCGAAGTGGGCGCCCAGGAGCGCCGTCTGCGCCAGAAGGAAGAAAGCCTCGATCGAAAAGCCGAGGAGACGGAGACCCGCCAGCGACGACTCCAGCAGCGTGAGGAGGAGGTCGAGACGCGCATCCGCGAGGTGGAGCACCTGCGCGTCGAGCAGGTCCAGGCCATCGAACGCGTCGCCGCGCTGACCCGCGACGAGGCGCGCACGCTGCTGCTCCAGCGCGTCGAGGAAGAGGTGCGCACCGAGGCGGGACGGCGCGCGCGCGTCATCGAGCTGGAGGCGCGACAGCAAGCCGAATCGCAGGCGCGCAAGATCCTGTCGGTCGCCATCCAGCGCTACTCGAGAGACACTGTCGGCGAGATCACCACCACCGTGGTGCCCATCCCCAACGAAGAGATGAAGGGGCGCATCATCGGTCGCGAGGGCCGCAACATCCGCGCCCTCGAAGCGGTGACCGGCGTCGACCTGATCATCGACGACACCCCCGACGCGGTGACGCTGTCGTGCTTCGATCCGGTCCGGCGCGAAATTGCCCGATTGGCGCTCACCAAACTCGTCCAGGACGGGCGCATCCATCCGGCACGGATCGAGGAGATCGTCGCCAAGTCCAAGCAAGAGATCGAGCAGGAGATCCGCGAGGAGGGCGAAGCCGCGGCGTACGAGGCAGGCGTACCGGGCCTGCATCCCGAAATCATCAAAGTCGTGGGCCGGCTCAAGTTCCGCACGTCATACGGCCAGAATCAGCTGCAGCACGCGGTGGAGGCCGCGCACATCGGCGCCATGCTCGCGTCGGAGGTGGGCGCGGACGTCAACATCGTTCGCCGCGCGTCGTTCCTGCACGACATCGGCAAAGTGCTGACCCACGAGGTCGAGGGCCCGCACCACATCATCGGCGCCGACTTCATCCGCCGCTTCGGCGAGCCCAAGCCGATCGTCCAGGCGGTCATGGGCCACCACGACCACGACCCCGAGCACCAGTCGATCGAGGACGTGCTCGTCCAAGCTGCCGACGCGGCCTCCGGGGCGCGGCCCGGCGCGCGGCGCGAGAGCGTCGAGAACTACGTGCGGCGACTCGAGGCGCTCGAGGAGGTGGCCAACTCGTTCGAGGGGGTCGAGAAGTCGTTCGCCATCCAGGCTGGGCGGGAGGTGCGCATCATCGTCAAGCCCGAGCAGGTCGACGACCTGCAAGCGATGCGCCTGGCGCGCGACATCGTCAAGAAGATCGAAGAGACGCTCCAGTACCCCGGCCAGGTCAAGGTCACCGTCGTCCGCGAGACCCGCGCCGTCGACTACGCCCGGTGACCGCGCAGGGACGAGGGACGAGGGACGAGGGACGAGGAGGCGACTCCGCTGAGGGCGCCACCCGTCCCCTGTCCCGTGTCCCGCGTCCCTCGTTGGACCTGCACCTGCACAGCACCGTCTCGGACGGCCGCCTCGGGCCGTCCGACCTGGTGCGGCTGGTCCACCAGCACGGCGTCACGACGATGGCGCTGACCGACCACGACGCCACCGACGGCGTTGCCGAGGCCCAGCAGATCGGCGACCACCTCGGTCTGCGCGTCATCCCCGGCATCGAGCTCTCGACCGACCTGCCGGGCGTGTCGATCCACGTCCTGGGCCTGTTTCTGGATCATCAGGACCCGCACTTCCAGGAGCAGGTGCGCGCCTTCCGCGAGGCGCGCCTGACCCGCGCCCAGCAGATGGTCGACGCCCTCGGCCGCCTGGGCGCGCCCATCTCGCTGGAGCGCGTCTTCGCCCTCGCCGGCGAGGGCAGCGTCGGCCGCCCCCACGTCGCCCAGGCGCTGCTCGAAGCGGGCCACATCCAGTCGATCGAAGAGGCCTTTCAGCGCTTCATCGGCCGCGACGGTCCCGCCTACTTCGAGGGCTTCCG
>JAFAOS010000237.1 GCA_019247515.1 Chloroflexota bacterium | reverse complement strand
CATCGTTGCTAACGAGCCGATCGTCGTGAGGTTCGGGCCCAGGTTCACGCCCACGATCACCGCCGCGACCAGATTGCCGGGGTCCACGCCACTTGGCAAATTGCTCAACGCCGTTGCGGCGACTAACGCCCCAGGCAGATTGTTGATGATGTTCGCCAGGACGGCCGTACCCACCACAAGACCGGGCAAGCCGTCTGGCCCTTGCGTCGCGGCAATCTCGATTGCCCGAACCAGCGGCTCGAACAAGTTAGCCTGCTCCGCTCCGCCGACCAGCAAGAGCAACCCAGCCACCAGGCCAAGCAGGCTCCAGGGCACTTCGCGGACTATACCCCATGGATCCCAGCCTGCAACGAGCGCGTCCACGAGGACCAACAGGATCGCCCCTGTTACTGCCACGCGGCCGAGTGGCCAGCCGATAGCCGCCGCCAGTACGTACAATCCGCCGAGAGCACTGACGCCGACCAGGCTGGCGCGCGTGCGGGACGTCAGCGCAAGTCCAGAAGTGGGTAGCTCGGCATAGGGCGGTCGGAGATCGTCGCGAAAAACCACGAGGAGGCCGAGCAGGGTCGCAGAGAGAGCCAACACGGACGGAACGAGGAGCCGCGCGAGAAAGGCGCTCAGACTCAGCGGCGCACGCGCCATGATCAGCAGGTTCGCTGGGTTGGACACTGGTAAGAGGAATGAGGCCGCGTTGGCCACCAACGCGCACGCGAACACATATGGGCGCGGGTTCAGGCCCAGCCGGGTAGCTGAAGCGAATGCCACGGGCGTCAGCAGAAGCGCGGTGGCGTCGTTGGAGAGCACGGCGGTCAATACAGCGCCGACGACGAACACACTGATGAGCAGACGCTGCTGGCTGCCCCGCGCACCAGCCGCGGCAAGGCGAGCGGCGCCTTCGAAAAGCCCGGCTCGATCCGCTGTGGCCGCGACAACGCCGAGTCCAAGGAAAAAGAGAAGCACGTCGCCCGACTCGGCGAGTTGGCCGGCGGCTTGCTGGGGCGTCCAGATGCCGACCACAACCATGAGCAGGCCACCGCCGAGCGCAGCTGCCCAATCCGGCACGCGGCGCGGTCGGACGAGCAGCACGACCAGGCTGCCTGCGAACAACACGCCCGCCGTGAGCGGTTCAGGCACCTACGCGCCAAGACATGCGTCAGATGTCAGGCGTGCGTGCACATACGCGCCGGAGTCAAGAGTCTTACGAGCGTAGCCGTAATCGGTGCTGCGTGGCTGACGTCTCGGGCCGGTGCTCTACACACAAACGCAAGGTGCGCGGGTGCAGGTGGCGGATTGGCGCGGGAGCATGCGCTGCTCGCCGAGCCAGACGCCTGAGGAGCCGACCGGCGCTCATGACCCGCGATGGGCGAGGCCCGTCGACGGCATATGCCCGGCGGGACGGCAGCGATGCCTGCGCCATACGCCTGCTGCAGAGGGCACGTCGGCGGCGGCGCGCTCGTCGATACCAACGAGGCAGTCTGGCGCCTGGTGTCGAGGCGTGTGCGGGCGGCCGGCGGACCGCGGCGCGCTATCCTTCGGGCGGGTTGCATGACGGGACGACGGACGTGGCTACCGTCGGCGCGCGTCGATTCGCCGATGATGATGATGATGATGATGCCGACCTGGACCCCGCGTCCGACCACCGTGGCCACCAGGCGGGCAATGCTGTCGATCCTGGACGGCCAGCGGACGCGGCACAGCGCCCAGCAGGCGTCTGTGACCTGCGCTCCGCGGCCGCCCGCCGCCCGGTTGTAGCTTGGCGCTCGCCAGCCCGGAGCGCGCTGACCTGGACCACGCTGACCCCGCGCTCCGCAACGGGGGTGGCTCGAGCGGCGCTGGGACTGGCGGCGCGCCGGACGGTGGCGCGGGCAGTGCCGGCCAGCCTGGCGACGGGGCCGGACTGGCCTCTAAGGTCAGACTGGCGGCGGCAGCCTCCACGGTGGCGAGGGCTGCCGCCTCCCGGCGGCGGGGGCTCGTCGCTGGTGCCGCCGGCGGTCACGAGCGGTCAGCCCAGCGTGACGATCAGCTACGCCCTGGCCAGCACGGCCACTGCGACCTCGCCACGGCGACGCAGACGCCCAGCGAGACCGTGCTGCCCACCGCGGCGATACGGTGACGGCCACGCCAACCACCACCGTGGCGGGACCGCCGCCCGACCGGCTCGCATCGCGCTTCACTCCGGCTGCGGGTGCTGGTCTAATTTAAATCTCAACTACCGCTTCAGTGTCACCCAGATCGAACTGGCAACTGCCATGCTCTTCTCTGAGAAGATCAGATGACTCCGTCAGCCCGACGCGCTTCGACTTTTTCCGCTGAATAGCCCAGCAACCCGCAATAAATGTTCGCGTTGTGCTCGCCAAGATAGGCTGCGGGACGATCGAATCCAGCCGCCGCTTCGGAAAACTGAACGGGCAATCCAGACGCGCCGACATTGGCCACGGGTCCATACAGCGGATGAACCAGCGAGGTGACACCGCCTCCCCCTCGTACGAGCGGATCAGCCGTGGCCTCACGCGGGCCGCGCACCGCCGCGCCAGGGACGCCGGCACGCTCCAGCTTGTCCAGTGCCTCCGCGACCCCGAGCGAACGCGCCCAGGCTCCAGCTTCTTCATTCAAAGCATGAGCATTCTGGGCTCGCAGTTGAGGGGTCTGATAGCGGCGGTCGTCCAGAAGGTCCGGTCTGCCCATCGCCTCGCCGACGAACGCAACGGTAAACTTGTCCTGCCCCGACGAGATGACGATCCAGCCGTCCCGGCACTGAAACAGACCTCGCGGCGCGAGCGGAAAGCGTCTGCCGACACTGTCAGTGAGACCCGGATGACCATGAGCGACGAACGAGCCCAGCGCGCCGAGCATGGACACGTCGACATGCTGACCCAGCCCGGTCGCCTCGGCCTGCCGCAACGCAGCCAGCGTCGCAATGGTCGCGAACGTGCCCGCCAGCAAGTCGCCCAGCGGAACGCCGGATTTGATTGGTGGACCCTCCTCAGCTCCGGCAAACATGACGCCGCTCATCGCCTCGACGATGATGTCCATCGCCTTCAGCCCCTCTGGAGTGCCGGGTCCGAAGCCGCTCACTGAGGTGTACACCACAGACGGATTCAATGAGCGGGCGACCTCGTAACCCACACCCAGGCGGTCCGCTGTCAACGGACTGAAGTTTTCGACGACGACGTTCGCGTGGCGCACCAGGTCCGCGAATATCTCTGCGGATACCGGATGCTTGAGATTCAGAGTGACGGAGTATTTGTTTCGGCCAAGGTCGAGATGCGCCGCCGACAGATCCTTCGGGCTGGTGCGCTCGAGTTTCGCGCCTTCGACTCCCACAAAAGGAGCGTTGTTGCGCATGAAGTCGCCTCCAGCGGGATCCTCGACTTTGACTACCTCGGCCCCGTGCGTCGCCGACCTCCGCGAGCGGAACGTGACACCCCATGTGACACAGAACACGAGCGGGCGGCGCAGTGCCATCGATGGCCGAACGACGCGTCATCCTGGGTACGCCATGAGTCAGCGCATCCGTAAGCGTGTCGAGGAAATCTTCGGTTGGATGAAGTCGGTTGGCGGATTCCGACGCACGCGCTATCTCGGCTTGGAGAACACACAGATGGCCGGCTATCTCGTGGCCACCGCCTACAACCTTGTTCGAATAGTGCGCTTGGTAGCAGCTGCCGCGCCGGCATAGGGCGGCAGACCGCATCGGACCGCCTCGCGTAGCTCCGACAACTCCCCTCTCGACCTTCTCAAGCACGGACCCGACCTCATTCACACTCGCATTTCCAAGCGCACCCTCAAACACAATCACTTCTTCCGCGGCCTGCTAGGGTGTTTTCCTGCGAACCAGTCGGTTTGGCGACCCAACCAGCCCTCGCGAACAAACGTTGGCTATGTCGCCAGTGCAAGGGGGAGCGCACCGCACAGGGTTTGGGGTGAGGATGCGGTGATAACGGCAGGCGTGCAATGCGAGCGCTCAGTTGGTCCTGTCCGAGTCAGTGCTGTGGTGCTTCGAGTGCAGTCCCTGGACTTCTCGACTGACAAAGCGCTCGAAGTGGGCGAAAGCTTCGGGCAGACCGAGGGTATGTTCGTCGCGGAGCAGTTCCGTAGGGAATCCCATCTGACGCACTGTCATCAGTGTCTGCCAGCCCTGTTCCTCAAACCGGATCTCGGTCTCCGTATCGAAGCTCGACCCGTCCGGTCGTGTCTCGGTGGTCGTCATCCGAAGGCGCTGTGGGCGATCGATCACCTTGAAGACGTGGCGATGGCGATAGATTTCGTCCTCTGAGGGACCGAACTCGACAGTCCAAACACCGCCGACCCACAGTTCGCATTCCGAGCGGACGATCCAAGCAGCCTCGCCCTGCTGGTAGAAGGCCACTTGTCCACCCTGGTCCGTGAACAGGTCGAACACGACTTCGCGCTCGGCGTTGATCAAGCGCTGGAATCGCAAGTCGTAGGTCATTGGTCCCTTGCTGTACGCGCTTCCACGTACGCGCCGAAGCTTTCGAGCCGAGCTTCGAGCGCTTGGCGATAGGAGTCGATCCAGCGTGTGACGTCCTTCAGGTCAGCTCGGCCGAGTTGGCATTCGCGTGAACGTCCCACCT
>JAFAOS010000240.1 GCA_019247515.1 Chloroflexota bacterium | reverse complement strand
CGTGCACGTCCACACCAGCCGCGGCGCCACCGACCCCGGTCGTCACCGCGCAGCCCACGGCCGCCGGCGCGCCGGCCGGAGGCAACACTACCCAGGTTGCAGGAGTACCTACAGCTACCGCGGTTTCGGCCGCGGCAAGTGGCGGAGCAGCCTTGAGCGGAGGAGGGACAGCGACAGCGGTTACCTCAGCGGCCGGTGCGCCAGCGACACCTCAAACGAATGCTGCTACCAGCGTGACGCCGCCGCAGGCCGCTGCGGCATCCACTCCAACCGCCGCCAACGCGCTGACGAAGATTGCCGTTTCGTACCCCGAGGGCGGCGCGCACTTGCCCCTGTTCATTGCCCGCGACAAGGGCATCTTCAACAAATACGGCCTCGACGTCGATCTCAAGCCGCTCGGCGGCGGCTCGGTGGCCACCGCGGCGCTGCTCGGCGGCGACGTCCAGCTGGTGGACATCACCGGTTCCGAAATCGTCACCGCCAACGCCCAGGGCGGCGATGTCGTCGTGCTCGCGACGCTCACGCCCACCTACCCTTACGTCTTCGAAGTCAGCAAAGACATCACCGACAAAGAGGACCTCAAAGGCAAAACGATCGCGATTCGCGCCGTCGGCGACGCCACCGATATCGCCACCCGCGTCATGTTGAAGAAAGAAGGTCTGGACCCGGATAAGGACGTCACGTTGCTGGCGGTCCAGCAAGAAGGCGCCCGCATGGCCGCGCTGCAGAGCGGCCAGATCTGTTGCTCCGTTGCGCAGGTTTCCGATCGGTTGCAACTCGAGAAAGTTGGCTTTCACACGCTCGTCGACCTGACCGCCGAGGGACTGCCCAACTCGCAGGGCGTCATCGCTGCCAGGCGCGACTACGTCCAGGCCAACCCGCAAGTCGTTCAGAATTTCATCAACTCAGTGGTGGCGGGCATCGCGCTGATGAAAGCCGACAAGGCCGGCGCCCTGCCGGTGCTCAAAGCCCAGCTCAATCTGGACGACGACGCGATCGTCTCGGCAACCTATGATTTCTTCGCCAAGGACGTGGTGCCCAGCGTGCCACTCGCCCAGCCGAACCAGTTCTCGGATAGCATCGCTCTGCTATCGGAGCAAAACGACAAGGTGAAGGGTTTCGACATTTCGAAATACATTGACTCCTCCTACGTCCAGAATGCCGTCGCGGCGGGCCTGGACAAGCCCCCGGCCACCTGAGCGCGACATGGGCATCGTTGATGGCAAGGTGGCGATCGTCACGGGTGGCGGCCGGGGGATCGGCGCACGCTATTGCCGCGGGCTGGCGGCCGAAGGCGCGCGGGTGATGGTTGCCGACATCAATGAGGCTGGCGCCCGCCAGGTTGCCAGTGAGATCGGCGGCGCCAGCACGCGGGTGGACGTCGCCGACGAGCGCAGCGTGCAGGCGATGGTCGAGGCGACCGTGCAGGCTTTTGGGCGGGTCGACGCGCTGATCAACAACGCGGCCATCTTTACCGAGCTGATCCAGCCTCGCAAAGCCTTTGACGCGATTCCGGTCGAGGAATGGGATCGCGTGATGGGCGTGAATGTCAGAGGCACCTGGCTGTGCGCGCGCGCCGTCGCTCCGCTGTTCCGGCAGCAGCGCAGCGGGGTGATCATCAACATCTCCTCGGGCACGATCTTCAGCGGTACCGACGGTTTCGCCCACTACGTCACCAGCAAAGCGGCGGTGTGGGGCATGGCGCGCGTGCTGGCGCGCGAGCTGGGCCCCTTCGGCGTCCGCGTCAACTCGATCACGCCGGGGCTGACCTCCAGCGAAATGGTCCAGGAGGTCTATCCCGCGGAAATGCTGGCGAACAGAGCCCAGGCGCGCATCTTCCAACGCGAGCAGCAGCCGGAGGACCTGGTCGGGACCGTGGTCTTCCTGTGCTCGGATGCCAGCGCCTTTACCACCGGGCAGACGTTCAACGTGGACGGCGGCGCGCACTTCCACTAATGTAAACCGATATCCACCGTGCAAAGGGGCGAGACCGCGTGCGCCTTGGGATCAGTCTGCCGACACGACAATCCGATGGTCGGGCGCCGACCATCGCGCAGATCATGGAACGCGCGAGGGTCATCGAGCGCGCCGGCTTCGACGGTATCTGGGTTGGCGATTCGGTTGGACGTGCCAGCTGGCCGGTGCCGGACCCGCTGGCGTGGTTGACGGCCGCGGCGGCTTCCACCGAACACATAGAGCTTGGCACGTGCGTCCTCCAGGTGCCGCTCCGTCGACCGGTCGAGCTGGCGCAGCGGTTGATGAGCCTGCACGCGCTCTCGGGCGGGCGCTTCCGGGCTGGACTGGGCAGCGGCTCGACGCGGGCTGACTTCGATGCGGTTGGCGTATCGTACGAGGACCGCTTCAAGATCCTGTCTGCGGCGCTGCCGACGATCCGCCGGCTGTGCGCTGGCGAACAGGTGGGTGACGCGCACCTGCCGGCCTGGGCCGACGGTGACGGTGGTCCACCCATCATGATCGGCAGTTGGCACAGCGGGCTCTGGGTGCAGCGCGCGGCGCGCGACTACGACGGCTGGCTGGGCTCCGGGTTTTTCACCAGTTTCAACCAGCTGAAGGAGGGCCTGCAGCGGTATCGGGACGCCGGCGGCACACGCGCGCTGGTGAGCACGATCAGGGTGGATCTGCACAAACCTGGTGGGACGTTCGATCCCGACGCCAGCTTCAGCCTGGAGTGCGAGCCAGCCGATGCCGCCGATCGCCTGCACCGCCTGGCAGACATCGGCTACGACGACGCGCTGCTAACGAGGGCCAATCACAGCGAAGCGGACCTAACCGAAGAGGACCTGGTGCAGATTCGCGGGCTACTATAAAACGGTATTCCCCAGAGGGGACCCAGAGTGTCGGACAGTAATCGCCAGAGGGGACCCAGCTGGTGTTGTGGACGGTATTCCGCAGAGGAGACCCAGAGTGTCACTCGGGGATTTCTCCAGAGAGGACTCCATGCGTCGCACACGCGCCAGCGGCTGATGAAACTATTCTTTCCCTTTGGGGTCGTCACTAACGATGTCGACGGACATTTTCGTGGGAGGGCAGCCACACTGTTCCACGGTATTCCCCCACAGGGGGCCCCCGGGTGGCTGGTGGTTGGTTGCTCCGCAGGAGAGCCAGTCATGCGGCTTGTTTTCCGAGACAACGCCGTGGGCTGTGACCCGGCGGCGGGGGATGAACGAAACGGGTCCCCTGTGGGGCGGTCGGTACGCGCGCCACCGAGTGGGAGTAATTCTTACTGGTCCCCTGGCTTCGCGGTGACGATCAGCCGCTCCGAGAACTCGCGGTGCACGCGGTCGAAGCTGCCGCCGCAGGTGATCAGCGTCAGCGTTTGATCGGGGGTGGGCGCCATCACCGAGACGTCGGAGGGTAGCACCAGTTTGACGTCCGCCACGTGATAATCGTACTCGCGGTCTTGTTCGTCCCAGACCTGCACCAGGTCGTCGATGCCCACCTGGTACAGGAAACGGAAGACGTTGCCCTCATTGATGGTGACCACGTGCCCGGAGATCACCGCGTTGCCTGGGGCTCCGAGCAGTGAGGTGAGGTCGCCGTAGTGGACAGCGACGAAGGGCAGCGTCTGCCAGGTGGAGTTTCCCTGGTCGTCCTGGACGATGCCGCCCTGGACGACGGGCGTGTCCAGATTGATTGACGGAATGACCAGCCGCACCGCGTAGCCGGTGGGAGTTTCCGGCGTCCAGGCAGCCCGATCGCCGGCGTCTGCAACCAGAACATGGATGGGCGCCGGAGTCGGCACCACCACCGATGTTGGCGTTGGGAAGGGGGTGGGTGCTGGCCGCGGCGTCGGAGTCGCGCGCGGCGGAGGAGTTGGTTCTACGCGAGCCGTGGCGGCCAGTGTCGCGGTGGGCAACGGGGCTGGCGCGTTGTCCAGGGCGACCGGCCGGGGCAGCGTCGTCTCGGACCCGGGCCAGACGCCGAGCTGCCACAGCACGCCCCCGACGACCAGGCACAGGCCAATGACCATGAGCGCGCTACTCAGCCGTGACACGTGCTAGGAGTTGGACCTCAATCCGAGGCCCAGCTGGTTGCGCCGTAGCCGGCGACGAAACTCAAGGACAGCACCTCGCCGGTGGCCGCGTCGACAATGAACGAGCCGGTTCCACCGTAGACAAACAACTGCGAACCATCGGGCGACCAGGCCACGGTACCGTCGTCGGCTCCGAGCGCCGCCAGCCGAGTGGCGGGCGAGGAGCCATCGGTGCTGAGGATCCACAGATCCCACGGGGCGCCGTGCGCCAGACGCAGCGGTGCGCCGAACCAGGTTCCGTCGAGGAGCGGAGTCTCAGCGGTAGTTGGAGTTGGAGTCTGAGTTGGAGAAAATCCAACCGGCGCCATGAACGCGATCCGGTCACCTCCGGGAGCATATCTGGGCGATACAATATCGCCAAATTGCCCGGCGGGGATCAAAATACGCTCGGTTCCGTCGAGCAGGCCGCGAATGACCAGCGTCGGACCAGCCTCCGATCGCTGGACGAAGGCCAGCTTCTGGCCATCGGGACTCACCGCGGGTTGGCGGGCATCGTCGACGACGATCGTTCGATCGGTTCCGTCGGCATTGACCTGTTCGATGCGACTGGGATACTGGACGGTGGCGCCGCCCGCGTAGCTGGTGCCCACGACGCTGACGTCTTCACGCTGGTACAGCAGACGACTGCCGTCCGGCCACCAGACCGGCGCGCCAAGCGACTCGTTCGCATCCAGACCACCCACGATCGAAGAGACGGACGAGGAAGTCAGGTCCAGCGCCATGATCTGGCCATACGGCACGCCGGCCGCGGTTGGTGAATGGACAACCACAATCGCGGCACGATTCGAACCCGCGGCCAGTGCGACGTCGGAGACGTAGTCGGGTGAATCAAAACGAGTCAAGAACCGGGGTCTGGGCGCGACGAGGCTCAGCCACCCCGCCTGGCGGCCGACCGGCGCCAGCACGGCCGCCGACGGGGAAGCCGCTGGAGCCTGCGCGGCAACGTTCGACGCCGGCCAACACGCCAGCAAAAGCATTGACAGAAACGCGAGTCTCGTAATAATGGCTCAAGCTTAGCGCCAGTCCCGCGCGGCCGGGTGGTTGACCTGACTCTGACCAAAACCCTACCCTCGGTACGACGCTGGCTACGTCGCGGGGGAGAGACTTCAAGGAGGGCATTTCATGACACGCCTTCACATGCCGACCGGCATTGCACTCGCGGGTCTACTCCTGCTGGTGGCGGCGCTGCCCGCGACAGCTCTCGCCCAGGCTCAGCCGTTGACGCTCACGATGAACGCGCAGAACAATTCGGGTATCTCGGGTACGGCGACGTTCACGGATATGGGCAATGGGCAGACGCGCGTGGTGATTCAGGCGACTGGCGCCGGGGCGGGGCCCGAGCCCGCGCACATCCACCCGGGCAGTTGCGACCAGCTGGATCCAACCCCGGCGTACACGCTTTCGAGCGTTGTCAACGGATCGTCGACCACGAATGTCGACACGTCCTTGCAGCAGCTCCTCGATGGCCACTATGCCGTTCACATGCACAAGTCCCAGGACGAGCTGACGGTCTATGTCGCGTGCGCGGACATCGTGCAGTCTGCCAATCGACCGGGCGCGCTGCCAAATACGGGCAATCTCGGCGACGACTGGACCGGCGCGGTGGCGATCGTCGCGGGGCTCGGACTTGTCGGGCTGGGGGTCGGTCTGCGCCGCCGCGCGCTCAGGAGCCCGAGCTCGTCCAGCTAGCGGTCGTCAGGTTGTAGCGCTCGACGCTGTCGAGGGTGGTTGGCCCGTCGGCGCCGCCCAGGACGATGACCTGACCGTTGGGCAGAAGCGTGCTGGTGTGCAGCCAGCGGGGTTCTGCCATGGGCGCGTCCTGGGACCACTTGTTTGCGCCCGGGTCGTAATCTTCCACACTGGCCAGCGTCGAGTTGCCGTCGCTGCCCCCGGTGACGAGCACGTGTCCGTTGGGTAGCAGCGTGGCGGTGTGCCCGCTGCGTGGGCTTTCCATCTGACCCGCCGGCGTCCAGCTGTTGCTGGCGGCGTCGTATTCCTCGGCGGAATCGAGATAGGCGGCGGGCGCCTGGCCGGAGCCACTGTTGCTGCCGCCGACGATCAGGACCTTGCCGTCCTGCAAGAGGGTGGCTGTTTGCCGAATCCTGGCAGTGGCCATGGCCGCGACTGGCGTCCACGCGTTCGTCGCCGGGTTCCACAGCACCGCCGAATTCTCGGCGCCGAAGCCGCCCACGACCAGGACACGTCCGTCGTTCAGTCGGGTGGCGGTGTGCTGGCTGCGGCCGTTGGGCATCGCGGGCGCCGACATCCAGGTGCTGGTCGCCGGATCGAAGATTTCGGCGCTGGCCAGGATGTCCTGACCGTTCGTACCGCCGACCACCAGCACGCGGCCATCCTGCAGCAGGGTCGCGGTGTGGTCGGCGCGCGCCACCTGCATGCTGCCGGCGGAGGTCCAGGTATTGGTCGTCGGATCGTAGATCTCGGCCGAGGATGCCAGCGTCGAGTCGTCCTGCTGTCCGCCCACGATCAGCATCCGGCCGTCGGACAGTGTCGTGGCGGTGTGCTTCGCCCGCGGCACCGAGAGTTTGCCGGCGGGGCTCCAGGTGTTCGAGGCCGGGTCGTACAGCGAGGCGTCGTTGGTGGCGGTCGTGCCTTGCCGTCCACCGGCGACCAGGAGCTTGCCGTCTTGCAGCAAGCTCGTGGTGAATGAGGCGCGCGGGGTGGGCAGGGGCGCGGGCGGCAGCGCGGCGACGGCGGTCGGCGCCACGGTCGCCGCGGCGGCGCCGGTCGC
>JAFAOS010000227.1 GCA_019247515.1 Chloroflexota bacterium | reverse complement strand
GTTGTCGACCGTCGTCGAAGCGTTGCCGCCGGCGACCATGTTCCCGGAGGATGACAACCGGGCCGCGTGGGAGCGCTGGCAGGCAGGGCTGACAGTCAAGCCTACTTTGTGTGACGAGCTGCCACCGCTGCGCATGCTGCTGATCATGGACAACCTCGCTGGACACCTGACAGCGCGGTTCGTGGTGTGGTTGTTCGAACATGGCATCATGCCGCTCTACACACCGCTCAGTGGATCCTGGCTGGTCAGACGCCGACCAACTCGGCGGAATTGATTGACTGGCTCGAAACCACAGCGCGCGCGTGGAACAGCGATCCAACACCATTCGAGTGGGGCGGCAAACGCCAACTCCGTCGCCAACGCCTATCTTCGCCGGCATCCACTCGGCGGATCCGGAGCTTGTACGCGCAAACCAATTCGACGCCGACTCCGGTTCATGGAACAATGGCAACGTTCCGGTCAAGTGACCCACTAGTTGACGGTCGAGGGCGCCAGGCCGGCGTCGACCAGCAGGGCACGGTAGCGCTGGACGGTGGCCCGATCGAGGACAGTGGTACCCGCGGCCTGGTACCAGTGGAGGAAATCGAGCAGGGCGCGGCGGTACATGGGCCTTGCTCGTCGGCGCGTTCAGGCGATCGAGCACCAGGTCGATGATGGCTTTGACGTCGCGACGACTCGAGCTAGAGACGAGGGTAGCCAAGGTCATGACTGAGGACCGCCGCTACGAGAAGTCCTTGCCCATCCGGCCACGGCGGTGCACGCGCGGTCCTTACCCGCCAGGCTCCGAGCGAGGAACTGACGTTGGGTAGCCGCCAGCCCGCTGCCCCACGGCACCACCCGGACTGGGCTGGAAGCCCATGATGCGCAAACCCAGCTCTCCACCGGCGGCCATCTCGTCGATCGCTTGCTCGACGTGCTCATCGTGCAGGCCCACGCTGTCGTCACCGGCGACAGCCAGAACAGCGGCGTGCCGCAAGAGTTCTTTGAGGTACGCCGGGCTCGCTCCGTCCGTCCGTTGCACCAGCCGCGTTGTATCAACGCCGCTCAGGTCCAGACCGCGACCATAGAGCTCGACGAGGCGGCGCCGACCCACCGCGTCCGGATACGGTAGCTCCACCACCAGGTCGATGCGGCCGGGCCGGGCAGCCAGCGCCGGCTCCAGGATTTCGGGCCGGTTGGTCGTGAGCAGGAAGATGACATCACGGTCGTCGGTCAACCCATCCATCTCGTTGAGCCACTCGAACAGCAGTGGACCCGATCGGCCGCCCATCTGGTTCCGGTCCATGGCGATCAGATCGACGTCCTCCAGCACCACCAGCGACGGCGCCAGCGTGCGTGCGAGCTGTGCCACCGGCCGCAGCAGCCCCATGCCCGCACCGGTGGTCAATAGAACGGTCCGACCCGGCATGCGGCCAGCCAGGTACATGACCGTCAACGTCTTGCCGACCCCCGGCGGTCCGTGCAGCAGGAGCCCACGCTTGAGCGAGCGCCTGGCCGTACGCAATTGCTCGACGTGGCTGGTGAAGCCGACAGTGTGCCGCTCGATGCGGTCCAGCACGCCATCGGGCAGCACCAGATCGGGCCGGTCTACAGCAGGCAGAGTGTGAAAAGCGACCAGCGACTGCGGTCCCATGCCGATCTGGCCCGGCGCCAGCGAAATCACATGCCCGCGGTAGACGTTGCGTCGAAGCATCTCCTGCCGCAGTTGCTCCAGGAACCTGCGCGCGCTGTCCGGACTCGTCGCCGCGACCTCGACCCGCAGCCGTGGCCGCGGGCCGCCGAACACGGGGCCGGCCACGAGGACCACGAGTCGGGCGTCGCCCTCCGAAACAAAGTACAGGCCAAGCTGAACGCAGGCGAGTGGCTGGTCGTCGGCCAGCCGAAAGTTGACATAGTCGACCGGCCCCTCGCCGAGCGGGGTGCGCCCAGTGAGCAGATCGGACAAGCCGAGCGCCATGAACCGTCGGTTATCCAGGCCGAGCCCGATCAGCTCGACCCGCCGCCCAGGATCCGCGGCGCAGGCGTCCAGGGCGACCTGCAGGTTGGGGTGCTCGAAGTCGTCGAGCTCCTCGGTCAGCACCGGCAGCTGCGCCACATCCACGCCCAGGTGAGCAGCAAGGCGATCCTGCAGCGGGTTGTGGCGCGGGACCGCCGCCGCCAGCATGGCATCCATGAACGCCTTGTACGTTCGGCCGAACTCGCTCGGCGTCAGCTCCTGGTCAGGCACGGCTCAGCAGACTGGTGTCACTTTACGCGGTAAGTGTCGCACTTCTCCTCGACGCGCTATCTGTCGGAGCTACGCGGTCTGGGGCTGACTGGATTCAGGCTGCTGCCGTAGAGCTCGCCGCACGTCCATGAGCGTTGTGCCCAAGCGGTTGAGTCCCTTACCGTCGGCTCCGCAGCCCCAGTAGCTGTCGTGCTCCGCGGCCTCGACGATGAGTTCGTCGTCTGTGGCCAACAATGTGGCGCGGATGTCGGCGTGGGTCTCGAATTTGCACTGCACAGCGCGCCGCATGACCGCGTCTTTGACCTGTTCCCAGTCACTTCGCACTGGGTAGCGACGATCACGACCCAGGCGAGCCGCCTCCATCGGACCTGACGCTTGGCGCACGACTTGCTCACGCGCGGTGCCGGCGAACTTCTGCGCTTGAAAATAGTGCTCGCTGGTCGGCCACCACCGACCATCCAGGTCAAAGCCGTGCGGTGAGAAGTTGGAGAAGCAGCCATAGGGCTGCTCGCGGTTCGAGTAGAAGCGGATCGTCACGGCTGGCCACCCAATGAATCGTTCGTAGTAACGACGCAGTTCTGGCAGGTTCAGGCTGAGCCAGGCCTGCCAACGCTTATCGGCGAAATCGCGGTGATCATAGCGAGTAGCCAGCCTGAGACATGGCTGACGAACCCAAAACGGTGGTGTACTTCGGTCAGGTTGACGCTCGCTTCGACGAGCTCGTGAATCGCTGTGCGGCGAAGATCCTGCGGGCCGAGTGGTGCCAATCCCGCGGTTTCTGCACGGTGACGGACCGTTTGGGTGATTCCACCGGCTGTCATGGGCATGCCTGCCTGCAGGCTGCCTTGTCGCAATCGAAAAAAGAAAACACTTGGCTGAGACCCGCGCACGGCTCGCCAGCGTTCGAAAACGCCGGCCGACTCGTCAGCGCGTTCGACTCGTCGCCGCCTGGCAGAGCGGGCGGAGTGTACGTGCAGCAACGGCGGCGCCGGCGTGTAATCGTCGATTTGGAGGCTGGCCAACTTAGCTGTGGGCGGCGCGGACGCGACTGGCGAAGACCGAGCCGGGCCTGGGTTCGTCCAGTCGCCAGACGGCGGAAGCCAAGGAGAATGCAACTGAGCTGGTTGCCCACATGCGGCAACTCAATCGCGTCCCCGCGCCAGTCCTCATCGAAGAACTCTGCCAGACCTGGTGACTGAAGGCCGCGCCTCTCGACAAAACGGCGAACGGCGCATGCCGGAGCGGTTCCAATGAGCACCTGCCCGACATGGATTCGCTCGTGGGGATCAGCTACGCAAGCTAGGCCGTCGTCAGAGGGCAGACTCATGTTGTCGTCGCCTCGGGTATTTACCCACAATCGCTCGTCGGGTGGGTAACGCGATCAATCGCCGCGTGCAGCCTGGCAACCTGCTCTGCCGAGAGTGACGAACGCTGTTGTTTGGTAGAGGTGATCGTGAAGGCAATTGCCAGACCGGGTGAACGTCGAGGCTGATTCGAGTTGGGGTAGGGAACAATATGAAGGTCCACCACGAGATTGTTTGCAATCGCCCAAGCATGGAGCTGCTCAACAATCTCCTCTGGCGGGTCGGGTGGTTCAGGGGATTGAGAATCTGTTGTCACCAGTCTGCTCCTGATCAGTATCCATGGCGGTTAGGCTGTCTGTTTGTCGCAGCAGCGGGTGCCCACCGTTACAACGTTGTATCTGGCGTGCAGCGTGCACCTTACAGACGTTCGACGGCAGCTTTGGTAGCCCTCTCGCCAGGCACGGACGGCCGCGCGATGACCGGTTATCCAGACCTGTGACGAGCAGGTCGGGTGCGAGTATGCCTCTGCAAATTCGCTCGTATGGCATGCGCTGCGTATACTCCCGCGCCGCACGTGGACCTCACAGCATCCCCTCTGACGCCGGCCACCGGCCGTGAACCCGCTCTTGGCTTGGCCGACGAGGCGTTGCCGCCCAGCACACCGGGGTGGTTTCGCGGCACCGTCACGTAAGTGGCGCAGCGTTTGAGCGCTTGTTGACACAGCTTCAGCGTCTATCCGCCCAGATCAAACGCATTGGCGCCACTCGACAATCTTCCTCCCGTCACTACTGTGACGGTCCATCGCGCGCGATTGTTGGACGGCCACCGTAATGACAGTCCGACGTGTGCCACATATATCGCTCAATAACCGAGCCATCTAGTTCCAAAGATTACAGGCGTGGTCGCCGCGTTGACGACGGGTGTCCGTGACAGGCGTCCGTCCGGGCGGGGCTGGAACACGTCGATGTGATTGCCGTTGGTCTTGGTGGTCACGACCAGGTGTTCGCCGTCTGGTGTGAAGCCGACCTGGCCCGGGGTCATCAGGAATGTGCTCGGGCCGCTCGCGGGCGTGATGTCCAGTGAACGCGCGGAGTCGGCGATTGGACGCAGCCCGTCTTCACTGATGCGATAACCCTGGAGGCTTCCCGTTCCGCCGCCGTTCACGACGCCAGGTCATCATGCACTCCGATGCTGACGGGAGTCGACCCGCCAGAGCCGACGCGAGGGGATCCCGCAACCGCGCCTTGCAGATGCGCGCCATTGCCGCCAGTGTCGTACCGCTGCGTGAGCGTCAGGCTGCCTTTCCTCGTTGCGGTGGCACGCGAGCACCTGTTTGCGGCCCGGATCATCGGTCTGCACGAACACGGCATGCCCATCGCGCGAGTCGTTCTCCTCCGCGCTGACGGTCGCGACGGACGAGTTTGCCAGGCCTGCGAGCAGAAGGCCGGCCGAATCGCTGCCTCTAGTGAACTTCGCATCCGGCGACAGTCCGCGCCTGCCCGACTCAGAATTAACCAGAATTCGCGTCTTTTTTGCCGATCTGCCGCGTCGCTTTGCTGGTCTGCCAGACCGTGATTGGACAGGGGGGCTAGCCCCCTGTCGCGCGCGCCCGGCTGTGGTCAGACTGCCTCCCGTCGGACGTTCGATACACCCAACATCCAATCAACGGAGACTTTTTCACCATGAATCTATTTCGAAATACGCGCGCCGCGCTGGCCGCGGCGGTTCTCGCGGTCGGTGTGCTCGGAGCGAGCGTCGCTCCCAGTTTTGCAGCCGGCGTCGAATCGGGCCCGACGATGCAGCAAACCGTGACCTTGTTCACGTCGTATTCGTCAACCCAGAACCCGGCGATGGCATTTGATGCCCCCGACTCGACACTCCGCTTCTGGGGCGTTGTCTCGCCGAATCCCGGTTCGGGAACGGTGGTGATGTATGACGGGAGCAATCCGATCACCCAGGCCGACGTGACTGACGGCCAGTTCTCGATCACTCTTCCGGCGTTCACGGCACAGACCCTTGACAGGGGCACGCACTCGCTGACTGTCCAGTACGTGGGCAACGGCGTGTATGCACCGAGCACGTCTCCGGTGTTCACGGAAGTGATCCGCGGCGAACATTTCTGAGTGAGTGAGCGTGCGGCTCCAGCTGCGACAACGTCGAAGGTCGACTGTCCCAGCCTGGCGCCGCGCGGTCCCAGCGCAGCTAAAGCCCCGACATTCACGGTTCCAGTGAGCCGACGAAAAAAAAGGAATGTACGAACATGCACGCCAACACTTTTTCACTGCTGCAGCGCCAGCTCGACCGACGTCGGCTATTGCGCACGGCGGCGCTCGCCGGAGGTTTCGGCATCCTGGCTGCCGGGTTGAGCAACGGCTTCAATCCCACCGCGGCGCTCGCCGCAAGCACGCCCGTGCTCCAGTTGTTCTGGCGGGAGCAGGACGCCTCGCTGCGGACACGCGTGCGGAACGCGGACGGAAGCTGGTCCGCTGAACAGAACCTCGCGAGCTCGCTGAGCAGCGACCCCGTCGCGGCGCAGGTGCCGTTCACGAACGTCCTCCACGTGTTCTGGTGGGGCCAGGACGCGGCTCTGTGGACGCGCTGGCGGAATCCAGACGGAACCTGGTCTGCTGTATCTCGCTTCGGCGGCTCGCTGTTCGATGGTCAGGAAGGCCCCGCCACGCCGGCCGTGGTGAGCTTGGAAGTGCTCCAGGTGTTCTACCGGGGCGCGGACGCCGCCCTGTATACGCGCTTGCGAGACCGACATGGGACCTGGCAGGCGGAACAGCGCCTCGGGGGCTTCCTCGCCAGCGACCCCATCGGAGCGCAGTTGCCGGGCTCGGTCACCGTCCAGGTGTTCTACCGAGGCGGGGATGGCGCGCTGTGGACCCTGTGGCGCGGCAGCGACGGAAACTGGACCGATCATTTCAGCCTCGGAGGCAGTCTCGACGGCTTGGACATCGCCGCGGTGCAATTGCCGGGCACGACCGTCCTCCAGCTGTTCTACCAGGCCGCGGACAACTCGGTGTGGACCGTGTGGCGCGACGACAAGGGAAACTGGTCCGATCACATGGGCCTCGGGGGGGTCCTCGGCGGCTACTTCCGCAATCTCCGCGCGGCGGCAGTGCCCAACTCGAGCCTCGTGCAGGTCTTCTACCGGGGCGGCGACGGGGGGCTGTGGACGAAATGGCGCAACCCGGACGGGTCCTGGTTTCCGGGCACCCTCACGGCGGTGCCCATTGCTGGCTACGACGCTGGCCTCGGGCATGACATCGCCGGCCGGCCGATCGCGGCGCAGGTACCGGGCACCAACATCCTCGAGTTGTTCTACCGCGGACCCGACGCCGCCATATGGACCAAATGGCGGAACACGGACGGAAACTGGTCCGACGAACAGACCCTCGGCGGTTCCCTCGGAGGCGACCTCAGCGCGGCCTGGGTCTCGTAACCCCTGGTCTTCAGTCCGCCGCCAGCGGCCGCGCGGCCTAGCCTGAGTGGCGGGTAGTCACCTCGACGAACCGCGCGAAGAGCCACGTCACGTTGTCGATGGCCGGCTGGTTGAAGGCGGCACCTCGAAACCCGAGTTCTCCGAGACGCAGGAGGATGTCTTTCCAGCCTTCGCTGATGCGGCTGATGCGCCCAGCTACAGGACCAGCGCCCAGGCGCGCGGTAATCAATGCCGCGGCGACGACCACCCACCGGCTGTTGCTGGAGACGCTGTGGCAATCAGGCGGCCGTGTGACCGAGGTCCTGCGCCTGCGCCCGTGCGATCTGGATGCCGGTGAGCCGGTCCTGCACCTGGTCAACCTGAAGCAGCGCGCGCAGGCCGGTGCCCACCTGCCACGCACGCCCGTGATCGTCAGTCCCGACCTGGTCGCCGCATTGCGCGCGCTGACCAACGACGCGCACCTCGCGCATATTGGGTACTTCTTCCGCTCGCGCAAGAGCCAGGACCAGCCGATGTCCTATGGCCACTGCTGGCGGCTCATCCGACGGTCCGCGATCGTGGCCGGGGTCCACGTCGTGGGCAGCGATGGCGGGTGCGGCCCGCCACAGGCCGGGACTTCCGCCACCGGGCCGCCGTCACCAGGTCGCCAAGGCGTCCCCCTGAGCGAGGTCCAGCAGCAGCTCGGCCACACTCGCATCGACACCACGACCATCTACACCATGCTGGCGGCACGCACGCGAGCGCCTGGCGGTCCACGCGGGTGTGGAGTGGTACTGGGCACGACACGGGCGCGTAGGAGCCCCCAGTCTTGTTTACTCTCGTCACCGCGGTGGTCGTCAACGACCAGGGCGCGCTGCAGCTGCAGAGGCGCACCGACAACGAGCTCTGGGGACTACCCGGCGGCGCCATGAACATCGGTGAAAGCTTCGCCCAGGCGGTCGTCCGCGAGGTCAAGGAAGAGACGCGCCTCGCCGTCGAGCCGACCGGCATCGTGGGCGTCTCCTCCGATGCCGACCACGGCGAGGTCCGCCAGGAGTTCTGGATGTGCCTCACCGCCCGCATCGTCGGCGACCACGAGTCAACCGAGATGCGCTTTGTGGAGCCGCGCGAACTCGACGGGCTCCCGACGGCCTCCACACGGCTGCGCATCCAGCACGTCCTCGGGCAACGGACCATGCCCCACGTTGCCTGACCGTGGCAAGCGCCAGGTTTGTCCGCGATCCTCCGCTTGCTGCCGCAGGTCCGCGCGGGCACCACGCGGTAGGAGGATGCTACGCTGCGGGGGTCGACTAGCTCCCCCACCGCCTCCGCACTCTGCGTCCGTCCGTCGAGCTCAGTCCCGCCCGCCCCTGAACTCCGCGGACAGCTTTTCATGCCACGCAGGCTGGCCTGGCGGGCGCTGCGCGCCCGATGATGAACCTAGTTGCGGTGGTCCGGCCACCGCCCGCCCGTGGGGCGTTCCGCCATGCCAGGGATGCTCATACGGCCCCCAGCTCGGGCCGCAGAACCGAGGCAACGCGTGGACGGTCACCCGGCGCGCCATCGCCATACGTCGCAGGACGCCCCGAAGCGTCCTCGACCGGCTCGGTGGGCGCTCATGACCCCGACCCAGACTGGTGCGAACGGGTGGTTGCGGGCCGCTGTGCTTGGTCCGCGTCGTCACCCTGGCGGCCCGCCGTCAGGAACTGGCGAGGGGTTAGTTCAGGACTGCCAGTTCCCGGGGGCGCACGCCTGCGCGTAGGCGTTGCCGGAGACGGGGCCGTACGTGTCCGAGGAGACGTTGACGTCACTTTCGAGGCAGAGACGGGTCTGGGCGTTGTAGAGCGAGTAACCGCCGGGACCGCCCGGCCCCCCGCCCCACATCTGGGACCGCGTGCCATTACACACGGCCGTGTGGAGGTTGCCGTAGCCGTTGTCATAGCCGTCGTTCTCCAGGCACTGGTTGGTGTGAAGGTTGACAAGATAATCAGCGGAGGTAGCGTAAAACCACAACTGGTTGCTGGACCTGTTGCAGACTTCCGTGTGGACGAAGCCTAGGTCGGTCAGGCAAAGCCCGGTCACCGAGTTCTGCAGCGGGAAATAATGATGCGCGACCGAGCCGTCGCCGTCGCTGGGGCTGGTGCCTGGGACTGGGTCGGCCAGCGCCAGCGCCGGGCCGACGGTGAGGGCACAGACCGCGGCGAGCAGCGCTGCCCCTCGCCGGTACCGCGCACCTGGCGCCACGGGGGCGAACACGCGCGCGACGGCGGCGCGCCGCAAGGAAACAAAAGAACCAACTGCGTTCATGGGTCAACTCCGTTTGTGGATGATGTGCATCTGGAACGTCCGCTCCGCACAGCATCCAGTGGCGCCGCGATCCACGACAGGGGGGTAGCCCCCACGTTGCGGATCAGAGCGGTGCGTACCGCTTTCCGAAGACGCCTGTAGCGTCCAGGCGTTCAATCCCCTTCCCACAAACGGTCGCCGCCATCCTGGATCTGACGCCGCGCTCGGAGCCGCTGCGTGGTCGCTCGTCGTGAGCCAGGGGGCGCCGGGGCGGCTCGCCGCAGCAGGTTCGTCAGGCGAGCGCCGCGTCGGAGTGCAGGCGGGCGACGGCCGTGACCGGTCACGCCTGCTCGGCCTCATACCGCGATCGGCGTGGCGCGTCGAGCTGCGATCGGCCTGGCGCTGCGATCGGCCTGGCGCGAGCCGCTCAACTCTTCCAGATCGTCGTCGTACACCACCAATCTGGGCCTGCTCAGGCCACGAGCGCAAAGGGCGTCGCGCACTCGCTCGCTGCACCAGCATGCGACACGCCCGTCGCTTCGCTCGCGTCGACCTGGGACAACGATTGCACCGGCAGGAAGTACTCCACGCCGAACAGGTCGCGGAAAATCGATTCTGGCAGCATGTCTGGCTCTATCGGAAACTGGCTCCGATACGCGGCGAGCGCCTGCAGCTTCGCATGCAGGAAGTCGTCGACCTCGAGGCGAATCGCAGCACCGTCGTCATCGCCAGCGGAGTCCGCGTGGGTCCCGACTGACGGCGGGTGGGCTCCTGCGCCTCGAGCTTCGAAGAGGGTGGGCTGACGTGGCCTGAGCACGAGGCAGGTGGCACCCTCGGCGGCAATGACGTGCGCTGTGCGCGGCTTCTGCCAGGCGATGCCGTGCTCGCCAAAGAACTGGCCGGGCTGCAGGCGGCTGACCAGGTCGCGCCGCCCCTGGGCGTCCTCGCGCACGACATCTGCCTGGCCGGCGAGCAGCAGGTACAGCGCGGTGGCCGGCTCGCCCTGCTCGACGATCCGAAAGCCCGATGGAAACCATTTGACCTCGTGGTGATCGTCGACATACCGCAGCGCCGAGGCTTCCTCCGCCAGGAGCAGCAACCCGTGGACGAACTCCGGGTCGCCTCTGAAGTCGGGCCCGGTCTCGGAGAGCCACCTGACCAGGTGATCCCGCAACCGACGGCGTCGAGGTGGGAACACGGCGTGGTACAGCCTGGGCAGGGCGGACACGCTCCCTCCGCTGCTCGAGCAGGCGGCGGTGGCGGCCCTGGAGATCGCGATGTGGTCCGGGTGGCCGTAGGCGCCATCGCTGCCGAAGGTGAAGACGACATCGGGCTGATAGGCGCGCACCATCCGGGCGACGCGAGCCGCCAGCTCGTCCGCGTCGATCTCAGCCAGCATCCCGTCGAGGTAGTCCCAGCACTCGACGTCTTTGACGCCCAGTCGCGCACATGCCAGGCGCAGCTCCGCCTCGCGCACCTGACCGAGGGTGTCTCGGGTCGCCAGATGGGCGCACCGAATCTGGCCGGCCTGGCCGCGCGTCGCACTGACCACCATGACCTCGCAGCCAGCAGCGGCGTAGCGCGCGAACGTGCCACCGGTGCAGAACGCCTCATCGTCGGGATGGGCATACACGCCCAGCACTCGCGGCTGACTCTCAGGCGCGGGCAGCGTCATCATGGCTGTGAGCCGTTCGCCGCGACCAGTGGCGCGAGCCGTGAGGTGAATGCTGCGCGCCGGTCCGGAGGCGCCTGCTGGTCGATGAAGGAACGCGCGAACGCGACGAACCGCTGCACATCGCTGAAGGTCGAGGCCACCCCAAGCGACACGCGCACGACGCCGTCTCGGCAGTCGCGCGTGGCTCGCACGTACTCCTCGAAACTCAGCTGTTCCTTGTCTTTGAAGCACGCGACCAACAGCGCGCGCGGGTAACCGAGCGCGACTTCCCGTGCACCCGGATTACAGTGACAGCCGGCCCGCACCGACAGCTTGCGCTCGTTCGCCTGCGCTTCGACGTGCCAGCAATCCCAGACCGCGCCGGACGGGTCGCGCAGGTTCAGGGCGACGGTGGCGCCCCGATCGCGCGTATCGCGCGGACCATACACGCAAACCACGGGCTGGCCATTGGCATGCCGCACCTGCTGCAGCTGCTCGAGCAGCCAGCCGGTGAGCAGGTCGACCCGCAGGTGGATGGTGTCGATGCCGATCGACGCGATCCAGTCCAGGCCAATCTCGACCGCCGGGATGCTCAGATAATTGACCGTCCCGTCTTCGAACCGCGCGCTGCCCGGCCTCAGGGAGAACCCGCCACCTTCCGCCTCGGCCGCCGAGACGGATGTCAGCGTGGTGGTGCCACCGGCGTACCAGGGGCGCTGCAAACGATCGAGCGCCGTTCGTCGCGCCAGCAGGGCGCCGAGCCCGGTCGGATAGCCAAACAGCTTGTAGAACGACAGGGGCACGAAATCCGCCTGGCATCGGCTCAGGTCCAGTCGCGCGGTCGGCACGAACGCCGCCGCGTCGAGCAAGACGTCCCAGCCGCGCCGCCTGGCCTCGGCCACCCACTCCAGCGAGTGACGGACGCCGCTGAAGTTGGACTGGGCCGGGTAGGCAAACAGTTTCGGGCCGTCGGCCGGCTTCGCCAGGAGCGCCGCCAGGGCGCTGGCATCGAGCCTCAGCTCGGGTTCGACAATAGGGGCATACTCCACATCGGCGCCGCGGCGTCTGGCGAACTCACGGATGCCGTTGACCGAGTTGTGATTGTCCGCGGTGAGCAGATACCGACTTCCAGGCGCGAACGCATAAGACTCCCCGACCAGCTTCAAGGCGCCGGTGGCATTCGGCGTGAAGATGACCTCGTAGTCGTCGGGCGAGGCGCGAAAGTACTCGAGGACGCGGCTCCGGGCGCGGTTGATCAAGGCGGTCGTCGCCTGCGACGGCAGGTTGCCGGAGTGTGGATTACCAGCGATGCTGCGCGCCAGGAGGTCGGCATGCGCCTTCACCTGGGAGTGGGCGTACACACCACCACCGGTGTAGTCGAGGTACGTATGCCCCTGGGCATCGAACCGGCTGTACTCAGAGGCACGCAGCGCGTCGATGACGGCGGTGGTGGCGTAGGCTGGGTGACGGCTGACAAAGGCCGCCTCGGCCGCGGTGTGCTCCCTGGCGAGCCTGGTGTGCCTGTAACCGACACTGTGCGGCCAACGATGGCCGATGCACCGGTGAACGGTCCGCTTCGGGTCGATGGCGCGTGGACCGGCCCCAGCCCGTCGCCCGTCGTGATCCACGGCTGGAGCTGGGATACCTGATGCGCGATGGTTGTCGGAGTGTTCGATACGGTCGTCAGGCCGTTGGGTATCGGAGAGAGGGGTGTGCATAGCTGATCCTTTGCATCCGATTGGTGCTTTCGCTACGGTGGCCCAACGGGCGGTGTCGGCCCAGTGGGCGGAGTGAACAGATTGCCTGGCGTGGTGCAAGTGTCAAGAACGGTGATCGTGCCTGCCGCGCTCCGTACGGTTCCTCCCTAGCAGTGCGCCGTGCTCGAGGATGGGCGCCCGGGACGCGCCGAGCGAGGGGACTAGCCCCCATTCCGTGTCGGATTGCGGTGCAGCGGTCAGTCTGCGCCTGGGCACGGCGGCTCACCATGCACAGGCCCTTGACAACACCCTGACAACGACCATTCCGGCGATGCATCGGCTTGCCGCTCGACCCCGGTGAAGCCCGCCGCCGCGGTGTTCAGCGCGCACCCGGCAGCACCGCGCCAAGCTCAGCTGGGCGAAGGAAGCGGCCGGTCTGCTCCAGCTCGTGGACGAGCTCGCCTTCGAACTCCTGACACCAGTTGAAGAAATACTCCGCGCCATGAAAGCGCGCGTCGACATCGCGCACCCGAACATCGTCCGCTCGGAAATGCAGCTTGAATCCCTGTGGACCAACGATGACCTCGTGCGAGCGTGCGACCGGTGGCTGGACGTGTGGCACGCCTGGTCCACAAACGCGTCGGCCGATGGGTCAATGCCGAACCCAGCGAGCCGCTCCAGGATGGCTTCGGTCGACAATGACCGGACCTTGTCGGTGGTCCAACCCGCTGCTAGGCGCCGGTTCATCCGCGCCGCCAGCCGCTTGCGCGCATCCGGCCCTGACTTGCGTGCCATGCTTCAGCCTCAGCCTACCCCGGTCGTCTATCAACTCCGGGTCGTCCTGCACGGCGTCCGCCCGCTGATCTGGCGACGCCTGCTCGTCCGCAGCGACAGCATCATCGCCGACGTGCACCGAACCCTGAGGTCACCTTTGGTGGGAGCGACGACCATCTGCATCGCTTCGTGATCCAGGGGCACCAGTACTGACACGTGTTCAAGGATGCAAGCGGCGGCCCCCACGAGGCCGCTCGTGAAGCACAGGCACCGCCCTGAAGATGGGCTGAATGACAGCGGGCCGAAGAGCGCCAACGCGGTACGCTGCCGGCTGTGAGCGCCGCCGTACCGACCCTGGTGGTCATCTCAGGCACACAAGGCGCGGGGAAATCCACGGTTGCGCGCATGCTCGCGGAAGACTTCGAGCGAGGAGCCTGGATCTCAGCGGACGTCCTGCAACACATGATCGTGCGCGGCGGCCGCTGGCCGGAAGGCCGCCTGCCATCCGACGCCGCGCTGGCGCAACTACGGCTGCGACTCAAACATGCATGCCTGTTGGGTGTGTCGTTCGTCAACGCCGGCTTCACGGCCGTCATCGACGATCTGGTCATCGGCACGCGAGTCGAGGAGCTGCTGGCCGACCTGGCCGGGCAGCGGTTCGTCTTCGTCATGCTCACGCCGCGCTGGGAGGTGGTGCGCCGACGCGAGGCAGGGCGTGGCACGCGGCTGTGGGAACAATGGGAATGGCTGGATGAGGAGATCCATACCCGAACGCGGCGTATCGGCTTGTGGCTCGACAATTCGGAGAAGACGCCGCGCGAGACGGTTGAGGTCATTCACGCACGCGGCTGGACGGAGGGGCTGGTCGACACGCGACAGCGATAGCAGGTAAGCCTATGGTTGCGTGCTGCGCGTGGACCGCCAGGCGCTCGCGGGCGGCCCGTTCGGTGCACTGAGCGACGATCCTCAGGTGCGCGGCGCGCTCCACCCTCGCATCCAACTTGTGGCTCCGCATGCTGGTCTATGTCATCTGCGGTCCAGTGAGAGCTTCGCTGTGTCAGCCGGTGTGTAGATGAATCGGGAGCCGTGGTTGCGGCGTGCGCCGATGTTGAGTCTGCTGGCCGGAATTGGCGCAGTCATACTCGAGGGCATCGCGGATGATGCACCGGTAGCGTCGGTGGATCTGTTGCTGGCGATCGCAGCCATCGGCGCGCTCTGGCTGCTGGGCCTGCTGGGAGATGGGCGAGACAACTGGGTGAGTCATTCATGAGTGCGAGGCCCGTCAAGGTCGTGGCTGCGCGAACCACTCGTTCCAGCTCACATGCTGAGTATGTCCATCGGCTCTGACGATGTCCTCCTCCATGTGGAGTTGGACGGCCTCGAATTTGCCTGGCGGTAGCTGGAGGGACTCCCGCTGCGCGTTGTGCACGATGACGGTCCAGGTTTTCGAACTTGAACTGATCCAGTCGATGCCAAGCTGGACAGCAGTCGGTCTCAATGAACCGCATCCGGGGTGAGCTTGAGGACGCTCGCGCTCATGGTGGGACCGCTATTGGGCGAGGCGAAACGCGCGCTGAAACTTGTAGGGGTGACATGCACCGGCAGCCTCGAGCGACGTGGGATCAACGTGCTGGGCACGGCGCAAGACGGATTCGCCCCGCTGATCGCCGACGGGCTATCCAACAAAAAGATCGGCCCACACCTGGTCATTTCGGATCGCACCGTTCAAGATCT
>JAFAOS010000225.1 GCA_019247515.1 Chloroflexota bacterium | reverse complement strand
GACAAGACGTCAACACCGCGGATTTGCAGGTGGCGCTGGAACGCAGTCACCGCCGGCGCGGGGATACTCTTGAGCGTGCTCGCGTCGCTGGTGCGCACCTGGTCGAGGCTGCTAGCGCCCGTGCCCGGGTACGCCTGCACGTACACGTGCCACACCGACGAATCGCCGTACACATAGCCCGCCACCCGATGGTGCACCAGCGACTCGTTCATGCCTGCTCGCAGTTGCTCGGCGAGCCGGTCCGCCCGCGCCTGAGGCGCTCCGTCCGCGACCAGGCGGAGCGTGGCGACGCCAGCCGCGACGGTCAGGGGGTTGGCGTTGAACGTCCCCTGGTGCGTGACCCGCTGGTAGCGGTCGTGTCGCGGGTCGCCGGTGAACGCGAACAGGTCCATGATGTCCGCCCGCCCGGCGACGACGGCACCCGGCAAACCACCGGTGACGATCTTGCCCAATACCGTCAGGTCCGGCACGACGCCGATCAGGGCCTGATAGCCACCGGGGCTGTAGCGGAACCCGGTGATGACTTCGTCGTACACCAGCAGGACCTCGCGGCCGCGCGTAAGCTCGCGCAGCGAACGATTGAACGCGTGTGTCAGCGGGACCGTGCCCCACGAACCACCGGACGGCTCCAGCATCAGGGCGCCGATATCCGGGTTGTCCGCCAGTGTTCGCTCGATCACCGCGAGGTCGGCCGGTACGACGACGGTTGCCGCCAGGGTTGCCGCCGGAATGCCCAGTGAAACTGCCGCATCGAAAGGTGGCGCGGCGCCCCTGCCCACCGCATCGTGCCAGCCACTGAAGTGCCCTTCCAGTCGCAAGACCCTGTCGCGTCCGGAGAAGGCGCGGGCGAGTCGCAGCGCAAGCGTGGCGCCCTCAGAGCCGGAGTTCGTAAAGCGGACCCGTTCGGCGGACGGTACCAGCGACTGGATCAACTCCGCCCAGTCCAGCATCTCCGGATGGTCGTTGCCGAAGTGGAGACCGTTGGGCACCGCGCGCTGGACCGCCTCGATAACGGCCGGGTGAGCGTGCCCGAGCAGCAGAGCGGCATTGCCCATGCCGTAGTCGATGTACTCGTTCCCGTCGACATCCCACTTGTGCGAACCGCGCGCATGCGTCACATACGTCGGCGCAATGTCGTTGTAGCGCAGGTCATGGCCCACGCCGCCAGCCATCGCCGCGTTGGCGCGTCGGTACAGGCCAATGGCTCGCCGGCGCTGTTCCGCGAACTGGCGGGCGACCCGGTCGCGTGACACGATCGCCATCAGCGGCCACCCGTGGCGGCGGCGGCAGGTTCGCGCAGTCGATCGAGCAGACCGACAGCCGCGTCCACCGCGCGCTGCTCCGAGTCCGGGCGAAGGCCTGTCGGCAGCAGGTACGCCTGGAAGACCAGGTCCGGAATCCGATACCGATCGTCGACGCGCCAGCCACCCACCGGGTAGTCCTCCGCCCGTGGCAGATACGACAGCACACCATTGCTGTAGCCCAGCGCCATGGTGTGCTCGAACGGCGACCGCTTGCGCAACTCCACCGTTGTCTGCGAAAAGACTTCGGCGCTCAGCGACACGAACGCCACGTCGCCAATACGCAGTGCCTGTACTTCGAAGTCCGCTGTTGGGGCCTCCTGGTCGGCGACCGCCTGCACCAGCCGGTTGCTCCACGCCAGGAAACGGTTGCCAATGATGACGCGCCGCTCCTGGCCGGATGCCTCGGCTTCCTCCAGGTCGCGCTGTCGCTCCGCGCGCAGACGGTGCGCTTCCTCGAGGCTGGGAAATGGGATCAGATCGAGGCTGATCGTCTCGGAGGTCGCCTCGAAGTGTTCGACCGCATGGCCTTCGACGGGAATCCACGGCGTGAGCGTCATGCCTGGTCCAAGCAACGACGGGAGCCACGTCCGTTCACCCTGGCGGGCGTTCGTCCGCAAGCCGGCGGCGACTTTGATCACCTCGCCGGCCAGCGCCAGCCCGAGGCGGTCCTTGCTGTCGCGGCAGTCCTCCTCCCAGCCCATCCCGCCGACGGGCATGATGTCACCGCCGCCGCCTTGCAGGTACAGGCTCAGTCCGCCCATTGCGCGTTCGATCGCATCGCGCGAGGCGCCCGGGAAGTCCGGCGAGGCGACTCTCGAGTTGGGACCGACGACGACCGTGTGGCAGCCGTAGCTGAACAGGGTGGCGATGGGTCGACCTTCCAGATCGTCCACGCGCACCACGCCGACAACCGGATCGATGGGTTTATTCGGATCTTCGCCGAGAAAAACGTAGCCGTCCGCGCCCATCTCGCGCCGGTTGATGCCAATGTGGCTGGAGCCCTCGCCATGCGCGATGCGCGCCGGTTGCAGACTGGCATTTGCCGCGAGAGCGGAGTCTACGATGCGCTGCACGAGGACCGCGTAGTAGCGGTCGATCATCTCGGACTGGAAGGCGAACTCGGGCGGCACGCCCGGCAGCGGGGGCCCGCTGTGCGTGTGTGACAGGTTGATCATGACATTGGCCGGCGTGCTGCGGATCGCCTCGGCGACCCGCCGCCGCCAATCCATCACCACCGCCACCGGCGCAATGGCCAGGTCGACGGCGACGATGGCCATCTTCGATCCGCCGGCGGCGAAGACGATCGCCGTCGAGGTGAGCTCACTTTCGATGCGCTCGACCACGCCCTCACGTGAGCTGAAGCCAACCGTCTTGATTCCGAGTGGGGGCGTGATCGAAGCCCGGCCGGCGCCCGCGTAGAGGTCAGGTGCGTTCATTGTTCAATACCCCTTCTGCTTGTCGACGACATTCAGGAGCGGCTCGTTCGCCAGGTAACGCCGCAGGTTCTCACAGAACAGCCACTCCAGTCGGGGTGGGAAGTTGCGCGTGATGCCCGACATGTGCGGCGTCAGGATCACGTTCGGCAGGTCAAAGAATGGGCTGTCTGGCGGCAGCGGCCGTTGCGCGAAGACGTCGAGACCAGCCCCCGCAATCCAGTTTTCGCGCAAGGCTCGTGCCAGCGCGACTTCGTCGATGACTCCGCCACGTCCAACGGCAACCAGATACGCGGACGGTTTCATGGCGCGCAGCACGCTCGCGTCGACGAGCCCTTCGGTCTCGTCGGTCAGCGGCAGGCACACGACGACAATGTCGCCCTGCGCGGCAACAGACACCAACGCGTCCGGTGGATGGACCATTGCCCCGTCTTGCATCTCGCTGTGCTCGGCTGTGCGCCGCACGGCCACAACCTGCATGTCAAAGGCGAGCGCGCGCCTGGCGAGCGCGTGGCCGATCTCCCCGTAGCCCAGAATCGCCATGGTCTTGCCGGCCAACTCGTCGCCGCAGTACTCCAGCCACTGGTTGCTCGGGTAGGTGCGCTCCACCTGGAACCGCTGGTGCATGCCCGGAAAGTCTCGAAAGTATGCCAGCACTGAGCCAAACACGTACTCGGCAATGGGCACGCCGAAGACGCGGGTGTTGGTGATCTGCACGTCGCTCGACATGATCGGCGCGCCGCGCAGGTGATCCACGCCGTCGGACGCCAGGTGCAGCCACCGCAAACGCGGTGCTTCGGTCAGCTCGAACCCCACGTGATAGCCAAGCAAGACCTCGGCCTCCGCCAGACTGCTGGCCGGCACGTGCCCGGTCTCATACGGCGTGTACGGCTGGTAGGTGATCCTAGCGCCCGGCACGAGCGCGCGAATGCGCCTCAGGAGTGCCTCCTCCACGTGAACGCCGATGTGCAGGTTCAGCTCTTGTCGAGCCATGTCGCGGCCATCAGGTCACGGAACCCGTCGAACGCAACGTGGTCGTAACCCTGGACGTACGCCTGCATCGCATCCGTCTCCACCGGCACCCACAGGAACGACCAGACCGCGTCGGCCATCACCTGTTTCTGGACCTGCAGATAGAGGTCGCGCCGCTTCGTGCGGTCGGTTTCCGATGTCGCCTGGTCGAGCCAGGCATCCACCTGTGGATTGGTGTAGCCCTGGTTGTCGACGCCACCGGTGTGGAATGCGGGCATGAGGATGTCGATAGGATCGCCACGGAAGCCACGGTTGCTGACGATCATGTCGAAGTCATTGCGATTGTTCTTGTCCAACCAGGCCGCAAGCTCCATCGGCTGGATGTTGACCTGCACGCCGAGCTGCTTCCAGCCGTCGGCAGCGGTCGCGATGGTTGGGTAGAAATTGGACGACTGGCCCTCGGGCAGCGTGACGCAGTCCACCTCGAAACCATTGCCAAACCCCGCGGCGGCGAGCAGGCTTTTGGCGCCATCCATATCCAGCTTGAAGGGCAACTGGTCCGGAGGAATGCCATAGTCGGCCCAGCCGTACGGGATCGGACCGGTCAGCGCGCCTGCTCCGCCGAGCGCGTTGTTGAGCACCAGGTTGCGGTCGATCGCCATGTCCAGAGCCTGGCGGACGCGGGTGTCGGCGAATGGTTTGAAGCGCTGGTTGTACTTGAACACTGTAAAGACGGCTTGCGGACCACTGATGAACTTGAGCGTCTGCGTGCTCTGGAGTCGCTTGGCGCCGTCGGCGGAGACGAGGCCCCAGTCGAGCTGGCCTGCCCTCAGCCCGGCGATCCGCGTGTCCTCGTCCATCACCACCTTCACCACCAGGCCGTCGAGATATGGAAAACTGGAGTCCCAGTAGCTGCCGTTGCGCTGCAGCATTGCCTGGTCGTTTTGGGTCCAGCTCGCCAGTTTGAAAGGGCCCGTGCCAATGGGCTGGCTGGCCAATGACGTCGGATCAGAACCGGCCGGTGCAAACCCGGAGACGCGCATCGCCGAGAACTTCTCGGGCAGCACCGGGTCGGGGGACTTCAGCGTCAGTTTGAGCGTGTTGTTGTCGACGACGCTGGTGCTGACGATAGCCGCGTACCACGAGGCGAACGGGTTCGCGGTGGCCGGATCGATCATCCGATCCACGTTCCATTTCGCATCTTCGGCCGAAAACGGCTGGCCATTGTGGAACGTCACTCCTGTGCGCAGATTGAAAACCAGCTCCGTCGGCGACGTGTACTGCCAGCTGGCGGCCAGCGCTGGCTGGGTGTTCATCGTGCGCGGATCCATGCGTGTGAACGATTCGTAGATCAGCCGCTGCAGGTTGCTGGCGGACGCATTGCTGCGCGTGTGTGGATCGAAGCTGATGGGGTCGGCGATTTCGGCCCAGTTGAGTGTGCCACCCCGCTTTATGGCGGCGGCGGCGGTCGTGGGCGCGGTCGCCGCGGCGCTCTGGGGCGCTGTAGCAGCCGTGGCCGGCGCGCTGGCGGCGGCGGGTGCGGTGGTCGGCGCGCTCGTCGGCGCGGCGGCCGGCGCTGTCGTCGGGGCCGCGGCCGGGGCAGTCGGCTTGGGTGGGACGGTCGGCGCGGCTGCTGGTGCCGCGGGCGCTGGAGACTGACACGCCGCCAGGCCCAGCGCCGCGCCCGCGCCAACCAGGGATCTCACCAGAAACGTTCGTCGGCTAACAGTCATGCACAACCCCCTGTACTACGTGCTTGTCCGCAAACGCGGATCGAGGATGTCACGGAGTCCGTCTCCCGCGAAATTGAATCCCAGCACGGTGATCATGATCGCCAAACCTGGCAAAATCGTCAGACCATTGGCCAGCTCCAGAAACTGGCGGCCGGTGCCAAGCATGTTGCCCCAGCTGACCGCCGGTGGCGGGACTCCGAGGCCGAGAAAGCCAAGACTGGCCTCGATGATGATCGCGGCGGCGATGCACACGGTCACCTGCACGATCATGGGCGCCAGGACATTCGGTAATACGTGGCGCGCCAGAATACGCAGATCACCGGCCCCGCACGCGCGGGCGCCGATCACGAAGTCCATCTCGCGGACAACCAGCGTCGGCGCGCGGGCAATGCGCGCCAGGCCCGGCGCCGTGACGATCGCAATGGCCAGCACCACGTTTTGCAACGTGGCGCCCAGGATCCCGGCCAGTGCAATGGCCAGGATGATGGACGGCAACGTAAACAGCACGTCCATCAGTCGCATCGCCACCACATCCAGCCAGCCACGATAGAAGCCCGCCAGCAAGCCGAGACCGCCGCCGACCAGCAGCGCGAGCGCGACTGAGAACGTGCTGATGATGAGCGCCGTGCGCGTGCCGTAGATCAGTCGACTGAGCTCATCGCGTCCCAGTTGGTCGAGTCCGAGCCAGAATGGCGGGGCCGCGGGCGTCAGCCGCGTGCCAACCTGCGCATTTGGATCGAATGGACTCAACCAGGCAGCGGCCAGTGCAATCAGAACGAGCGCCAGCACAATGCCCGCCCCAATTGCGCCTAGAACGTTGCGTCGCAACAGGCGAATGAATTGGGTGAAAGTGTTTGCTGGCCGTGTGCGGCCTGACAGGCGAGCGCCCTCGACCCGCGGCATGGCCGGCGCTGGCTGGAGCACCGGTGACACAGCGCTCACGTGTGCTGCACCCGCGGGTCCAGGTAGCCATAACTGATGTCCACCAGCAATTGAATGAAGATGAACGTCAGACCCGTCAGCAGGATGACACCCTGCACAACCGGATAATCGCGTTGGGTGATCGCCGAAATCAGGACGGTTCCGAGTCCAGGTACGCCAAAGATCTGCTCGACGATGACGGCGCCACCCAACAACTGCCCCAACTGAATGCCAAGGACGGTGACGAGCGGAATCGCGGCATTCGGCAGCGTGTGGCCTACGAGCACTGGCCGTTGGGCGATACCCTTGGCCCGCGCCGTTCGAACGTAGTCCTGGCCGAGCACCTCCAGGACCGCCGAGCGCGTCATGCGCATCATCACCGCCATCAGCGGGAGCGCCAGGGTCAGAGCTGGCAGGAACATTTGCTGCACGTTCTCGGCCGGGTTTTCGAAAAGTCCGGTGTAGGTCAGGCTCGGTAGCCAGTGAAACGCCGCGCTGCACACCAGGATCAGCAGAACGCCGATCCAGAAGGTGGGCATCGAGAGTCCGACCAGCGCGAGCAGACGCGCACACAGGTCCAGCCCTGAGTTGCGCCGCAGCGCCGACAGCACTCCAAGAGGTACCGCGACCAGCGTTGACACCAAGGTTGCGCCGATCGCCAGCTCGAGCGTGTACGGCAGCGCCGCCAGCAGGGCGGGTGCGACTGGCAGGCGGGAGCGGAACGAATAGCCCAGGTCACCGCGCAGCACGTCGACAAGCCAGTGCAGGTACTCTTGATAGATCGGCTCATCCAGTCCGAACATCCGCCGCAGGGTGTCCTGGACCTGGGGTGGCATCGAGCCTTCCTGGCCGACCCACAGCGTGACCGCGTCACCCGGAATGAGTCGGATCAGCACGAACACCAGAACGCTCAAAGCGAAAGCAGCGCCGAGGGCCGATAGGATCTGACGCAGAAGGCGCACGTTCAGCTGATCCGGGAGGCTGTCAGAACAAACTCACGCGGGGGTTCCATACGGCGACCCTTGCGAGCGGGCGCGGGCTGGACCTCGACGACATCACTGCGCGGCGCGAAGCCGGCACTCCGTGCTTCGAGACCCGCGGCGATGCGGTCGGCGAGCGCCTGGACGCTGCACTCCATGTGGCGGGTGGCCGCGGGGGCATCACCGGCACGCAGCGCCGCGACAATGGGTGGGTGGCTCTCCGCCGTTTCGTGTGGGCTCAGATACCTGGGCACCGCGATGGTCAGAAACAAACGGACTGGCGACAGCAGACGCAGCCATGCCTCGTACATCCGACGATTCCCCGATCGATGGCACAGCCAGCTGTGGAACTCCAGGTCGAGCTCGATCAATGTCTCGAGGTCCTCACCGCGGACCGCGGTGCGCATCTCGTCGACGATCTCGTCCAGGTGACCGAAGTCGGACTCGGTCAGTTCCGGCAAGGCGAGGTTGACCGCCGCCGTTTCGATGGCCGATCGGAACTGGCAGACCTCCCGAATATCTCGAGCGGCAAAGGACTTCACGAACGCGCCACGGTGCGGTTCAAGGACGAGCAGGTCTTCCGATTCGAGCTCGCGCAACGCTTCGCGCACCGGTCCATGGCTGACGCTCAGTTGCTGGGCGATCTCGGCCTCGGTAACGTGATCGCCCGAACGATACCGGCCAGTGAGGATCGCCTGGCGGAGGGCGCGGGTAACCTCGGCGCCCAGCTTGCGACGCTGCACAGGACTTGGCGCCGATTGTGAATTATCAATAATGCGGGCTATGGTAGCCGCCCCGCCGCGTGTGTCAAGCCTCACGCCCAGCACAAAAGGTGTGCCGGCGTCTCCACGCCCATCTGCTGCAGCAGCTCGTCGCTGGCGCCCAGCGTGCGCAGCAGTGGCACGCCACGCCTGAGAATATGCGCGTAGCCGAAACCGCCGCGAGACGTCAGCTGCATCTTCTGGCAGACATCGTGACTTATCAACAACTGGCGACTCCAGCCCTCGCTCGCCAGTTGGAGGAGCGCCTCGCCACGCTGGGCGTCGGTTGGCATATGCAGGAAGTTCGCGTTGGTCCACGCCGGATACCCGAACAGGTCCAGTTCGACCGCCAGGCCCATACTGAGTGCGCGCCGATGTGGCGCCAGGTCGCGCACGTCGTAGTCCATATGACACAGCACCACTCGGTCGAGCGGTCGTCCGCTCGCCTGGAGCACATCCAGCAGTGACGGCACCGGGCGCACGGTGGTGACATGGATGAAGATTGGGGCGCCCGTAGCGGCCTGGGCATCCAGCGCCGCATGCAACACCTTGAGCTCATCCGGGAATGCTTCCGCCGAGACGCCGATCTCGCCGATGGCGCCGCAACGGATTGGACCGGCGGTCAGGTCGTGGACGAACTCCTCGGCAATGTCTGCCACCGTCCGCCCCGAGACGTGGCCCTTATGTCCGCGGTACACGTAGTACGCGGTGGAGCCGATCACGTTTACACCGCTGGCACGCGCAAACCATTGGAGGCGTTCCAGGTCGCGCCCCATGGCGATGGGCGTCACCTCAACGATGCTCCGTCCGCCAGCCGCGGCAAAGTCACGCAGGTCGGCGAGGACGCTTTCGTCGTCGTCGAGCACGATGTTGTCGGCCAGGGCGCGCGGCCAGGTGCGCACGTAGGCGAGGTTGGCCACGCCGACCGGCTCATCCACGGCTCGCTCGTCGTGGGGTTCGACGTGCACGCGGTTGTCGATGGTCAGGTGTTCGTGTGGCAGCACCCAACCCAGGCTGTCGCGATCGACCGGTCCAAGCACTGTGAGTGCCCGCTTGTCCGAGATCACCCTCCCGCCCATCCTTGTCGATCGTAGGGCAGTGGGGCCTGGACGTGTCGGGCTCCGGGACGCCGGGCTGACCGCGACAGGTGGGTTGTCAATTATTCTCTGGCGATGCAAGTGGGTGCAGTGGTGCGGCTCGGCGCCTGGACACAAGGCGGGCAAGCGGCGAGTTACCCGGAGATTCGGGACATGGCGCGTCGCATGGAGGACGCCGGATTCGACTCGATCTGGGTCTATGATCATTTCTTCCTGCGCTGGCCCGAGCGGCCGACGGTCGCCACCTGGGAGTGCTGGACCACCCTTTCGGCGCTCGCGCAGACAACGACGCGGCTCCAGCTCGGGACAATCGTGCTGTGCGTCCCGTTCCGCAACCCGGCGATGGTCGCGAAGATGGCCAGCACGCTAGACGAGGTGAGCGGCGGCCGTCTGATCCTTGGGCTGGGCGCTGGCTGGCACGAACCCGAGTTCGACGCCACCGGGGCGCCTTTCGACCATCGCGCTGGTCGGTTCGAAGAAGCCCTGAAGATTATCTGTCCGCTGCTCCGTGATGGGCAGGTGGACTTCGAGGGCACCTTCTACAGCGCCCGCGAATCCGAGCTTGCGCCGCGCGGACCCCGCGTCAAGGGCCCACCCATCATGCTTGCGGGGGCAGGTCCGCGCATGCAGCGCCTGGCGGTCCGGTATGGCGACAGTTGGAATACAGCCTGGGATACCGAGTTGGAGTCGGTCGCTCAGCGCATACGCGGCATTCGCGCCGCATGCCCCGCCGAGGGACGTGATCCAGACACGCTCGAGATCACGGCGCTGGCGGCGGTGCACTTTCCGGATCTCGGCCCCGCGGCGCGCCCTTCGCTAACAGGCGATGTACAGGGCCTTGCCAGCACATTGCAGGGCTACGCGGACCTTGGCGTTGGACACATGATAGTTGAAGTTGCGCCGTATTCCGCTGCCGCGGTCGATCGGTTCGCGAAGGCAGTCGACCGCTTCCGCACGCATCAATCGAGCTAACTTGGAGGTCTCAGATCGGAGCTACAAATGACGGTAACGCCGGCGCAATCGCTCGCCGCGACAGCTCGAAGACTGAGGTGCCGGGATCGCATCCTCGGTCGAACATCTCGAACTGCTCAAGCACCGTACCTGGTCGACCCGGACATGGCGGATGTGGTGCTGCACCCCACCCGTATCTTCACCGTACCCGGAGGCGGCGACGAGCGCGGGCGGATTCTCCGGGAAACACCGTTGCGGGCGGTGGGGCTGAACTGGGGGTCCTGTACGCGAACTTGAGGAGGCGGGTCCAGATGCGAGCTACCAGCGCGGGTCCGCGGTGGTCGGTGCTGACCCTCGTCCGGATGGCACGGTAAGCCGTTGCGTATAGGGAAATCGGGAAATGGGGGAAACGGCCTTTTCGCCCCCGTGTGATTCGCGGTCATCAACTCGATCGTCTTGCGCCCAAGGATTCGCTCGCGGCCCAGGCTGCCTCCATTGAGAAGCATCTGGCAGAAGCGCGCGTAGTCTGTCGCGGTCGCGACCAAACTGCCACTCGCACGGGGAGGGATCGGCGGTGCCGAGAGATCTGAATTTTGTGTCTCGCCGTACCGGAGCCCTCCAGCTTCATCGGGGGTATACACCCTGGCGAGCCTTGCGTACTTCTCCCGTGGCACGTCAAATGCCGTATCCGACATCTCGAGCGGTTCAAAAATCCTTTCTCGGAAAAAGCGATCTAATGGAAGACCGGAGATCTTCTCAATCAATCTGCCCAGCACATCGGTGGAATGCCCGTAGGTCCAGCCATCGCCGGGCTGGTGAGCAAGTGGCAGAGAGGCTAGCTGATGGACTTTCTCCTCCAGCGTTTCATTCTCCCGATTTCTGTATGGCCGAAGACCAGCAGTATGCATAAGCAGGTGCCGAATCGTGATCGGACGGTCCAGCTCAGCGACATCCACACCGTTGGCCGATTCTCGAAGGAACACCTTCGCTTGACCGAATTCAGGGAGGAACTCGGCAATCGGGTCGTCAAGCAGGAATTTCCCCTCCTCGAACAACATCATGACGGCTACGGACGTGATCGGCTTCGTCATGGACGCGAGTCGGAAGATCCCATCCCGGTCCATCGGTCGGCGAGTTTCGAGGTCGCTAAAGCCTGTGGCCTCCAGATGCACCACGCGACCGCGCCGCACCAGCAGTGAAACGACGCCGGCAAATTTTCCTTGGTTGTCTAGGCGACGCATCGCCTCGCCGATCGTCCCCAGACGGCTCGACGAGAATCCCTCCTCCTCGGCGAAGGCCGCTTCCATCCCTATTGTGGCTTGCATTGGCTCTAACCCTCGTTCAGCAACTGACTCATGGGCATGCCGACTCGCCCGCGGGGATACGAGCTTATGCTTACCAGACGCCATCTGGGTCGGTCGACCTATCTGCCCGGCGCACCTTTTTGAAAACCTTATGGGGCCGGCAGTCGCCACGTGCGCGAGAGCCGAGTGCATATGCTCTAGGAACGAACTCGAGTTGTCTGATTTGGGCCGGCAGTGTCGGCTGGGCTACGCCAAGTTCGCGGGCCGCACTGCGGAATCCGCCGTGCTGGATGACACCGATCAGGTACCTTCCCTGACACAGCTCCACGACTGTCGGATGCGCGGCGGAAACGATCATGCACGCCCGAGTGTCCGCGGGCATTCGCCGCCTGGAATGTTGCTATCGTGCCCTCGGAGTCATTCTCGGCGACTGCGTCGAGGCGCGGTGCGAGTCAACCGTCGGCGACGTGTCGGGCTGGGCTGGGTGCGGACACTGGCTCGAGTGGACGCATGTCGCTCAAGTGCCACCGGACCTGTGGGAGGGCTGCTCCCGTGGCGCGCTCAACCAGATGATGCCGTATCTGTCCATCAATCACCACACGATCGTGGGCAATCGCGAAGGCCTGCGCGAAGCGGTGCTCTTGGGCAAAGCCTCGGGCATGAGCAACGCATACATCGTCAACACGATCGTGACGCCACCTACTACTTCACTGGTCTGGAGCGGTTGGACACGTCGAACCCAGACATTGTGGAGGCCCTCGCGCCGGAATAATCCTTCGACCAGCGCAGGAAACCGAGCTTTACGAGTCAAGCCAGACGTCCGTGAGCCAGAAATTGCTGGGCACACTCTCCGGCGTCACCAGGTCGTGCACCTTGGTGGACGCCACCATTTTCGGTGGGTACGTCGTCACCACCATCGCGAACGCGTCATCCAGCAAGATGTCATTCACCTGCGAATACATAGCCTTACGTTTACCCACGTCCGGCTCCGAGGCAAGTCCATTGATCAATTCCGTGTACGCGTCGTTCCTGTACCCCTCGTTGTTCGAGTTCGGGTCCGTCGCCCGACCCAGACTCAGGCCGCTCACCGGCTCGCCCGTCCCTATGGCCATGGTCGAGGCCCAGAACCCGTGGTACTTGCGGTTGTTCACCTGGTCCAGCCACGCCGCCTGGTCCAGCTTCACGACGTTGAGCTTGATTCCAATCGATGCCAGGTCGCTCTGGTATATCTGGGAGATCAGGTCCCACTCGGGCGTATTCGGCGACGCCAGAAAATCCAGCTCTGCCGAGGAAACCCCGACCGATGCCAGCAGCGAGCGGGCCTTATCCAGGTCAAAGGTATAGAAGCTCTCTTTGGAAGCCTCGTACGCCAGGCTATTCGGATCCCACGGCAGCGACACTGGTCGAACAATGCCTCTGAAGATCTGATCGGTGAAGCGCTTGCGGTCCGCCGCGTAGTTCAGCGCCTGGCGGACCAGCTTGTTGTCGGTTGGAGGAAAGAGCGTGTTGACGCCCATCGCCATGCCCGACTGCTGGCCCGGCGGGATCAGGGCCTGATAGCTGGGGTCGTCTTTGAAGCGTAAAAACTCAGTGATGTTCGGACCATAGATGGCGTCGAGGGCGCCGGCCTCCAGCCGCGTGGACATCGCGTTCAGGTCGCGCACGACGTTGACTATGATGCCGTCGAGGTACGGATAGCCGGTTCGCCAGTAATTCGGGTTGCGGGAGTACGTCAGGTGATCGCCCTGAACCCATTCTTTGAAAACAAATGGTCCGGTACCAATCGCCATCGTCTTGGCGTCCGGACCGCCCAGCGATACCTGGTCCACCATATTGAGGACATTCAAGTAGTCGAAAATGGCGGGTCGCGAGACATCAGATTTCAAGATGGCGGTGTACTTGTCGGCCGTCTCGATCGTCGGAAACCAGCTCGCCTGGTTGACATAGGAGCCCGTCGCCGCTTTCGCATCCTGTCCGCGCAGCAGGTTCCACTTGACATCATCACTGGTGAACTCTCGCCCACTGTGCCACTGCACGCCCTTGCGGATGTTCAGCTTTACTTGCTTGTAATCGGGTGTCACGTCCCAGCTTTCGGCAAGCATGGGTCGCGGCTTGGCGGCCACATCGTAGGCTACGAGGCGGTCGAAGGCCATCGACTGCGTGATCGAGAGAAGACTGCTGCTGGTGTGGGCATCCAGGGACGAAATGTCGGCGGGCACGCCTATCCGCAACGTGCCACCTGTCTTGCGAGGGGCGGCAGCGGGGGTCGCGCTGGTCCCAGTGGCGGCGCTGCCCGGCGGCGCCGCTGCGGTTGGGGAGGCGACGCTGACCGCGGGCGACGAGGGCACGCTCGTCCCACACGCCGCCAGCGCGACCATCGCGGCGCCGTGGGCCATCATCCGCAGCGCCGCGCGCCGCCGCACGCGCTTTGGCCCTGGTTGCACCGGCCCCTCCTCAGTTGGTGGAAAGATAATCGCGAATCGCCGCGGCAACCGCGTCCGGGGCTTCTACTTCCAGGTTGGCGGATGCGTCGATGTCGACGACTGTGACCTGCGTGTTGCTGAAGACGCGGATGACGTGTGGCATGCGCTCGGCCGTCAGCTCCCAGCTGCCGGTGGCGCGCAGGATGAGAATCGGACAGCGGATGCGGGCAGCGTAGGGGCGCAGGTCATCGAGGGCGTGCACCAGGCCGTCAGCAACCCAGCTGGGCTCGTATTTCCACTCGAGACCACCGCCGGCAGCCGGCTGGGTGTTGTATTTCACCGCGTGCTGGATGTCCGCTTCGGTGAAGCGCGGGTAGCTGGTCCTCAGAATGTCGGCGGCGGCATCGGCTGATGGGAGCTGCTTGGAGCGCTGCCGCATTGCGTTCGCGTTGCCGGTCCAGTGGTCGACGTCGGCGCTCGGCTGGATCGTCGAAAAGTGCGGACCGCCGACGAGGATCATGTGCGAGACACGCTCGGGGTGTTCCGCCGCATGCACCATCGCCGTGCGCGCGCCGAGTGAGTGCCCCACCAGGACGATCCGCTGCAGGTTGCGACCCGCCGCGAGCGCTTCGACGTCGCTGGCGTAGTCCACGGCCGCATTGCCACTCGGCGGCCGGCCCGAGTCGCCGTGTCCGCGCTGATCAGGCGCCAGCACGTCGTACTGAGGCGCCAACTGCTGCGCGACGCGTTCCCAGATGCGGCCGTAGTGTCCTGAGGGATGCAGACACACCAGGGTTGGCCCACTGCCCGGCCACTCCCAGTAGTGCATGTCGAAGTCGTTGACGTGCAGGGTGGCGCTTAGCGGCTCCGCCGAGGCCACAGTCGAGGAAGGTGTGCCTGAGGTCATGGCCTGAGGGTAGCGCAATACTGCGCTCTCCAGATGGCGCTCTACCCAGCGAGAGAGCAGCTTCTTGGTCGCGATTGGCAACGGCGCGCGGACGCGCACGCCGGTGGCGTTGTAGACCACCCCATTGGCGATCAGGGCCGCGACACCCGCGACCGCCAGTTGGCCAGATGACACGCGAGGGTGCACATCATTCGGAGATTGCTCAAACCCTTGGCTGTTTGACATCGGCCTTGCGATCCTCAAGGCTCAACTCGGTGATGTCATGGGCACCCCATCCACGTGCGAGTTCCCCGATCCGAGCGGAACTGGCGACATCGGCCAGGAAACCACCACTGGGCGACTTTCCGGAGTCATGGCACAGGCGCGTACATATTCACGGATGGCACAACCCATCGGGCGATCAACTCGGCTGGCACCGCGTCAGTGATGAATACAATTGGCCCGTCCTCGGACATTGGGTCATTTCGCACCGTACATTCCTGTGGCCAACGAAGTCATAGCAACGGTGACGGATGTGCTAGCGCCCGGTTCATCCCGTTGGAGCGCTGGCGTTGTGCCCGCGGTGTGGGTTCTCCTCCGGGGCCGCGGTGACGATCGGCAGCGGCGGCGCGATGGGCAGCGCAGTTGACACGGGTGGCCGAACGCGAGTCCGCACTCCAACCGATGTTTGACACAGTTCGCTGAATGTGGTTCGCTCAACACCTTCAAGTCGCATGCCAGAAGGGGAGGCATCGATCTTCGCAAGCAAGTCTGCACGTGGGGCCAGGATTATCCATCGCAGGATGCTACGCGTGCTTGCGCTGGGTGCTACCGTCAACCCGATGCCAGTGAGCGCCCCACGGAGACGTTCCGGTGGCACGCTTGCGCGTCGCCGCTCTTGCCGAGCCGCCAACCGGACGGCTTCATTCAACTCGCGATCATCCGCGATCAACTGTGGCCGATGTTCCAAGGTGCTGCAAGGATTTCGGACAACTACACTTCTGCGGCCCACGGCATGTTTTCCGATGCCGCCGACTCCGCCAGTGACGATTGCACTCCTGCCCGCGAGCCGGGACACTTTCGGTGCAGGACCTCGAATCAGGCTTCGAGCCACGTATCGGTGAACGAAATGCCGCCCAGGTGCATCAGGTAACCGATGTCATGGACCTTGTTACTGGTCAGGATGGTAATGGGATTGGTCGACATGGCCGTGGTGAAAGCCTGGTCCAGAAGGAAGTCGTTCATCGCGGCGAACGCCGCCTTCTGCTTGGTTGGGTCGGTTTCCGTGGACACCGTAGTCACGATCTGGTTCCACGCGTCGCTCTCGAAATTGGAGTGATTATTGACGGTGCGCCAGCCGGGGGAGGTGAAGATTCCGGCTGGATGTACGTTGGTCAGGCTGTCGTTGCCTCCCCAGAAACCGTCGTGCTCGGGCTTCTTGTTTACCAGCAAGTCGCTCCATACGGCCTGCTCGACACTCTTGACACTCACCGTGACGCCGATGGATGCGAGGTCGGTCTGCAGAATCTGCATATACAGGTTCAGTGCCGGCTGGGCAGTGCTAATCACGGCGTTCATTTCAAGATTGGTCACTCCAGCATCCTTCAAAAGCGCCCTGGCTTTGTCGAGATCGTAGGAAAAGAAGTTGCTCCTGGCCTGGTCGAAGGCGGGTGCACCCGGCATCCAGGGCAAACTCAACGGCTGTGCGACGCCCTTGAAAGCGGTCTCGGCGAAGCGCTCACGGTTCATCGCGTAGTTCATCGCCTGCCGAACACGCTTGTCGTCAAGGGGCGTGCGCTTGGCGTTCATGCCAATTTCCAGAATTGTTCCCGGGTTGGGATGAGCGAGGCCGACGTAGTTGGGGTCAGCTCTGAGTTTCACATAGTCGTCGATAGCGGGCGTGCGCAGCGAATCCAGGTTGCCCCCAACGAGCTGCAATGCCATGGCCGATTGGTTGCGCACACTGGTGACGACGCCATCCAGGTACGGCCGGCCCGTCTGCCAGTAGTTCGTGTTCTTCGTAAGGGTGAAGTGGTCGCCCTGGGCCCACTCCACAAATGCGAACGGACCGGTACCAACGATCTTGCTGGTGCCGTCTGGCCCCTCGGCGGTCACCTTGTCGACGATGTTCAGTATCTCGAGGCCATCGAAGAAGGCCGGACGGGACGCGTCAGCTTTCAGCGTCACCGTGTACTTGTCGGGAGTGTCGATCGCGCTGAACCAATTGCTCACCGCGGCAAGCGCACCGGTCGTCACCTTTGGGTCGCGGACACGCAGCAGCGTGTATTTGACGTCGTCGCTGGTCAACTCGCGGCCGGTATGGAACTGGATACCCTTGCGCAGACTGAGCTTGAACTGAGTGTAGTCCGAGTTCACGTCCCAGTTCTCGGCCAGCATCGGCTGGGGCTTCAAATTCTGATCGTAGGACGTCAGGCGATCGAATACGAGCCAACTCGTTTCCATGCCCTGGGGAGTGAACGACGAAGGCTCGAGCGTGGTGATATCCGCCGGGATGGCGTGCCGCAGGATGCCACCAGTACGAGGCTGTCCCGAGGGGTTGGCCGGCGCCGGCGTGCTGAGCGAAACGGTACCGCCGGCGACCGAAGGCGCGGTGGGCGCTGCAGTGGCGACGGCTGGTGAACGGGAGCTATCACCGCCACACGCCGACAGGATCATGCTCCCACCGAGCGAGGCGAGAGCCAGCAGCGCTGCACGCCGGGTCACCTGTGGAGCGCGGTCGCAGATCGAGATCGCGTCGTACAGACTCCCCGCTTGAACGCGTAACTCCAACGCGGCCGGGCTCCCTGGCGGCGCAGCGTATCAGGCCGTCCGGTTTAGCGTCAAATTACACAGGTAGTCCGACCGCCTGGCCCAGTTGCCTGTGCGTCGCACGGCGAGACATCGTGCGCAAACTCGCGGGAGAGAAGGGCGACCGTAGCCTGCGCATCCACAGTATGGAGGGGAAACACATGATCTCCCAACGTGCGCTAGGACGGCCACCCCCGCCGCGAGTGGAGCAGCCCAGCCACGGGTTGGCGGCACGCTGCGAACCGGCCTGGCTGTCGACTTGCCTAATCTGGATGTCCACGCCATCCAGCCGTCCGAGTTCGAGAACCTGTGGATGGTGTACGAGCGACTGTTGTCGTTCGACGACAAGCTGCAGCCCGTGGCGCAACTAGCTGATACATGGGATGTCGGCACTGACTGCAAGCGCATCAGGCTCACTCTGCGCAAGGGTGTGCAGTGGCATTCTGGCCGCGAGTTCACCAGTGACGACGTGAAGTACAACCTCCTCCGAGTGCGCGACCGCACGGTTGGGGCCGGCACGTTCGCCGCGCAGTCGATGTGGTTCACCAACATCGACACCCCAGACAAGAACACGGTCGTCCTGACCAGCGACCAGCCGCGGCCGTTGGTGTATGACTTTCTGGCCAACTTCAACATGGTCGACAAGGCCACACTGGAGGCCGGGATGTGAAAAGCAAGGCGGTCGGCACCAGGCCGTTCGCGTTCGTGGAATGGGCACCGGGAGATCACGTCGAGTTAACCAAGAACAGAAACTGCTGGCAGTCCGGCAAGCCGTACCTCGATGAGGTGCGCGTCAGCATCGTGAAGGACGCCCAAGCGCTGGTGACGCAGTTCGAGTACGGAGCGCTGGATGCGTCAAGTCGCCACCACTGACGGACTTCACCCGGTTGAAGGCCAACTCGGAGTTTCAGTCGCTGGCGTTCCAGGATAGCGGCATCATCTACTGCATCGGCATGAACGTGACCACGCCACCATTCGACAACAAGCTGGCACGACAGGCGTTGAGTTACGCCGTTGACCGCAAGCGCGTCGCGGAAACCGTGATTTAGGGCATCGGACGGCCGCAGTCATTGCCGTGGCTACGAGCATCTCCGGCGTATGACGCGGCGAAGGAGAACTTCTACACATTCGATCTGGATCGCGCCAAGTCGCTGTTCGAGCAGACGGGGGTAAAGGACCTGTCGATGGACTGGCTGCTGGTGGGAACTCCCCAAGGCACGCATGGCTCAGATCATCCAGGCCGACCTGGCGAAGATTGGCGTGATGTTCAATATTGAGCTCCGGTGCGTAGCCTGGGAGCTGCTCGACAGACAACCAGTCACCTTGGGTACGCCAGAAGGCCGTCGCTGAGCTCACCGACCTCCCAGTGCCCAGAGCGGCCAGCTCCGATGCTGCCGACCGGGATGATCCGGGCAATCGTCCTCGTCGTGCTATTTTGGTCGTTGCCCACCCGTCGCTCAGCGCGCCGGGGTCGGCATTATGACCGTGCCGAATTGTGATCACCCTGGGTTGCCTCCAGCGAGCGGTTCGGGAGCCAGAAGGTGGTTGCCTGCACCGGAACCAGGACTGCATCAGCGTCCTACGATCGGAGGCATACGCCAGAAAGAGGAGCATTCCAAGATGGCCGTTCACTACGTAGAAATCGTGACCAACGAGGTAGACACCCTGACTGGACTCTATCAGCGCATGCACGCTCTTTCTTTTGGTCCCCCAGATGCCGATCTCGGGCAGGCGCGCGTTGCGACTCAACCGGACGGAACTCTGGTCGGCATCCGGAAGCCGCTCGCGGGCCATGAGCAGCCGATCATGCGGACATACCTCGCGGTCGAAGACATCCACCAAGCGGTGATGAAGGCCGAGGACTCGGGCGCGACCATTGCATATCCCCCAACCCGACAGGGTCAGCGGGGCACCTTCGCAATCGTGGTCCAGGGCGACGTGGAACATGGACTCTGGCAACGCTAGGCCGCCTCAGCGACGAACATTGTCCCCGTGGTGGAGGCTGCCAGTACGGGTCTTGTTTTCCCACATCAGCCCCGTCGCGTTGTCGGTGATGGTCCCGTCGCCGTTATCAACCAGTTCGAACTCGCCGGAAATCACCAGATGCGCCGGGCGGCCTCCTCCTCGACCGAATTCTTGTTGGCCATGAACCGGTAGCCAAGCGGATGCTCGGCGCCACAGTTCTTGCACCGACGCAGTGTTGCATCGCTGTTGAAGATGCGGACGGCTTCACTCTCCGCCTTCCAGAAGGTTTCGAATCCCAGCGAGCCGGTCTCATGAACGAAGCAATGCAACAGCGCGACACACTCGCGGCAGTACCAGGCGAACATATCCCGTTCGCCGGACTTCGGGTAGCGCATCAGGATGAGCCGCGTGGCTTCGTCGTCAGGATTCTTGCCGCCGACGGTGATGTACACCTCGTCGACGTCGTTGATGTGCCAGTAACCAAACAAATTGCACGTATGATGCGGTGTGCCACCATAGATGATGTACAGACCGAATGGGTCGCGCCTTGGAGTCACGATGCCGCCTGGACCAATCTCCAGGGCATCCTCCTCCATGAGCCTGGTGGCGCGGCGACGTACACCGATCAGGTTCTCGCCAACCTGCGTGAAGCCGATGAACTTCTTCACCTCACGCTCGTCGGTGAGGTCGACACTCTCATGCATTTTGAGCGCGAGCTCCGCCAGCGATTGCATTCTCTGCCTCCTTTTCAGTTCACCAACACCTGGACGTCCTCACCCGCGATCCGCACCGGGATTGACGTAGCCGGCGCGTGCGGAGTGGGTACTGTCGCAGCTCCAGTGCGCGGATCGAAGCGGAAGCCGTGCCACGGGCAAGCAATCTCGCCTGCGACGAGCTTTCCACCCGCCAGCGGTCCGCCACGGTGCGGACACGTGTTCTCAAGTGCAAAGACCTGGTCGTCGGCGCCACGGACAAGGGCCACAATGGTGGCTCCGCAGCGGATCGCGTGCACACGACCTACTGGTAGATCCGCCAGTGCGCAGACTGTGCGCCACTCCGTCCCGGTGTTTGTGTCCGTCTGTACCACTCCTCGCACCTCCTTCTACGCTGTTGGCTCCCAACCTCAACTGCGATTACGACGCCCGGCGACCACTCGCAGCAAGTGTGCCCGAACCTCGAGCCGACGGAGTCTGGACCCCCGTTACGTAGTTCGTGAGCAACGCGCGGATGTGGTCCGCCATGCCGGTGCGTATTTCGACACCGTAGGCCGCGCGGCCGACCATGAAGCCGAACAGCGCCATTGTGCTGGCCGTCGAAGCAAACACCGGCATCCGCTCGTTCGCCGACATCCGGGAGAAGCATCCCAGCCTGCGAATTGCCACGTCGGGAAATGACGGGGTGAACCACATTGGTCTGGCTGTCCACGAAATCATGAATCGAGCCGGCATCTCGCGGAAAGCGCTGGAGAGTTGGGGTGGCGGCTACGTCGAGGACGAGCGTCCAGCATCCTGCTTGCAAGCAGTCCGTGAAGGACGGGCGAACGCTATCTTCTTCGAAGCCATCATGACCGCCGGGTGGCAGGACCTGGCCAATCATCACGATCTGAACTTCGTGCCGATCGAAGCCGACGTGCTACTCGGCCTGGAGGCGTTGGCGCTCCGCTCGACACGTCGCAAGGAACTCAGCGCTTTTTCGGTCGCGGGCGAGGCGCGCGACGGAGGCCCGCCACGCGCCAGTCACAACGCCGCGGCCGCTCACTGACCAGGAGCCGCGATGTCCTGCCCCTGGAGAGCACGCATGTCGACGACGCCTTGCTCGCCGTGTTCGGCGACCGATTCGCGGATCTTGCGGATGATCTCCTCGGGGTCCTCCTCCAGGTTCACCATCTCCAGATATGGCTGGCGCGCCTTGAGGCCGGTCGGCCAGTACACCTCGCAGCGATTACCCTCGGGATCGCGGAAGTACAGCCCCACGGCGTTCCCATGCGAGACAATCATGTCGAACTGCACGTTGTGCTGCTTGAAACGCTTGTAGTAGCCAATCACGTCGTCGAGGCTGTTGCAGCGGAAGGAAACCTGCTGCAGCAGCAGCGCGTCTTTGTCGTCGACGTTGCGGCCACCGCAGATCAGGAACTCGTGGTGCTCCTCCTCGGGTTGGGCACTCATAAACACCATTCCCATCTTGGGATCTTCATCGGTTACCTGCAGCCCGAGGACATTCTCGTAGAACTCGCGCTCCTTCTGGATATCGAAGGCGTGAATGCCGACATGCCCGAGGCGGGCGATCGATGGTTGTGCCATTAGTGAGAGAGCTCCTTTGTCCTTAGATTGTTGCTGGGACGCCGCCCCAGACTTCGTGTGCGACTGAGGCGACCAGCTCGAGCTTGTGCCACTGGTCGTCTTCACTGATTGGATTACCACGAAAATCTGAGGCGAAACCACACTGCGGACTCAGCGCCAGCCGCTCCATGGGAACAAATGCCGACGCCTCGTCGATTCTGCGCCGCAGCTCGTCGCGCGACTCCAGCTCCGCGGTTTTCGTGCTGACAAGACCCAGCACGACAAGCTTGTCGGAGGGAACCGCACGCAGCGCATCGAAGCTGCCGGCGCGTTCGGTGTCGTATTCCAGCAGCAGGCGATCGGCATGCAATGAGAAAACCTTGTCGGCGATCGGGTCATAGCCACCGCTGGAGAGCCACGCGCCCATCCCGTTGCCGCGGCACAGGTGAACACCAGTGACCGCTCCGCCTGCGTGCGCCGCGTCCAGAATGGCGTTGTCCGACGCCATGGCCGCGTCCAGCAGACGATCTTTGTCCATAGCGTGCGCGGCAAACCACTCGTCCCACTCCGCGTCGACAAATTGCGTATAGGTTGGCGAGTCCACCTGGATGTACGGGACGCCTTCGCGCGCCAGTTCCGCCGCCTCCTCAGCTAGAATGCGGGTGATATCCGACAACAGGTCGTATGGCGTGGCATACGCCGCATCGCTGATGCCCTTCTTCCAGCTGCCGTTCACGAAGTGCATAGGGCTCGGAATCGTAATCTTGAAGGGGCCAGGTGCGTGAGCGCGCAGAAACGCGGACTCCTGGGCAGACACCCTGAACTTCAGTCGCAACCGCTCGGTCACGACCGGCAGCGTGAACTCCTGCATCTCGCGCGGTACCTCGCCGCCGGTCGCTTTCCATGGCAGCGTGTCGCCCTGGCCCATCACGAACCCGTCCACAGCCTGGGCCAGACTGGTCAGGTACACGATGCGACGGAACTCGCCGTCCGTGTAGATGCCGATGCCGGTCTCTTGTTCCCGCTGAAAAGCTGCTTCTATGGCCCGGTCTTCGATTTCCGACAGCCGTTCGGGCGCGAGCTGGCCGGCGAACAACTGGCCCCAGGCCTGGATGAGCTCGGGCGGACGCTTCAAGCTCCCGATCTGATCGGCGCGCACAGTCTCCATCGGAGAAGAGTCTCCTTTCAGATGAGCGGGGTGATATTGGTTTCCAGGCCCAGGAGTTCGCGACCGTACAGCTCCTGGCTGATCTCCGGGCCGATCACCGCGTGACGACTGGCCGTCTCAGTATCGCGCCACATGCGCTGCAACGGATTCGCATCCGCAAAGCTGCCCGCGCCGTTGACACTCAGCAGAATCTCGATCGCCTCCCGGCACTGGCGGGCCACGTAGCCGGTGTCCATCCGCACACGAGCGCGCGTGAGACGGTCGAGGTACACACCGCGTTGGGCGGCCTGTTCGATGTCCGCCGCGGCACGATACGCGTGCAGGTGCGCCGTGTCAATCTTTTCCGCGGCCAGCGCCAGTTGCAGATGCGTGGTCGGCGCCTCGGCTTGCTTGGTGTACATGGTATAGGCAATGCCGCGCTTCGGCACTTGCTGGAGCACGGTTTCGAGCGCCGCGCGAGCCATACCCAGCTGCGGTCCGATCAAAATGAGGCTCAACAGCGGGATGAATGCGGCGCGGTACAGGGGCTCGTCTTTGTACGGAGTGGCGTAGTCACCTTCGATGGCACGTGGCACGGAAAAGATGCGGTGGTTCGGCACGAACAGGTCGGTGCCAACCAGCGTGTTGCTGCCGGTGCCTCGCATGCCCGCGGTGTACCAGGTGTCTTCAATACGAAGGTCACGCATTGGAACCAGCGTCAGGCCCTGGTCGATCATCGTCCCGTTCGCGTCGACAATCGGGTGCCCGAGCACTGCCCAGCTCGAGTGCAGGCAGCCGGAGGCAAAGCTCCATTTTCCGTTCAGCACCAAGCCGCCATCCGCCGCGGTTGCGGTCGCGCTCGGCGTCAGCACGCCGGCGATCCGGGCATCCGGATCGGCGCCCCACACCTCTTGCTGCGCCTGTTCCGAGTACAGCGAGCCCAGCCAACCGCAAATGTTGATCAGGGCGGTCACCCAGCCGGTCGAGCCACAACCCCGCGCAACCTCGGCACTGACGTCGAGAAAGGTGCGCACGGACGTCTGATGCCCGCCGAAGCGGCGTGGCACGAATAGCTTGAACAGCCCGGCCGACTGTAGTTCCGTAATGGTGCTCTCTGAAATGCGGCGTGCTTCTTCCACCGAAGCGGCGCGTTCGCGCAGCTGGGGGAACAGGCTCCGGGCCCGCGCTACAAGGTCCTGGTCCGCGGCCTCGGCATCCAGCCGCGGTAACTCCACAGTGAGGGTCATACTGCTCCTTTCTCTTACTCTTGCGAACACAGCTCGTGTGGACGAGAACCGAGTCGGACCGCGCCACTGGCGGTCACCAGGACAGAGTCGCCCCACACGAACGTGCGTCCATTTTCCCAATCGTTGCGTGGATCGCCCACGCGATACGCAAATGGTTTCAGCACGAACACCGTGTTTTCACGGATCGGATCGTCATTGCTCGGGTGCTGCTCGATGTCACCGGCCGGAATGTAGAGCGGGCCTTCGTCGCTCATGCCCCGCCCGTGCAGCAGGAACTCCACCGGTTGATCGAGCTGGGCCGTGTACCCGCTGACGCTGGGCTCCAACTCGCCTTTGATGATCCAACCGGAGTCCAGGGTGATCATCGGAGCGAGCCCGGTCTCGCCGGAGCGACGGGGCACTGATCCCCAGGTATGCACGCCGAGATGCTGGCGGCCCACTTCGAATCCGCGCTCCTGTACCAGTACAGTCATGGCCGCGTAGACCTTGACGTGGTAGCCGATCGTGACATCTTTGCCCGGTTGCAGTCCGGCACCCGTGACCGCGCTTACCGTCAGCAACGACAGTGGTGAGCCTTCGACCGCACCCTCCATCGTCCTGCCTTTGAGATC
>JAFAOS010000061.1 GCA_019247515.1 Chloroflexota bacterium | reverse complement strand
CCACTGCCGCACCCGAAGCCGAAACTGTTCGTCTTCAGCTGAATAGTTCAGGTCCACGTCAATCTCCACACTTCGTGTTGCTGGTTCGTCGTTCAGAACAGTGTGTCATTCGAAGTCGTCTCAGTGTCGGCCCGCGGTCTCCTTTGCGGATCTCACGCTCCCATTGGCCGGCGCTTATCGCCCTCGCAGCCTGGGATCCAGCACATCACGCAAGGCGTCGCCGAGCATGTTGAACCCGAACACGGCCGCGCTGATGGCCAGCCCTGGCCAGATCGAAAGCCACGGCGACTGCAGCATATAGGCGCGGCCGGTGCCGCTCAGCATCGAGCCCCACGTCGGAAAGGGCGGCGGCACCCCGTATCCGAGAAACGCAAGCGTCGACTCCGCCAGAATTGCCACGCCAAGCCCGGTGGTCGCAAGGACCAGGATCGGCGCTGCTACATTCGGCAGCACGTACGCCCGCACGATGCGTAGATTGCCAGCGCCGACGCAGCGCGCCGACTCCACATAGGGCTGGGTGCGCATGCCCAGCACCGCGCCGCGCACCACGCGCGCCGTGCCGGGCGCAAGCAGGATGCCGAGCACCAAGGTCGTGCTCCACAGGCCCGGGCCAACAATCGCCACCAGCGACACGAGCAGCACCAGCGCTGGAAACGAGATCCAGATGTCGACCACACGCTGGACACCCAGGTCGAACCAGCCACCAAAATAGCCTGAAGTCACGCCGATGATCACCGCGATCACGGTGCTGATCACGACCGCGCCGAAGCCAATCGTCACCGATACGCGCGCGCCCCAGATAACGCGACTCAGCAAGTCGCGGCCGTTCGCGTCAGTCCCGAAGGGGTGCGCAAACGACGGTGGCTGGAGCCGCTGCGCGACCGCGGCGTCATAGGGATATGGGGCCAGCCACTGCGCCCCAATGGCGAGCACCAGAAACAGGATGATCAGCGCCGCGCCAATAGCGCCCAGCGGCTTCCGGCGTGCAAACTGGCCAACGGCTGCCAGGACGTCGGGTGCCGCCGCCCGCCGTGCCTGCGCGGCTGGGCCGCGGGGGGCGGCGAGTGGCTCGAGGGTTGCCGGCTGAACGGTCACGTGTAGCGAACCCGTGGATCGAGCCAGCCGTACATCAGGTCGACCACCAGGTTGGTGAAGATGATCACCGCGGCGAACAGCAGGTTCAGGCCCTGAATCGCCGGATAGTCTCGGTTCTGTACCGCTTCGAGCAGGTAGCGGCCCATTCCGGGCAGCACGAAGATACTTTCCAACACCACCGTGCCCGACACCAGTAAAGCTACCTGCAGCCCGAGCACGGTCAGCGCTGGAATGAACGCGTTTTTCAAGGCATGCCCCCTGATCACCGCGTTCTCCGTCAGGCCCTTGGCGGTGGCCGTGCGAATGAAGTCCTGACGCAGCACTTCGAGCATTTGCGTTCGAATCAAGCGCATCAACCCGCCTGAGAGGCCAAGGCCAAGGATGACCGCCGGCACGATCATGATCGACAAGTTTTTGATCGGGTCGGTCGTGAAGTGCGTGTACTGGAGCGGCGGTGTCCAGTGCCACCACACCGATGGAAGCGTCACAACCAGCGTGGCGAGCCAGAAGCCGGGGATCGCGAGCAATCCGATGGCCATGCTGCGGCCGACGTAGTCTGGCCAGGTGTCCTGCCTGACCGCCGACGTGACGCCGATGATCGTGGCAACAATGGCCCCGATCACCAGCGCCAAAAGGCCCAGCTCAAACGTCACCGGGATGCGGCTCGCGAGCTCAGACGTGATCGGCTGATGCGAGCGGAAGGAGTGCCCGAGGTCGCCGTGTAGCAGGTTGCCGAGCCAGTCGAAGTACTGGGCAACCAGCGGCCGATCCAACCCCAACTGACTGCGCAAAGCCGCCTCGTCGGCCGCCGTGGACTTGGCATCCTGCAACTGCAGGGTGACCGCGTCGCCTGGCAGCAGCCGCACGAGCACAAACACCACCAGGCTCACACCGAACAGCGTGGGCACGAGAAGCAGCAGCCGCCTGATCAGGTATCGCGACATTTACGCGTCCTGGTTCACCAGTTCCTAGTGGTTCTCGAGCCAGAGCTTCGGAACGATTTCCGCGCCGAAGCCGTAGTCGGCGCGCGCGTACAGGTCATGTACCCAGGGTGCGGTGGCGTGGGTGTTGTACGGCGCGACGCCCGGCGGGTAGTACATCTGGTCCGCCAGGTAGCGCTGGATGTCGAAGATCATCGCCTTCCGTTTGGCACGGTCCAATTCGCGCGCCTGCGCCTCGATCATCGACGTCAACTGCTGATCATTGACACTCGCATGATTGCGCGTGCCCTGCGGGTGGTACATGTTGAACAGGAAGTCGTGCGGCTCGGTGAACGGCGTCTCGAGCCCGAAGACGAGCACGTTTCCGCCCTGGAACTTGCCTGAAAAGATGTTGGCGATGTAGTCGGCGTACTCGTGCATCTGCAGGTCGGCCGCGACGCCACCGGCCTTCAGGTCCGCTTGCACGAGCTCCACGGCCTGCACCCAGACATTGCCGTAACCAGGCGTCGACAACATCGTGACCTGCAGCCCGTCCGGGTAACCGGCCGCGGCCAGGAGTTGCTTCGCCGCCTGTGGGTCGTACTTGAAGTTTTTGGCCGTGTCGCCCTGCTCGGGACTGTGCGGATCGAGCCACCACTCGGACAGCGCCCACGGGATCGCATTGTTCCAGGAGCCGACGCCGTTGTAGATGACCTGAATAATGTTGTCGCGGTTAATCATCATCGACACGGCCTGGCGCACACGTGGATCGTTGAACGGCGGCTGGTCGACTTTCCAGTAAACGAACGGGATCAGGTTGTACTCGGTCTTGGTGAGTTGGATTTCCGGATTGCTCGACTGCATACCCGGGATCTCGTTGTCCGGGATCATCGCGTAGTCGAGTTCGTGCGCTCGGAGACCTGCCATCTGGGTGGCGGTATCCGGAATGATCAGGCCGACGAAGTCGTTGATGTGCGGCTCGCCTGGATGGTAGTAGTCGGGATTCTTGTGCCCGGTGAATGAGATGCCGGAATCGAACTTGTCGAAAATGAAAGGCCCACTGCCGATCGTGCGCTTGCTGACGTCGCCATCGGCGTCGACCACCTCTTTGGGCAGGATCCAGAAGACGGGGCCGCCGATCTGCGCCTCAAACGGCGCATACACGTCCTTCAGGACGAACTGCACCGTGTGGTCATCGGTCGCCGTGACGTGGTCAACCTGGTCAAAGGTGCTCTTTTGCGGTGAGGTCGCCATGAAGTGCTCGAACGACCAGGCGACGTCCTGTGCTGTGACCGGGCGGCCACTCATCGGCGCAATGTTGTGCCACTTGGCGTTGGGATTGAGCTTGAACGTCCACGTCTTCCCGTCGGCCTCGGGGCCCCATGCCTCGGCCAGGTCGCCTTCCATGATGTACGCCTGCGCCTTCAAATCGGGGCCTTTCTTCGATCGCAGCAGGCGGCTGTAAAAGAACGCGGAAAACTCCTGGACTCGGTAACTGACGTTTACGTACGGGTCGAGGCTGGGCGGATCATCAGTCCAGGCCAGGAAGCGCAACGTGCCACCGTCTCTTGCGGCTGGATCAGGCGTCGCTTGCGGCTGTGGTGTCAGGCCGGTGCCGGCCGCAACCGCGGCGGGGGCCGTTGTGGCTGGCGCTGTCGTTGGCGCAGCGGCGGCCGCTGTCGTTGGTGCCGCGGTTGGTTTGGGCGCCGCGGCCGCGGTCGGTGCCGCCGTTGGCGCCGCTGGGGCATTGGCTGGCCCACACGCCGCCAGGAGCGTGGCGCCTGCCCCGATGCCGCCCCAGGTGATCAGGAACCCACGACGGGTCCAGCGGCGCGCTGACGTACTGAAGGTCGAGGAAACGTCCGCAGCTTCTCGCACGGCTTTGCTACCCCTCTCACATCCCCACGGCCCGTCCGTGGGCCTGCCCTCAGCGTAGCCTGACCGTCAATGGCGGTCAACGAACGGTCGTTCGATGTTTCAACGCGTGGCCATCGTCGGCCTCGGTTAAAAATTCCAGAAATCGTGCCCGAGCGCATTCGCCGCCCATGACCAGCCGCGATACCAACCTCGTCGTTGCCCGACTCTTCGAAGAGATCGCCCAGAGCCTGGAGGTCTCCGGCGAGCAGGGACATCGTTCGCGCGCGTACCGGCGCGCGGCGCGCAGCGTCGCCGCGGCCCCGGAAAGCCTGGAGCAGCTTGCTCGAGACGGCCGCTTGCGTGAGCTGCCCGGCATCGGAACTGCCATCGCGGCGCTCGTCACCGAGTTCCTGTCGACCGGCGCGATGCGCACACATCAACGCCTCGTCGAGGAGCACCCACCCGGTCTGGCCCCACTGCTGCGCGCACGAGGCTTCGGGCCCGCCGGCGTGCAGGCGCTCCACACCGCCACCGGCGCCACCAGCCTGGACGACGTCGAGCGCGCTGGCCAGGATGGCCGTCTTGCGGACGCGCTGGGGCAGCGCCGCGCCGCCGACCTGCTGAGCCAGATGCCGGCGCTGCGGAACCCACTCCGCTCGTTGCGACTGAAGTCAGCCTGGGAGACTGCCAGCCTGCTGCTCGACCTGCTCGGCGACCATGACCACATGGCGGTGGCTGGCGCGGCACGCCGCATGTGCGACACGGTTGTGGGCAGGCTGGACTTCGTCGCGCGTGCTGCGAACGGCGCCACGCCGCTGCTCGACCTGCTGGAACGCCTGCCACCCGTCGTCAACGTGATCGAGCGTGCCGCGGACTCCGTGACCGTTCGCCTGTACGACTCGGTCGAAGTCCGTCTGTACGTCGCCGAACCCCACAGGTGGGGTGCGGCGATGGTCTGGCACACCGGTTCGGCGGCCCACCTGGCGCGGCTCGTGACGCTGGCCGAGGCGCGCGGGCTGCGTTTTTCCCCCCAGGGCATCGTCTCGGACGCCGGACTGCTGAGCACGCCTGCCGAGGGCGACGTGTACGCCGCGCTGGGCCTGCCGCTGATTGCGCCCGAGCTGCGCGAGGATCGCGGCGAGATCGAGGCAGCTCTCGACGGCTCGCTGCCGGACCTCATTCAGGAGTCGGACCTCAAAGGCGACATGCACTGCCACACCAGCGCCACCGACGGCGTGGCCACGCTGGAAGACATGGCGCGCGCCGCGCGGGCGCGCGGGTATGCGTACATGGCCCTCACCGACCACAGCCGCTCGCTGACCATCACCAACGGGCTGAGCCTGGAGCGGCTCGAAGAAGCGCGTCGCCTGGTCCAGCAGCTCAACCATCAGCTGGCGCCCTTCAGGATTCTGCTCGGCACCGAGATGGACATCCTCGAGGACGGCGCCCTCGACTATCCGGACCCGACACTGGCCAGCCTGGACTACGTCTCGGCGTCGATCCACAGCCGCTTCAAGCAGTCCGAGGCGCTCATGACCGAGCGCATCCTGCGCGGCATCGGCAATCCGCTGGTCCACACGCTGAACCATCCCCACGGCCGGCTGCTCGGCATACGCCCGTCGTACGCGGTCGACATGCCGCGAGTGGTGGCTGAGGCCGCGGCGCGGGGGTGCGCGCTCGAGGTCAGCGGCGATCCGGCGCGCATGGACCTGGACGGCGATTGGGCACGTCGCGTGCGCGACGCGGGCGGACGCTGCACGATCAGCTCGGACGCGCACTCGACGCTCGACTTCGACAACATCTGGCTGGCGGTTGGCAGCGCGCGGCGCGGGTGGCTGGAACCCAGGCACGTGCTCAATACGCGCTCGCTGGCGGATTTACGTGAGCTTCTGCGGCAACGCTCTCAGAATGGTGCACAGGCATGAGCGCAAAAGCCGCATCGACGCGCATCGGATGGTTCGCGACCCTCACGTTGCTGGTCGGAACCGCGTGCGCCACGTTGTCGACATCCCCATCGGAAGCGACCGCGCCGACCGCCACTGTAGCCGCGGCCACATCCACGTCTTCCCAGACCGATTCTTCAGAAGGGGTCGCGTCTTCCGCCAGGGCCACCGCGGCGTCGGCCACAATCCCCTCATCGGCCGCCACGACCCTCGTTGTCGACGCCGACAACAGCCACGCCAGCTACCACGCCCACGAGCAGCTCGTCGGCCGCAACCTGCCCAGCGAAGCCGTCGGCACCAGCTCCAGCGTCAGCGGCTCCATCGTCCTGGACCGCGATGGCTCGATCGCCGCCGATCAGTCGCAGATCCAGGTCGACCTGCGCAAACTCAAGAGCGACGAAAGCCGCCGTGACAACTTCATCCAGGGCAACACGCTCCAGACCAGCCGCTTCCCCATGGCCACCTTCGTCCCCAGACAGGCCGAGGGCCTGCCCAGCCCGCTGCCCACGGACGGCCAGCTCACCTTCCAGCTCGACGGCGACCTGACCGTGCACGGCGTGACGAAGGCTGCGAGCTGGCAGGTCAACGCTCAGTTTGACGGCGCCAGCGTCAACGGCGACGCCACGACCGACGTCAACATCAGCGATTTCGGCATGACCCCGCCCAAGGCCGGCCCGGTGCTCAGCATCCAGGACGGCCTCACGCTCGAGCTGGCCTTCTCCGCCGCGCGCCAGGCCTGAGCGCGCGAGCCGCGGCTCAGTCGGCGGCCAGCGCGGGCTCCGGTTGTCGCTGCGGCGCGCCTGTCTGGCTGAACGCGCGTTGGGCGGCCAGCAGCCCCGAGCCCATGTCCACCTCGATGCCGAGATCGTTGAAGGCGAGCTCGATGCCGCCGAGCGTCCCCAGCACTTCGAGCTCGTTGAGCGAGCCCAGGTGCCCGATCCGGAAGGCGTGGCCGCTCAGTTGTCCGATGCCGCCGCCCAGCGACAGCTCGTACCGCTCGCGCGCGTGCTTCAGGAACACGTTGCTGTCGACGCCCTCGGGCGTCCGCACCGCGGTAATCGTGTTGGAGGCGCACGCCGGGTCCTCGCACACGGCCGAAAGACCCCACCCGCGCACCGCCGCGCGCACCGCGTCGGCCAGCCGCCGGTGGCGAGCGTAGACGTTCTCGAGGCCCTCCTCGTCGACGAGCATGCGCAATGCTTCCCGCAAACCGAAGAGCATCAGCGTCGCGGGCGTGTACGGGAACAGCCCCCAGCGGTTTTCCCGCAGGATGGGCTCCCAATCCCAGAAGTGGCGCGGCGACCCGCCGCCCTTTGCGGCGACTTCGAGCGCGCGGCGGCTGACGCCGAGAATGCCCAGGCCAGGTGGCAGCATCAGCCCCTTCTGGGAGCCGCAGATGACGACGTCGACGCCCCATTCGTCCATGCGGAACGGGATGCTTGCCAGCGAGCTGACGGTATCCACGACGAACAGCGCTTCGTGGCCCGAGGCCGCCATCGCGCCATGGATCGCCTCGAGATCCACGGTGACGCCAGTCGAGGTCTCGTTGTGGCAGATCAGCACCGCTCGATACGGGTTCGTCGACGTGTCCGACTTGAGTCGCCGCTCGACGTCCTCGGCCGCCACGGCCTGCCCCCAGCGCAGCGGGACCTCGTCGACCTCGTAGCCGAACTTGCGGGCAATGTTGCCCATCCCGCCACTGAACAGCCCGTAGTTGTACGACAGCACGCGGTCGCCCGGGCGGAACACGTTGACGAAGGCCGCCTCCGTCGCGCCCGTGCCCGAAGCCGGATACAGCATCGGCGAGCCTTCGGCCGTACCGAACACCTTGCGTAGGCCAACGCGGGCGTCCTCAGTCAGCTGGGCGAACTCCGGACTGCGATGGTCGATAACCGGGCGATCCATCGCCCGCAACACGCGGTCCGGAATGTTCGTCGGTCCAGGAATCTGCAGGAAGGAACGTCCGCTCATAGCCCGTCATCATAACCGTCGCCAGCGCGCCCATCGCGCGGATCGCAGGGCGGGCACGATCCCCGCGGGCAACAGCAGCATCACCCCGACCAGGACCAGGCCGTACACCGCGTACGAGAAGACCGCCGGGGCGCGCAACGGCATGCCGGGCAGCGTGCCCAGGCTCTGCAGGACCTGGACGACCAGCGTGACCAGCGTGGCGCCGACCACCGCGCCCCAGACCGACCCGAGGCCACCGACCGTGGCCATAATCAGGAACTCGATCGACGTCACCAGCGGAAACGAGCCCGGCGCGATGTACGACACGTAGAAGGCGTACACGCCGCCCGCCAGCCCGGCATATGCCGCCGAGAGCGCGAACACCTGGAGCTTGTAGCGAGCGACGGGCACACCCGCCGCCAGCGCGCCCGCCTCACTGCTGGCCAGCGCCCGCAGTGCGCGGCCGGGTCGTGAACGCACCAGGTGGTAGTTGAACAGCACGCTCAGCAACGCCAGACCCCAGGCCAGGTAGCCAAACACGATCGGCTTGAACGCGCCCTGCACCTGTACAGGCCCGACGCCGAGAGCCGGAATTCCCGCCAGCCCGGTGTCGCCGCCGGTGATGTCCCTGGCTTCGCCCAGCAGCGACAGCGTGATCAACTGAAACGCCAGCGTCGCGAAGGCCAGGTAATGGCCGCGCAGCCGCAACAGCGGCAGACCGACCACGTAGGCGATCCCGGCAGTGGCCGCGGGCGCGACGAGCAGTCCCACCAGGGGTGGGACCCCCAGATCGCGGGCCAGCAGCGCCGCGGTGTACGCGCCGATGGCGTAGAACGCCGCCTGACCGAGCGACACCTGTCCCGCGAAGCCCATCAGCAGCGACAGGCCCGAGACGACCATCGTCGAGAGGCCAATGAAGATGAAGATGGTCAGCAGCGCCTCCGGCAGCAGCAGCGGCAGCAGCAGAATGACGACGACGGCGACCGTCGCCCACCCGCCAGGGATACCCCGCTTCATATGGCGGTGTCCTCGTCGGTCACCACCGATCGGCGGCTGGCACGCCACACCATGATCCCGAGCATGATCACCAGCGCGACCCCGCTCTGCAGCGACGCCTGACTGTAGCCGGCCACCAGCGCTTCGGCCACGCCGAGCACCAGCCCGCCGACGAGCGCCGCGCCGGGCCGCACCAGGCCGCCGAAGATCGCCGCCGCGAAGCCGCTGATGGCGATGCCGACGTCCGAGTCGAACGCGACTGGCTGGAGTGGCGTCAGCAGCACGCCAGCCAGGCCGCCCAGACCGCCCCCCACTCCGAAGGCAACCAGTCCCATGCGTCGGACGTCGATGCCGACCAACCGCGCCGCGCGCGGATTGCTGGCGCAGGCGCTGAGTCCACGACCGAGGTACGTGTGATCGAAGAACAGCCCAAGTGCGCCGAATGCCGCTGCCGTCAGCACCACGACCAGCAGGTACTGCGTTTGCATGCCCACGCCGCCGACGTCCAGGTTGCCCTTGAGCTGGTCGAAGGAGATCGGCTGGTCGCCCCAGATCAGGATCAGGATCGCGTACGAGCCAATCCCCAGCCCCAGCGTGATGATCAGACTGGCCAGGGGTGGCGTCCCACTGCGGCCGAGCGCGATGAAGCCGATGACCACTCCGGCGACGACCGACACCAGCAACGCGACAAGCTCCGCCAGGATGTGCGGCATGCCGAAGCCGAGCAGGCTGTAGGCCAGCATGCCCGCCAGTACGGCGAACACGCCCTGGGCGAAATTGACGACGCGCGTCACGCGATAAATGGCCACGAACCCGGTCGCCACCAGCGCATACGTGCAGCCGGTCGCAATGCCGCTGGCCAGGTACTGGAGGAACAGCCGCATCAGGGCGTGACGTCGGCGGCTGGCAGCGGCGTCTCGTCCGCGGCCCCGCCCAGGTAGGCCGCGCGGACCGCCTGGCTGCCCGACAGCTCCGCGGAGCTGCCACTGAGCGCGATGCGTCCCGCCTCGAGGACGTACGCCCGCGGGCACAGCTCCAGGGCAAGCCGCGCATTCTGTTCGACCAGTAGCACCGCCATGCCGTGCTCGCGGTTCAGTCGCAGCACGTGTTCGGCCAGGTCGTCGACCACCAGCGGCGCCAGACCCAGCGACAGCTCGTCGACGGCCAGCAAATCCGGCTCGGCCATCAACGCGCGGCCCACCGCCACCATCTGTTGCTCGCCGCCGGACAGCGTGCCGGCGACCCGACGCCGCAGCTCTCGAAGCGGCGGAAAGACTTCGAACACGCGGGCGGGATCGCGATTGCGCACGCGCCAGGCGCCCAGACGCAGGTTGTCTTCGACGCTCATGTCGGCGAACAACTGGCGACCTTCGGGCACCTGCGCGATCCGCCCATCCAGACGGTACGTGCCGCCCGTCGGCTCCAGCAGTCCACACACCGTATTGAGCAGCGTCGTCTTGCCCGCGCCATTTGGCCCGATCAGCGCGACCATCTCCCCGCGGCCAACTTGCATGCTCACTCCGTCCAGCGCCGTGGCCTGCCCGTAGCGCACGACAAGGTTCTCGACGTCAAGCACGCGTCGCTCGCGTTCGATCCTGGCCCAGGTAGGCGCCGATGACCACCGGGTCGCGCTGCACCTCGGCGGGCGTCCCCTCGGCGATCACGCTGCCGCGATCCATTACGGTGATCCGACCGGCCAGCCGCGTCACGAACGCCACGTCGTGCTCGACCAGCAACATGGACACGCCTTCGGCGCGCAGCGTCTCGATCAACTGGGCGAGTCGTTCGCGCTCCGCGCCGCGCAACCCTGACGCTGGCTCGTCTAGCAGGAGCAGGCTCGGCCGCCCGCACAGGGCTCGGGCTACCTGGATCTCGCGCTGTACGCCGAGGGGCAGCGACTCGGCGAGCGTATCGGCGTCCGATTCCAGGCCGACCAGTTGCACCGCGCGCATGGCTTCGGCGCGAATGGCCGCCTCTTCTCGACGCTGGCCGGGCAAGCGCAGGAACGCGCTGACGAAGCCGTGCCGCGTCCAGGCGTGTCCGCCCACCATTACGTTCTCGACGACGGTCATGCCTCGGAACAGGCGTACCGATTGAAAGGCGATGGCCATACCGAGGCGGGCGCGCTGATCGGGCGCTAGATTGGAGATGTCACGGTCGTGCAGCGCGACGCGTCCGCCGTCGGCCGGCAGGTGGCCGCTGATCAGGTGAAACAGGGTCGATTTGCCGGCGCCATTGGGTCCGATCACCGCCGCCAGGTCGCCCTGCGCCACCCGCAGCGAGACCTGGTTGACGGCGACCACGCCACCGAAACGGCGCGTGAGCCCCTGTGCTTCGAGGATCACGCGCGAGCTCGGGTTACTGACCTGCCGCGGTGAGCTGGTCCTGGGTCACACCCTGCGCGGGCACGAACTGCCCGCCCTTGACCACCGACATCAGGTTGGATGAATCCGGCATGCCCGAGTGCTTCTGTGGCGTGAACGTGTAGTGGCCTTGCGGCGTGTCGAGGTCGATGCTGTCGAGCCCGTCTCGAATCTGGTCGCTGGTGGCGCCCTTGCGGCTGATCGCGTCCACCAGGAGCGACGTGGCAACCATGCCGTCCCACGCGAACTGCGGCGGGTAGTAGTTGTTGGCTTGCTGGAACGGACCGGCGAAGTCGTCGACGAGCTTTTTGTACTTGTTGGCCGCCGGCAGCGCCTGGCCGAGCACGCCCATCGAGGCCTGGACGAACACGCCCTCGGCCGCCGGGCCTGAAGGCTGCACGTACAGCGTCGAAGCTTCCGCCGCGGTCATCATCAGCGGAATACCGGTGTTTTGATCTGCCCACCCCTTGGTGATGACCACCGGCGGCGCACCCGTGGCCCACACCAGCAGGAAGTCCGGCCTGGCTTCGCTGATCTTGGCGAACTGCGGAGCGAAGTTGGTCTGCGTCGTTTCAAACGTCTCGTCGTCGACGAGCTGGATGCCGGCTTTGTCGAGCGCGTTCCTGGTCGCGTCGTGGCCGGCCACGGCATACGCGTTCTTGGTGTCGTACAGCATCGCCAGCTTGGTCTTGCCCTGGCTCTTGACGAAGTTGACGCAGACGTTGGCCACCTGGCTCGACAGCGGCGCCGTCATCCACATGTACGGGGTCACGGGCACAACCTGGTCGTCAGCCGCCCCGAGCGAGATCGTCGGCATCTTCTTGTCGTTGGCGACCGGCTTGATCGCCAGGTCGGCCGTCGACTGCGGCGGCCCGAGCACGGCCACGGCGCCGTCGGCGATCACCTTGTTGAACTGAATCACGCTCTGGTTCGGATCGGTGCCGTCGTCGACGATCTCGAGATCGATCTGGCGGCCGTTGATGCCGCCTTTGGCATTGACCCCGTCGACGATTTGCTGCGCGGCGAGCTTGTCGTTGGTGCCGAGTGGGGCGTAGTTACCGGTCAGCGAGGTCACCATGCCGATCTTGATGGGTCCGCTCGAGTTCGCCGCCGTATTGCCGAGCGCGCTGCACGCGGTGGCTCCGCTCAGGGTCAGACAGATCAAAAGTGTGAGGCCGCGACGTTCAAATGTCCGCATATCTGGCCCTCGATTGTAATCACCTCTTGCGCGGACTCCGCCGACCTCGCGCTCGTGGCGGGATTCCCGCTCGACTGGTCGACATGACATTGTGGGGGTCGTAGGGGTCTCCCCTACCCATCGACAGGACCCAAGTTGTCCGCCACCAAACCCTGAAAAAGGTCACAGGATCTTCCGTGTCCTGGCGGACCCCGGCACAATTGTGCAATGAAGCTCCTGTTCTTCGGAGACGACTTCCGCCTCGGCGTGCTGAACGGCCAGTCCCAAGTGGTCGACGTTTCGGACGTGGTCAAAGACGTCCCCCACCTCACCCCCCAGGACCTGATCCAGGGCGTGATCACCAACTTCGATCGCTACCGGTCCGCGCTGCAGAACGCCGCCAGCAGCGGCAAGGGCCAGCCGGTCGACAGCGTGCGCGTCCGCCCGCCGCTGCCGCACCCCAGCAACATCATCTGTATGGCCGTCAACTACATGGAAAACGGCACGCGCTCCGCTCCGGCGCCGATCAACGCCTTCGCCAAGTCGCCGAGCTCGATCATCGGGCAGGGCGACACCATGCTGCTGACCGACGTGGCCGCCAGCATCTTCGAAGGCGAGGCTGAAATCGCGCTCGTGATTGGCAAGCGTGCCAGCAACGTCTCCCAGGCCGACGCGATGAGCTACATCTTCGGCTACACCAACTTCATCGACGGCTCGGCTCGCGGTGTGCCGGCCTTCTATCAAATGAAGTCGCGCGAGACCTTCGCGCCTATCGGCCCGTACCTGGTCACGGCTGATGAAGTCCCCAATCCGCAGAAGCTGGCCATCAAGTTGTGGAACAACGGCACGCTGTTCCAGGACTTCAACACCGACGACATGGCGCACAAGATTCCACGCTGCATCGAGTGGGTGACTTCGATCCACACCCTCGAACCAGGCGACATCCTGGCGACTGGCACCAATCACCGTGGGCTGAACCCGTTCATGGATGGCGACAAGATAGAGCTCGAAACCGAGGGTCTCGGCCGTCTGCGCATCAACGTTCGCGACGACCTGCATCGCACGTGGGCACGTGAGACCCGTCTCCAGCGCCAGGAAAAGGGCCAGGAAGGGACGACCCCACAGCTGACGGGTAAGTACGCCGAAGCCAGGGTGGGTTGATCGTTCTGATCACCGGCTGTAGCTCAGGCTTTGGCCTGGCTACGGCCGTCGCGTTCGCGCAACGCGGCGACGCGGTGGTGGCCACCGCCCGCGATCCCGCGCGCGCCGCCGCGCTGCAGGATGCTCACATGCGGTTCGCCAACCTGAGCATCGAGCGCCTGGACGTCACCGACCAGGGGAGCATCAACGCCGCGGTCGCCGCGACCGTCGACCGGCACCAGCGCATCGACGTGCTCGTCAACAACGCCGGCATCGGCGTCCTTGGCGCGCTCGAGCTCGTCGACGAGCCCACCCTGCGCGCGGTCTTCGACACCAACGTCTTCGGCGCCATGGCCGTTACTCGCGGCGTGTTGCCGCACATGCGCGAGCAGAAGTCGGGTCGGGTGATCTTTATGAATGCGATCGGCGGCATTCTGACCACGGCGTTCCTGGGCGCCTACTGCGCTTCCAAGCATGCGCTGGACTGCATCGCCGCCGTCTACGACCTGGAGCTCCGACCGTTCGGCGTCCGCGTGAGCTCTGTTTATCCGAGCGCGTTCCACACCGCGATGGGCGGCAATCTCAGCCTGGTCGCTGGCGAAGGCACCGCGTACGCCGAGCCGACGCGCGCCTACTTTGAAGGCCTGTCACAACGCATCGCCAGTGGTCCAACAGACCTTTCACCGGTGGTCGACGCGGTCGTCGACGCGGCGACCAGCCCAGACCCGCCGCTGCGGTATCCGGTGGCGTCGCATCTGAGCGAAGTGCTCGGCCCGACGTTGGAAGCTCTCGACGCCCTGCATCGACGCGAGCTATCGATGACGCCGGGAATCAGTCGTCCGGCATGATTTCGAACCCGGCCGCGTAGAGCGCCTCGTCGAGCCGCTCGATGGTCCGCGGCTCGCCCGGGTCATGAAAGTCGGGATGGTCGATGGACCACTCCGCCCGCCCGTGCCACTCGGCTGCCACGGAACCAACGCGCACGCCGTTCTTGATCACCTGATAGCGGTATTCGAACCCCACGCTCATGCCCTCATGCCCTCACGACCGTCGGCGCGCCTTGCCACGCCGACGGCGCGCGTGCCGGCGGCTGACCTGCCCGTTTCGCAACTCGGCAGGCGTTCCGGTGTGTGACACGACCCGCGCCAGGCTCAACGTCCTGAGCGCCCAGCCGCCGAGGATCAACGCCACGGGGCCCACGATGAAGTGAAAGGCGTTTTCGCCGGGGCCGAGCTGGAGCCCGAAAGGCTGGTCGATCGTCAGCCCCAGAACGCCCAGCGACACGAAGAACGCGCCGAAGATGACCGCCGCCCACGCCACGCGAATGTCGTGCCCATCTCGAGCCAGCACGCTGACCGCCAGGAGCGCGATACCCCACACGAGGTGCAGCAGGTTGTAGCGCCAGTCGGTGGCGTTGACTGGCACGGGCACATCCAGCCCGTTGACCAGGAGCAACAGCGCGCCATCCAGCAGCAGGCCAGCGCCGACGACCCAGACGTACAGCCGGACCAGCCGTACCGGATCGATCAGGTTGAGCTCGGCGCGTAAAAGACTCACGGGTGCGCGATCAAAGCGTCGTCTAGAGCGGTTGCGCCGCGCGCGTCACGCGATGCCTTGTCGGTGCAAACGCGCGATCTCGTCCTCGCCATAGCCGAGCTCGCACAGGACCTGGTCCGTGTGCTCCCCGTGCTCGGGAGCGGCCGTACACACCCGTGGCGGAGTGCGCTCCATGTTCACGCCCGGGCCGAGCAGACGCTCGTGGCCTAACAGCGGATGCTCGACCTCCGCCACCACTGGCAGCGTCCCGACCTGTTCGTTCGCGAAGCACTGTTCGACGTTCAGCACCGGGCCGGCCGGCACGCCGAAATCGGTGAGTCGCGCCACCCAGTCCGCGGCGGTGCGAGACGCGAGGCACTTCTCGATCTCGACGGTCAACTCCGGCCGATGCTTCAGCCGTTCGTTGCCGTCGACAAACCGCGCGTCGCTCACCAGCTCGGGGGCGCCAAGCGCGTCGCACAAGCGACGGAACATGGTCTGGCCGCCGGCCTGGATGATCAGGCCACCGTCGCTGGCTCGGTACACACCGGTCGGCTCGGAGATCGGATGGTAGTTGCCTGCCTGACCTGGCACCTCACCGGCCAGCAGATAGCGCGCCGCCTGGAATTCCATCAGCCGGATATTGGCTTGCAAGAGCGAGGTGTGGACCCATTGGCCGCGCCCGGAGCGCTCGCGTTCGAGCAGCGCGCACACGATGCCGTGGGCCAGCATGAAGCCGGCGGTGAGGTCGGCGACGGGCAGGCCGACACGCATCGGTCCGCGCCCGGGCTCGCCATTGACCGTCATCAAGCCCGAAAGTCCCTGCGCGATCTGATCCAGGCCTGGACGATCCCGATACGGCCCTGCCTGACCAAAGCCCGAGATGCTGCCGTACACCAGGCGCGGATTGATCGCGGCCAGCGTCTCATAGTCGATACCCAGCCGAAACTTCACGTCCGGGCGAAAGTTTTCGACCACGACGTCGGCGTCCTTGACCATTTTGAGCAGCACGCCGCGACCATCCGGGTGTTTGAGATTGAGCGTGATGCTGCGCTTGTTGGGGTGGATGTTCTGGAAATCGAAACCGTGGCGGACGCCGGTCCCGTCGTCGTCCGAGACGAGTGCCTCCACCTTGATCACCTGCGCGCCCATCTCGCTCAACTGGCGAACACACGTGGGTCCGGACCGGGCACGGCACAGGTCGATGACTTTGATGTGCGACAGCGCCCGCTCGGCTGCAGGCTGCGCGGATGGCTCAGGCATCGGTGAGCACCACGTTACCAACGACGGCGCCGCGCTCGACCGCGGTGTGCGCGTCGGCGATCTTGTCGAGCGGCAGGCGCGCACCAACACGCGGCCTGAGCGCACCTTCGGCGAGTGCTCGGTTGACGTCGGCGGCGCCCGTGACCTTGGCCGATTCGGGCATGGTGTAGACCAGGATCGGGCGGACCACCACGTTTTTCACCATCAGCGGACGGAACGCGACTTTCGGCTCCGGATCCCCGCGAGATGCATAGCTGGCGATCGTGCCGAATGGCTTGATGACCTGCTGACTTACCGGCAGGTTCCCGCCGAAGTCGACCTCCACGATGCGGTCGACGCCAGCGTTGTCTGTCAGCCGCTTGATCTCGGCGGCGACGTCCTGCGTCCGATAGTTGACCACGTGATCGGCGCCCACCAGGTGCGCTTCGCGCGCTTTGTCATCCGAGCTCACCGTGGCGATGACCCGCGCGCCGCCCCATTTCGCCAACTGGATGGCCGTACCGCCGACGGCGCCTGCTCCGCCGGTGACGAGCACAACCTGGCCCTGCACCGGACCATCGGCGAAGACGGCGCGATGGGCGGTCAGCGCCGGGATACCCAGGCACGCTCCGGCGTCGAAGTCGACCGCCTCCGGCAGCTTCACCCCGCGCGCAGCGGGCACGACGGTGTACTCGGCCGCGGTCCCACCCGGCCGGTTCCAGGTGGCTTCGTACACCCAGACCCGCTCGCCGATGCGCCCGGCGTCGACGCCGCTGCCGACCGCGTCGATCACCCCGGAACCGTCCTGGTGCGGCACGACTCGCGCGAACGCCATCGGCGCCTGGCTGCCGGCCCGACCGTACGTGTCCGACGGGTTGACGCCCGAGGCGTGCAAGCGGACACGCACCTCACCCGCCTTGGGCTCGGGTCGCTCCAGATCGCCAATCTGCAACACCTCGTGCGCCGGGCCCTGCCGCTCGTAGAACGCGGCCCGCATCATCTCAGCCATCTCGCCAAGCGTACTGTTTGCAAATGCACACAGGCGCCGACCAGAAAGCGTCACACGCGTCATAGCCAGCGTTTGTTTTGAGCATGAGGGCTGATTTGCGCCATCTCTCCGCCCGCGGTGGCCAGCTGTGGCGCCAGCCGGAGTTCCTCAAGCTCTGGGCCGGTACCTCCATCTCGACGCTCGGCAGCCAGATCACCGTGCTGGCCCTGCCGCTGACAGCCGTGCTCCTGTTCCAGGCCGGCCCGGCAGAGACCGGCGTCCTGACCGCCGCGGGAGTCGCGCCCATGCTGCTCTTCGGCCTGCCCGCTGGCGCCTGGCTCGATCGGCTGCCGCGACGACCCATCCGCATCGCCGCCGATCTGGCCAGCGCGCTGGTGATCGCCTCCGTCCCGCTCGCCGCGATGCTCGGCGTCCTGCAATTGGGCCAGCTGTACGTCGCAGCGTTCCTGGCCGGGACGTGCGCGGTGTGGACGCGCCTGAGCGTCTCGGCGATGCTGCCGTCGCTGGTCGGCCGCGAGAACCTGCTCGAGGCCAATACCAAGACTATGGTCAGTTTCTCGGTCGCGCAGATCGCCGGCCCCAGCCTGGCCGGCATCCTGGTGCAGGCGTTTTCGGCGCCGCTGGCGTTGCTGGCTGATGCGGTCAGCTTTGTCGTCTCCGCCGTCTGCGTCGCGAGGGTGCGACTCGAGGAGCCGCACGTGGCGGCGGCTCAACGGCGACGCATCTGGCGCGACGTTGCCGAGGGCGTGCTCTGGCTGCGCGGTGAGTCGGTCCTGTTTCGGCTCACTGTGAGCATTGGGCTGGCGAACCTGGCCTGGTACGGCGTCCAGGCGATCATCGTCGTGTATGCGACGGACCAGCTCGGCGTGCCGCCCGCGCTGCTCGGCCTGACGTTGGGGACAATCGGTCCGGCCGCGCTGGTTGGCGCGCTGGTAGCCGGGCACGTGGCGCGAAGGCTGGGCGTCGGCCCGACGCTGGTCCTGGCGCTGAGCGGCGAGGCGCTCAGTCGGGTGGTCCTGCTATTCGCGGGCGGTGCACCGGAAGTGGCGGCGCTGTGCATCGCGATCTCGCAAGCCATCTTCGGCTTCATCGCCCCGCTGTGGGACGTCAACGCCAACAGCCTGCGCCAGTCGGCGACTCCTGAGCGACTCCTCGGCCGTGTCGCGGCCGCCTCCATGGTCGTCAGCACGGGCATGGCACCTGTCGGCGCGCTGCTCGCCGGCTGGATCGGCCAGACGATCGGGCTGCGCGCCGCCCTGCTCGAGACGACTGTCGTGACCCTGATCGCCCTGGTGGTCCTGGTCCGCTCGCCGGTCCCTGGCCTGCGCGAGCCGGCCGCGGCGACCAGTTTAGAGCCAGCCTGACAGGTCAGCGGAAGGCGCGCCGCAGGGCGGCCAGGTCCTGGAGCGTGCCGCGGGCGACCTCCAGGCGCGGACGGGCGCCAGGCACGAAGTGGCGGCCCGAGACATAACGGACGACCTCTTCGTCGGGACCGCTGATGACCAGCGGCGCGTCACCCGCGTTGGCCGCCGCCGCCAGGCGCGGACGCTCCGCCGCCAGGTCCAGGACGTACGTGCCGCCCGAGTCCGCCAGCTGAAAGGCGACCGATCGGGTCGACAGCGCCGCGCCGCGTTCCCTGTCGAGCGGCACGTTGACGAACTGCAGATTTTCCGCCAGCAGGCGGACTGCCGCCGGATCGAGGCGTGCCGTGCGGTCGCGGCTCACGTACACGTCCCAGCTGTGGCACGCCAGCTCCCAGGTGCGCCCCAGTTGATAGGCGTACATGGGGCGCTTGCCCGCGAAGCCTTCGACCTCCTGCAGGCCGGCGCTGTCCGGCGTGGCGGCTTCCACGGCCAGATAGTCGCGGGTCGCCTCCGAAAACGACGCGTACATCTGCGACGGCTGGAGCGCGTCGAAGTGCGCCCAGATCTGCTGCATGGTTTCGCGCGTCACGGCGGGCCCGCCGCCCACCCACGCCTGCACGCGCAGCCCGCCAATGCGTGATCCCGACCCGATGTGCGATACGACCTGGAACACGAGCCAGTCGGTGCAGTACGACTGCTCGACCCAGCCATCGGTGTCCAGCGCCTCGAGATAGGCGCTCAGGCGGCCGAACTCGTGCTGCTCGTACGTCTTGATCGCGGGGTAGGGGTTTGAAGCTGTTGCGGTCACGCGCTTCAGGGTAGACAACGCGGCTGACAACCGCTCGAACCGGGGGCCTGTGCGCGTTCCGACCCGCATACAGAACGCCTGTCCGGTGGCTAGCATTCATCCAGCGCCTTGCGACCAGCCATAGCACGACTCACCTCGTCCGGCCCACCGCTGCGGGCCGACCGGATCTACTGTGGCGATGCTCGAGACCTGCTGCGGCGCATCACCCCAGGTTCAGTGGCTCTGAGCTTCTGGTCGCCGCCGTATTGCGTCGGCAAGTCCTACGAAAAAACGTGGTCGTTCGAGGAGTGGTCGACATTACTGTCGGAGGTCATCGCGCGGCATTTTCCCGTCATCGTGCCGGGCGGCTTCCTGGCGATCAACATCGCCGACATCCTGACTTTTCCAGACCCGTCGATGCCGCGCATCCAGGCGGACAACGTCGCCACCAAACGCCAGCGGGTCACTCGCCAGCAAATCCTGGCCGCCGCGGCGGCGCACCCGGACTACAACCGATATCAGCTCGCGGCCCTGCTTGGCTGCAGCGAGCAGACGATCCAGCGCCGGACCGAGCATAACAACGTCCGCGGCGGCAAATATCAGGTTCAGCGCAAAGTCAAACTCGTCGGTGGCCTGGTACAGGAATGGGCCGAGGCGGCCGGCTTCTACATGTATGACCGGCGTGTTTGGGTGAAGGACCCGTGCTGGGTAAACAGCCGCTGGCACAGTCTTTCGTACCGCTCCGTCGACGAGTTCGAATATGTGTACGTGTTCTGGAAGCCCGGCATCACCACGGTCGACAGAGCGCGCTTGAAGCGGCAAGAGTGGGCAGACTGGGGCTCGCGCGCGGTGTGGAGTATCCCCTCGGTGCGCTCGAACGACGACCACGAGGCCCAGTTCCCGATCGAGCTGCCGCGGCGCGTGATTCGCCTGTTCTCAGCGCCCGGTGAGCTGGTCCTCGATCCCTTCGTCGGCAGCGGAACGACCGCCCTCGCGGCGATCGAACAACGACGACACTACCTGGGCTTCGATCTCGAGCCCGACTACGCGGCGCTCGCCTCGAGGCGCACCACACACACGCCGGCGCTCATCTGAGCTCCGCTAGACGCGGGAAACTTTGGCCGGGCGGCCAGACGGTCAGGGCCCGTAATGGGACCCGACCGTCTCGGCTCAGCGCCGGACCATCAAGACCAGTAACGCGGCTCAGGCAGCGTGGGCAAAATCGCCGACTGCGTATTCGCTCTGGAGGCGAGCCGCCTGCAGTTCGCGCGCGAGCGTCGCCACGTCCAGCCGCAGGATCACCGCCGCCAGACGACGGTAGGCCAGGTCGCGGTCCGCCGTAGGTTCGTCTTGCGTTCGCGGTTCGGAGTTCATGCCCATAGAGTGCACCCGCGGGCGTCACACGGAATCAGGCTGATGGCGAGTTTGTCGCCTGGCCATCCGGTCAGGGACTGCGTCGGTCGAAAGTCCCACGGCTGTCGGGCGCCTGCCGGCCACGCGTTACCATCCACGGCGAATGTGCGCAATCTGCGGTATTGCCACTCATATTCCGGACACCTCGGTTCCGTCGGCGGCGCCAGTCGATCGAACGCGTTTTGCCGCGCTCCGCAACGCGGATTGTCGGAACTACATCGCGGGCGCGTCGCTGTCGATGGGCGGCGACAGCATCGAGCACGTTATCAGCTACTGGGTCATGTACCAGCAGTTCCACTCGCCGGCCCTGGCCGGCTTCGCGGTCATCAGCCACTGGGTTCCGGCGCTGTTCTCGGTGTACTTCGGCGCCTGGGCCGACCGTTCGGATTGCCGCAAGATCATTCAGCTGGCTCAGCTGCTGTACATGTCCGTCTCGGCCACCTGGGGCCTGCTGTTTCTGACCAATAGCCTGCAGGTGTGGCACTGCCTGGTCCTGCTCAGCGTCCACGGATTGGCCGGCGCCATCTGGGCGCCTGCCGAGCAGTTGATGCTGCACGACCTGGCGGGCCGCGAACAGCTACCCAGCGCGGTCCGCCTCAACTCCACCGGACGCAGCACGGGTTTTCTGGCCGGCCCAGCCCTCGGTTCGGTCATGCTCCTCGTACTTGGACCCTCGGTGGGCATCTTCGCCAACATCTTTATGTATCTGCCGATGACGATCTGGCTGGCGCGCACGCGCTACACCGGCCATCTTCGAGACGCCGCTGGACCTCGCCCGTCGCGTGTGGCGCCACTGGAGGCGATTCAGGTGCTGCGCGAAGCGACCAGCCAGCCCGTGCTGATCAGCATGGTGCTGCTCGGCGGTCTCAGCTCGTTTCTGATCGGCAGCGGCATCCAGCCCCAGATGCCCGAATTCGCGATCGACCTGGGCATGAACCAGGCCGGGCTCGGCTACGGATTGCTCCTGGCCGCCAACTCGGCCGGCGCCGTGCTCGGCGGGATTCTCCTGGAGAGCACCCACTGGCTGAAACCGACGCTGCGCGTGGCGATGATCAGCACGCTAGTTTGGAGCGGCTGTTTGCTGGGCTTCGCGTTCTCGCAGCAGTACGGCGTGGCGCTGGCGCTCCTCATCGGCGCGGGCATGGCCAACCTGGCGTCGCAGGCCACCGCTCAGACGCTGGTGCAGTTGATGGCGCCCGCCGAAAAGCGCGGACGCATCGTGGGTGTGTACACGATGGCCAGCAACGGGCTGCGAGCCGGAAGCGGGCTGACGATCGGATTGGCGGGCGGGTTGATCGGCATTCACTGGTCGCTCGCCCTGAGCGCATTGATGCTCGCGGTGGTGGTCGTCGTGCTGCTGTGGGCCACGCAGCGTCTTGTGGCGGCCAGCCGGGTAACCGTGGCACAACGGTTTGCATGAGCACGGTCGCTCGAGTCCTGCGCACGCGCACCGGCGCCCGAGCCTCCGGTGAGACGGCACTCCGCGACGCGCTCGGCGCCTGGGAGCAGCGGCTGACCCTCGAACGCCTTCGCACCTGGCTGATCCGCGGCGCCGTGGCCGCTCTTGTCGTTGCCTGCGGCGTCCTGCTCGTCGGCTGGGTGACGCCGATCCCCGAAGGTGAGCTCCACCCCTGGGCCGCGGCGATCGGCCTCATTCCGCTGCTGATCGCGACCGGCTTTGCCCTGTCACCCCGGCGGCACCTGCATCACGCGGCCGAGCTGGACCAGCGCCTCGGCTTCGGCGATCGGCTGGCCACCGCCTGGAGTTTTCGCGAGTCCGAGCAGCCGATCGCGCGTCTGCAACGCGTCGACGCGTTGAATCGACTCCAGCAGCGCGCGCCGGGCGCCGACCTGCACTGGCGACCGGCCCGCCTCGAGCTTTTCGTCGTCGGCGGCGCCGCCCTCGTGACGCTTCTGCTGCTGCTGACCCCCAGCCCACAGCAGAAAGTGCTCGATCAGCAGGCGGCCGAACAGAACTCGGTGCTCCAGACAGGCCAGCAGCTCGACGCGCTGCGACAGGCGGCAGACGCCTCGAGCAGCCTGACGCCCGACCAGGCGCGCCAGCTGGACGAGCTGCTGCAGCAAGCCCAGGCCGACCTGAACAACGCGCACACCCAGCAGGACGCCACCGCGATCCTGGCGCGCACACAGGACCAGGTCAACCAGCAGCTGGGCGATCCGAACGCTGATCTGCGCGACGAGGCCCTCGCCGCGATGAGCGAAACACTCGCCGCCGAGCCTCAGACCCAGGCACTCGCCAGTGCCTTGCAACAAGAAAACCCTCAAGCGACCGGCGACGCGATGCACAACATCGCCGCCCAGGCCGATTCACTTTCTGACGTCGAGCGCCAGTCGCTCAGTCGAGCGCTGCAGCGAGCCGCCAACGTGGGTCGCGCCGACTCCCGCTCGGCCAACGCGCTGGCCAACGCCGCGCAGGCCATCGCATCCGGCGCCTCCGCCGACGCGGCTCTGAATCAGGCTGACGCCGCACTGCGGGATTCAATCCAGGCGTCCCAGTCGCAGGCCGCCGTCGACGCGACCGCCCAGCGACTTCACGATCTCCAGGCACGCCTGGCATCCGGGACGCCGCTCAGCAGCGACGCCAACCAGCCGCCTGGCCAGGGTTCGGCGATGGCCAGTGTTGATGGCAATTACGACCTCGCCAGCGGCACACCGGTGGCGCTCGATAGTGGCGCAAGTCAGACCGTTTCGGAACCGACGACGGGTCAGAACTCGCAGGGCGCCGGGGTCGGCGCGGGCGCCAGTGGCCAGGCTGGCCAGGCGCCGCCCGACGCGCAGGCGGCCGAAAACGTCTTCGTGCCCGGCCGACCTGGCAACGGACCGGCGGACCAGGACCTGGTCAATCAGCCTTTTTCGGTCAGCGGCGCGCCGCGGCCGTATCGTGATGTCTTGAATCAGTACGCCCAGAGCAGCCGCGACTACGTCGACCGCCCCGACATCTCGCCCGCCGTGCGCGACCTGGTCAAGCAGTACTTCCAGGAGCTCGAGAACAACCAGTGACGCCGCGGCCACGAGCTCGCCATGGCTGATCTCACCGCTCCCGCGGAGCTTTCGGCCAGCGCGGAGACGATTTCGGAGTTCGTGCAGCGCGCGCGTGAGCTGGAACGTGAGCTGCGCAAGGTCATCGTCGGCCAGCACGAAGCCGTGCGCCAGGTGCTCATCGCCTTGTTCGGCGGCGGTCACGTGCTGCTCGAGGGTGTGCCGGGTCTGGGCAAGACCCTGCTGGTGCGCACCCTGGGCGACGCGCTGACGCTGCACTTCAGCCGCATCCAGTTCACGCCCGACCTGATGCCGGCCGACATCATCGGCACCACCATCGTCAGCGAAGACCTCGACGGACGCCGCGCGCTGCGGTTCCAGGCCGGACCCGTCTTCGCCAACCTGGTGCTCGCCGACGAGATCAATCGCGCCACACCCAAAACTCAGTCGGCCCTTCTCGAGGCGATGCAGGAACAGACCGTCAGTGTCGGTGAAGCCACTCGCCCGCTGCCGCGTCCATTTTTCGTGCTGGCAACCCAGAACCCGCTGGAGATGGAAGGCACTTATCCACTCCCCGAGGCTCAGCTGGACCGCTTCATGTTCAAAGTCCAGGTGCCATTCCCGCGCCACGCCGACCTGGAGCAGATCCTGCAGCGCACGATTCGGCCGGACGCGAGCCCGACACCCGTGGCGGTCGCGGCGGCCGACGACGTGCTGCGCATGCTGCGGGTTGCGCGCGAGGTGGTCATCGCGCCCCACCTGGTGACCTATGCCGTGCGCATCATTCTCGCGACCCACCCCGACGAGTCCAATGCACTGCCGGTGGTGCGCCAGTACGTACGGCATGGCGCCAGCCCGCGCGGGCTCCAGTCGCTGGTCGCGGGGGCGCAGGTCCGGGCGTTGCTCGAGGATCGCTTCAACGTCTCGCGCGAAGACCTCCAGGCGGTGGCCCTGCCCGCCCTCCGCCACCGACTCATCCTCGGCTTCGAAGCGCAGGCGGACGGGATCGCGGCGGATCGGGTGGTGAACGACGTTCTCGCGGGCGTGCCTTTTCCGCGCCCCTAGATGCTGAGCGCCGTGTGAACCAGCCCGCCGCCACACGTGAGCCGCTGTTCGAGCCCGCGTTCGTGCGCGCGCTCGAGGCCGTCACGCTGGCCGGCCGGCGCATTCCGTCCGGCCGAGCCGCCGGCCAGTGGCGCTCGCGCACCAGCGGCTCGTCGGTCGAGTTTTCTGACTATCGGACGTATGCGCCCGGCGACGAGTATCGGCGCATCGACTGGAACGCTTACGCGCGACTCGAGCGTCTGTTCGTGCGGCTGTACCGCGCCGAGGAAGACCTGGCCCTGTCGGTGGTGCTCGACGCTTCGGCGTCGATGAGCTGGGGCAGGCCCTCCAAGCTGAGGTTGGCGGGCCAACTGGCCGGGGCACTGACGTTCATCGCGCTGCAGAGCGGTGATCGCGTCAACCTTGCCACGTGTCGGGGCGGCGCCATCGCCCAGCGGCTCGCGGGCCTGCGCGGCGAGGGCGCGGCGTTTACCGCCTGGCGACTGCTCGAACAGCTCGACGGCGAGGGCGACACTGATTTGAACGCCGCGCTGAGCATGTGCGCCGGCCACCTGCGCGGGGCGGGAATGAGCGTCGTCATCTCCGATTTGTTTTCGCCGAGCGGCTATCAGCATGGCATCGACGCACTGCTCGGTCGGCGTCAGGACGTGCTGCTCGTGCACGTGCTGGCCCGCGACGAGCTGCAGCCACCGGCCGATCTGCTCGGCGAGTGGCGACTGACCGACACCGAACCCGCGGCGCCACTGGAAGCGACGATCACACCGGGTGTCGTGCGCGCGTACCGCCGACTGCTGCAGACCTTCATCGCCGAAGCCAATGAGTTCTGCCGACGGCGCGGCATTACGTATCTGCAGGTCGCCAGCGACGTGAGTGTCACCGAGATCGTGCTGCGGACATTTCGCACCGTCGGAGTGGTCGTGTGACGCACGCCGCCACGAAATGCCTCGGCGTGACGCTTTTTTCTTGGCGTGTGACGCTTTTTCGTTGCGACGTGACGCTGGCCGTGACGCCAGGTGTGGATAGTCGATGGGTCATGACTGACAGGGTCGGCCGCTGATGGGCTTTCTGGCTCCCAGCGTCTTCATTCTCGGCGCGGTGCTGCTGGCGGCCATTGTGGCCACCTACCTGCTGCGGCCGCGGCGCCCCGTGCGACGCGTCTCGAGCACCTTCCTGTGGCTCGCCGCGCTGCACGAGCTCGAGGCTCAGCGACCCTGGCGGCGGGTGCCGCCCTCCCTCTTGCTGCTGCTGCAGATCGCCGCGCTGGTGGCGATCGTGGCCGCCGTCGCGCGACCGTTCGTGCTGACGACGCAGTCCACCGGCTCGTTCACGATCGCCCTGCTCGACGCGTCGGCCTCGATGCAGGCGACCGACCTCAAGCCGTCCCGCTTCGAGGTCGCGCGCACGCGCGTCGGCCAGATGATCGATGCCCTGGAACCCGCGCAACAGCTGGCGATCGTCAGCCTGGACGATCAGCCGCACGTCGTTGCCCAACCCTCCAGCGATCACGCGCTCCTGGAGCGCGAGCTGGCGACGGCGCAGCCGACTTCTCTGGCGGCCAAGCTGCCCGCGGCGCTGTCGGTGGCTGGCTCGCTGGCCGAAGGCCACGCGGACGCGCAGGTCGTGATCGTGGGCGACGGCAGCCTCGATCGCTCCCAGGTCCCGTCGAACTTTGGCGTGCCCGTGCGCTACGTCGGCGTCGGCTCGACGACCGCCAGCAACCTCGCGGTCGCCGGACTGACCACGCGCCTCACCGACGGGCAGTTGAGCGCACTCGCGCGCGTGGTCAACAACAGCCCGCAGACGGCCACCGCCACGCTGACGCTGAAAGTTGACGGCAATCGCTTCGACGCCCACTCACTGACGATCGCCCCCCACGCGACGGCCAATCAGGAGTGGGACAACCTGCCCGCCGCCGCCCGCACCCTCGAGGCAAGTCTGGATCAGCCGGACGACCTCGCGCTCGACAACGCCGCCTGGGCCGTCGTCGGCGGCGATCGGCCGACCCGCGTGCTGCTGGTGAGCGACGGCAACGTCTTTGTCGAACACGCGCTGAGCCTGCGCGCGGGGACGCAGGTCACGCGGGTCGGCCCGGCTGACTACACGTCCCAGAATCAGAACCAGGCGTACGACCTGATCGTGCTGGACGGCTATGTGCCGCCAACGCTGCCCGCGGGCGCGAGCGTGCTGTTGCTGCACCCGCCGCCCAACAACGGCTGGCTGACGGTGGGCGCCGACACCAGTGTTTCGAGTATCAGCGCCGCTCGGCAGTCGGACCCCTTGCTGGCCGACGTCCCACTCGACGGCACCCACATCAGCCAGGCGCGCCGCCTGACCGCGCCGCCGTGGGCTGACGCGGTGCTGACGTCACCCGAGACGCCGCTGATGCTGGTCGGCGAGCAGGACGGCCGGCGGATCGGCGTCATCGGCTTCGACGTCCACCAGTCGGACTTCCCGCTCTTGCCTGGCTTTCCAGTGCTGATGCAGCACTTGCTGGACTGGCTCGTGCCGCAGGCCAGCACCGCCACGCCGGTAGTGCAGGTTGGCGAAACGGTGTCGCTTGCGCCGTTGCCCGAAACGGTCAGCCTCGACGTGGTGACGCCCGATGGTCAGCGCCTGCAGGTCGGTCCGCCATTTCCGATACCGGCGTTTACGGCGACCACCACCCCCGGCCTGTACCAGGTGATCCAACGCGACGCCGCCGGCCGAGAATCGACCGCGTCGTTCGCGGCCAACTTCGTCGATGCCAACGAGTCGAAGCTCGCCCCGGGCAGCGATTCGGGCGCGCCGTCCGCGCCGGCTACCAACCACCCCCTCGAAGCGCCCCACGAGTTCTGGGAAGCGCTCGTCGTCGTCGCGCTGGTGCTGCTCGGCATCGAAGTCGCGCTGGCGTGGTGGCAATTCGCGGCTCGCACGCTGCGCGCGCACGTAGCGCTGACGCTGCGCGTGATCATCGCCGCGCTGCTGCTGCTGGCGCTGGTCGGCATCAGCCTGCCGCAGGCCGTCGACCGCCAGGCGACCGTGTTCGTCGCCGACGTATCGGCCAGCGCGCAGCAAGCCCAGCCGTCGATGGCGGATTTCATCACCCACGCGGCTGACGCCAAGCATCCAGACGACGCCTTCGCCGTCGTCACCACGGCCACCAGCGCGATCCTCAGCAGCGCGCTCTCGTCGCTGGCGCCCGCTTCGCCCATCCAGTTGGCGGCTACCCAGCCCACCGACGGCACCGACCTCGCCGCGGGGCTTCGCCTGGGGGCCGACCTGCTGCCGGCTGGCTACCGGCCGCGCATCGTGCTGCTGTCGGATGGTCAGGAGACCAGCGGCGACGCCGTTGCGGCCGCGCGGGCTCTGAAAGCCAGGGGCATCCAGGTCGACGTCATGCCGGTCGTGCCCTCGACCGGCCCGGAGGTCCTGGTCGACAGCGTCTCCACGCCGCCGACCGTCAGCGAAGGCGACCGCTTCAGCATCGGGGTACACCTTGACGCCAATGTCGCCACCGACGCTACGGTCCACGTCTTCGTCAACGACCAGCCCATCGCCGATCAGTCGGTCAGCCTGACACCCGGCAGCACCGACCTGTCCTTCAGCGCCCAGGCGCCGCAAGCCGGCCTGCTGGACGTGCGCGCCAGCGTGGACGCCAATCAGGACACGCTCAGTCAGAACAACACGGCGCGCTCGGTGGTCGAGGTCGAGGGCCCCCCGCGCGTGCTGATCGTCGAGCAACGTCCTGGCGAGGGCGACACGATTGCCTCGGCGCTCTCGAGCACGGGTATGCGTCTGGACCGCGTCGCGGTCACCGACCTGACCGACCAACTCGATACGCTCGGCAGCTACTCGGCGGTCGTGCTGGCGGACGTCTCGGCCTCGAGCCTCACCGACGCGCAGCAAAACACCTTGCGCGACTACGTCCGCGACCTCGGGCGTGGGCTGCTGGCCATTGGGGGTGACACCAGCTTCGGCCAGGGTGACTACATCAACACCCCGCTCGACGACTTGCTACCGGTGCGCTCGAGCGTCCAGTCGCACCGCGACCAGGGGCGGGTGG
>JAFAOS010000052.1 GCA_019247515.1 Chloroflexota bacterium | reverse complement strand
GCGGCCGCCGCCCGCAAATTCGTCAGACGCAGGTCTCGAGTCAGGCCGATCGATGGGTCCAGGCGCTCGAAGCCGATGCTGGCCGCGGTGAGCACGAGCAGAACCAGGGTGAGGCGATCGACGAAGCGCGTGGCGCGGGCCGATCGCAGCGGTCGCAGCGCAGCGCCGCCAGGTTCGCGGGCGTCAGAGGGGTCTTGCCTGCTGACCGACGGGACAGAGGACATCACCCCTGATGCTCCGCATCATTGGCAGCCAGACGTGAGCGGGCATCGCAAGCCAGCGCGCAGCGGTCGTGTTGGCCTCCAATCGTCATCCAGGGCACCCAGTTCATCGCGCGTGGTGCTCCGCATCGTCGGCGGCCACGCCCTGGGGGACTCCGCGTCCATCGCCGTGGGCGTCGTGGCGGACTGGGCCAGCGACCCCGTGGGGGTTGTAGGGGTCTCCCCTACCTTCCGACAGGACCCAACTCGTCGATCCCGAAAGCATGGCGTCAGAGCGCCCAAGCTCTGCCGCCGCCATGCTCAATCCCAAGACTACCCAGAAGAGCAGGTACACGGGCGTGAATTCCAGAAACGAGTCGAGCCCGCCGTGGACGAAGTAGGCCAGCACGCTCGCGGCGAAGCCCGCCAGCAGGAGCGCCTGGGTAGGACTCCCTGGCGATCGCAACCCTCGCAGCATGCTCACCACTGGCATGCCCACGAGCAGGCCAAACGCCAGCGCGCCAAGCACGCCCACGTCGGCGAGCAGCTCCAGGTACAGGTTGTTCGCGCTCACCCGATCGTCCCAGGCCGTCAGACCGAGATACGCACCGTAGATATGCCGAAAGTTGTCTGGCCCGGCGCCCAGCAGCGGATGCTGGCGAATGATGCCGAGCGCCGCGCTCCACAGCTCGGTGCGCGGCATGGGCGGCAACGGGACGTACAGGTCGCTGCGTGGCTCCAGTCCAACCCGGGATGCGGCAGGCGATGTCGTCCCGCCCATCACGTGGACCTGCGTCTCGGCGTCCGGGTAGCCGCGGTCGTGGAACCACAGGACCTGCTGCTGCAGCATGCCCCAGGCGAGGCGATAGTCACCTGGCGGTAGCCGGGTGTCGACGTCCACGGTGAGCTGCACTGCCTCACCTGGCGCGACGTCGTGCGGCAGGTCGAGGACGGTGGTGGGTACCTCGAGCTGTGAGGCGGCGTCGCCGCTGAGCCAGCGGTAGCCCAGCGCGAAGCTGTTGGCGCCGCCAGCGGTCCACACGACCTCGCCGGTGTTGCGCGCGGTAATGACCGCGTTGGTGGCGGTGTTCGGCGTCAGGGTGAGCGTCGCCGGAACGTCGTATGTCGCGGCGTACCAGCCCCAGTCGTTTTCCGTGGCCAGGCGCGGGTCGAAGTTGCGCATGTGCATCGAAAGCAGCGCCAGGGCCGCGAAGCCGCTGGCGCACGCGAGGCCTGTCGGCAAGGCGAGCGCGTGCCAGCGACGCCGCGTGACGGCGAGCGTGAGCAGCAGACCGAACGCCGCGACCAGGGCGATGATGCCCGCCCGCGTGAGCGTCAACACCACCGCCACGCTGCACGCCGCCGCGATGGCCATAGCCAGTGCTCGCCGCCAGCGTCCAGCCTCGGTGGCGGCCAGGACGATCGCCAGGGGCGCTGCCAGCTCGAAGAACACCGCGGCGATCGTCGCGTACTGAAACGACGCGCTCAGACGCAGGTCGGGACCGACTCGCGTCGGCGCCAGCTTGAACAGGCGCAGCACGGGGTCGAGGACAGGCCAGCCGGCCATCTCACCCAGTCCCAGCACAGCGCTCACGCCCGCGCCCAGCGTGATGGCCCACAGTACCGCCCGGATGCGATCGAGCCGGCCCTGGACCAGCTCGCGGACGACCAGGAACGCAAAGACGCCCGAGGCGAGACGGCCCACGAACTTGAGCGCCTCGCCGCGATACGCGGTGGCCAGCAGCGCGGACAGGAGTGCGATGCCAAGGAAGAGTCCCGCGGCGAGCCACGTGTCGCGCGGCAGCCGGGGCGGCTCGCGCCGGCTGGCCAGGCCGATCAGCCAGACGCCGATCAACGCCGCCTCGAGGAACTTGAGCTGGTTCAGGTCGAAGAAGCCCAGCGAGACCAGCGGTCGAATGGGCTCGAAGGGCAAGGTCAGCATCAGGGCCAGCAGCAGCCCAAATGTCAGCAGGTCGGTTCGGGATCTCAACGCTACAGGTAAGGTACCCGCCTCGACGGGTACCTTTCAGCGTGGACTATCCTGGCCCTGGATCCGTGGACGGCCAGATCATCAGCGGCGCACGCCAGCTCAGCCAGAAGGAGCTCTTCGCGCGGGCGGCTCGCGTGGCGACCGGGTTCCACGCGCTGGGCGTGGGCGAAGACAGCACCATCGCGCTGGTGCTGCGGAATGACTTCGCTTTCTTCGAGGCGGCGTTCGGAGGCGCGCTGCTCGGCGCGTACGGGGTGCCCGTGAACTGGCATTTCACGGCGGAAGAGGCGGGTTACATCATCCGCGACTGCGGCGCCAGCGCGGTCGTCGTGCATGCCGACCTTCTGCCTCGGGTTGCCGCGGGCATTCCTGAGCGCGTGCCGATACTTGTCGTGCCGACGCCGCCGGAGATCATGGCCGCCTACCACGTGCCGCCCGGTGATTGCCCGGTGCCCGATGGTGAGACCGATTGGAACGAGTGGCTGGCTCGCCAGAGCGCCTGGACCGAGCCGCCCAGGCCGACACGCTACAACATCCTGTACACCTCGGGGACGACCGGACGGCCGAAAGGGGTGCGCCGCGAGCCGGCGACGCCTGATGCGCAGCGGTCGCGGGCGAGCATGGTGTCGAGCATCTTCGACATCCGAGCCGGCGACGGTGTTCGCACCGTGATTACCGGTCCGGTGTACCACTCCGCTCCGAATACGTACGCCCTGTCGGCGGCGCGCGATGGTGGCCTGGTTGTCCTTCAGCCGCGCTTCGATGCCGAAGAGCTGTTGCAGCTGGTGGAGCGCCATCGGATCACGCATCTGCACATGGTGCCGACGATGTTCGTGCGCCTGCTGCAGCTGCCCGAGGCGGTGAAAGCGCGCTACGACCTCTCGTCCCTGAAATTCGTCGTCCACGCCGCCGCACCGTGTGCGCCGAGCGTCAAACGCCAGATGATCGAGTGGTGGGGACCGGTCATCAACGAGTATTACGGTGGAACGGAGACCGGTGGCGTCGTGTTCCACACGTCCGCCGAGGCCCTGCGCAAGCCAGGCACGGTTGGACGACCACTCGACAACGCGGTGGTCAAAATCCTGGACGCCGACGGACATGAGCTTGGCCCTGGAGAGATCGGCGAAGTGTACATGCGCCTCGACGGGATTCCGGACTTCACGTATCACGGTCGAGACGCCGAGCGCCGCGAGGTCGAGCGCAACGGACTCATCACCTGTGGGGATGTCGGCTACCTTGACGCGGACAATTATCTGTTCCTGTGCGATCGGCGCCGAGACATGGTGATTTCGGGTGGTGTGAACATCTATCCAGCCGAGATCGAATCCGTGCTGATCAACGCGCCGGGCGTGCGAGATTGCGCGGTCTTTGGCATCCCCGACGCGGAGTACGGCGAGGCGCTGTGCGCGTACGTCGAGACGCGGGAAGGCGCGCGGCTATCTGCCGAAGACATCCAGAGTTATCTGCGCCCTCACCTGGCTGCCTACAAGATTCCGAAACACATCGAGTTTCGTGATGCCCTGCCACGCGAGGACTCGGGCAAGATCTTCAAACGCAAGCTGCGCGCGCCGTACTGGGAAGCCACGGGCCGACTGATATAGCTGGGGGTCCCCTCTGGGGAACCTGCTTCAGGCCAGCCCCAGTCGCGCGTCGATCTCTGTTTGATACTCGCTCGCGGCGCCGGACAGGACCTCGTCCAGTGTGACCGGGCGGCCCAGCACGCCCGATTCGAACGGCGCGTAGGTGAGCGCCAGGTCTCGGCGGCCCTCCTCCAGGGTCACTTCGGGCTGGGCGCCGGTTGCGACGCACGCGCCCAGCTCGTGGTACTCGAGGGCCAGCAGGCGGCTGTCGGTGTCGTTGAACTCCAGGCTGTAGCTCCAGACGCGCTCACCGCCGAACAGCTCCGCCGCCAGCGGCGCGAGCCGATAGCTGGGGGCATAGTCGAGGATCGCAGCATCCGCGATGTGCGTGCCGTCGTCCAGATGAAGGACGAGCGGTCGCCCGTTGCGATCGCCCGGACACTCCAGCGAAGCCCGTGACCCGAACACCTGGCGGACGCGCGTCGGCAGGCCGTGGCCGGCGTTGTCGTCGATCCAGTGACCGATCGCGCCGTTGCTGAAGACCAGCTGCGCATACAGCGCATCTTCGCCGGTCGGCTCGATCGAGTCGGGAAAGTCCGCGGACCAGCGCCCATAAAAGCCACCTGGACCCGCGGAGCCGGTGTTGTAGCGGACCTTCTCCTGAATGCGCGCCTCACCAGATATGGCGCGGACCTCACCCAGATAGAAGCGGAGGATGTCCGCGTAGTGGACGCCGGCGTCGACGGCGATCGTGCCGCTGTGCTTCATGTGGCGCCACGGCGTGATGGCGATCCGATCGCGGCCCCCTATGTGGGTTTCAACCATCAAGCGCGGCTCGCCGATAGCCCCGTCGCCGATCAGCGCGCGCGCCAGACGGTTGATCGGATCGCGCCGATAGTTTTCCGCCACCGACACCACTCGCCCCGCCCTGCGGGCCGCGTCGGCGATCACGTCGCACGCGCGCAGCGTGAGCGCCAACGGCTTCTCGCACATGACGTGCAGACCCGCCTCCAGGCACGCGATGGCAATCGTGTGATGGGCGGCAACGTCGGTGGTGATCGACGCCGCCTGGAGGTCCGCTCCAAACTCGCGCGCCATCACCGCAATGTCGGCATACACCCGCGGGCGCAGACCAAGCAGCTCGCGCGCCTCGTCGGCCACGAACGTCGCGTTGTCTTGATTCAGGTCGCACACCGCCACCAGCTGGATATTGGCCAGGCTGCTGGCGGCGAGATGGCGCATGCCGCGCAGGTGGCGACGGCCCATGCCGCCACATCCAATCAGCGCAACGGGTAGCCGATCCGCCATCCGCGCTACTTCGCCGCGGGCACAGGCAGCCCGCGGCGGTTGGCGAGCGTGGCAGGCGTGAGATCGAAGAGCGTGTCGCGTCCGGCGCGCACGCGCTCCAGCTCGTCGACCATGAAGCTGAAAAAGCGCGGCCGGCACGCGGCGGTCACCCCGGCGATATGCGGACTGACAAAGACGTTCGGGAGCTCGCGAATCGGACTGCCCGCCGGGACCGGCTCCGGGTCGAACACGTCGACACACACGCGAATGTCACCCCGTCGTGCGCGGTCGACGAGCGCATCGGAATCGACGATCGCGCCCCGCGAGACGTTGACGAAGACCGCGTCTGTCTTCAACAGCTCCAGCTCCGAGCGACCGATCATGCCCCGCGTGCGGGGTGTGAGCGGCGCGGTACACACGACCACATCCGGTTCGCTCATCACGCGTTCGAGCGGCGCCATCTCGACGTGCAGCGCGAGGGCGACCTCCCTCGGGACGTACGGGTCGTAGACCATGACCGGGCACCGGAACGGCTGAAGCAGCTCGATCAGTCGCCGGCCAATGTGACCCACAGCAATGAGACCAACCGAGCGCTCGGTGAGCTCGCCGAGTCGAAAGCCGGGATCGTCACGCGAGCGGCGGAACTCTTCGCCGCCGATGAGCCGTCGAAATTGAGCGCCAGCATTGCGGAGTCCGATCATCATCAGCGCCAGGGCCCACTCAGCCACCGGCAGCGACGAGCCGTGCGTGGTGTCGACCACGTGGATGCCGCGCGCCGTGGCGGCCTCCACGTCAATCCGGTTGCCAAAGCGGTCGCCTTCCAGCTCGCCGATCAGTTTGAGGCCGGGCGCGCGGTCGAGGACGCCGGCGTCGACGTACGGCGCGCCGTGGCAGATGACCAGCGCGTCGAAGTCCTCGGCAATCTTTCCACGCAGCCGGTCCATCTCAACGGGGTCCTCCGATGGTCCACCCCAGATGCCCGGGCGGCTGGAGGTTCCCTCGGATTGGAGCCATTCCCAGTCGGCGAAGCGTTCCAGTCGGGCGAGCGCTTCGCCGGTCAGATAGTCTCGCTTGACGGTCGAGTTGCAGCAGAACAGAACGCGCAGCCGGTCCGTCACCGACGTGTTGCCACGCGTTCGGAGAAAAGACGCATGCCGTCAAGCGAAGGGTAATCGAGGAACCACAGCATGAAATGCGAGATGCCGAGTTGCGCGTAATGGTGCAGCTGCTCTGAGACGGCCTCCGGAGTGCCGACCAGCCAGTCGTCCACGGTCGCGCTCAGGGGACGCTCGGCGTTGGACTCCAGCGCGGTCAGGACGTCGGCCCGCGGCTCGCCTCGCGGCGAGGGTGGCAAGCTGGCGATCTGACGCGCAAGCGATCGGACCTCGTCCTCCGTCGAGGCGATCAGCACCTGAATCTCCAGCGACAGCTCGAGGTCCGTGATGGCGCGGCCGGCGCGCTGGCAGGCGGCATCCAGGGCGGTGAGTTTGTCGCGCAGGCGGCTCGGGCTGGCCGGCACGCTGTTCCAGCCGTCGGCATGACGCACGATGGCGTCCAGCCAGCGCGCGTGGCGCGCCTCGCCCAGCCAGATTGGCGGCCGCGGCTTCTGCACCGGCCCGGGCCGACAGATCGCCCCGTCGGTCGAATAGGAGCGGCCGTGGAACGTGACGGGCGTCTCGGCCGACCAGAGCGACTGGATCAGGTCCAGCCCATCTTCCATGCGGGCGATGCGCTCGTCTTCGGCCGGCCAGTCGAGGCCGTAGGCGCGGACTTCGGGCTCCTGCCAGCCGCAGTCGTAGAAGAAGATCAGGCGGCCATCCGAGAGCGCGTCCAGGCTGGCGGCCATCTTGGCGGCCATGGCCGGCGCGCGGAACGGCTGGGCCAGGTGGATGGTGCCCAGGCGGAC
>JAFAOS010000039.1 GCA_019247515.1 Chloroflexota bacterium | reverse complement strand
CGGAGCGGCTGCACAGGCGGCCCCGGTCGCGGACGTGCTCACGCGGCAGCAGCCGTTGCGTGAAGAGCGCTGGCGGCTGCTTGCCCTCGCGCTCTGGGCAAGCGAGCGGCAGGCCGATGCGCTCGCTGCGCTGCGTCGTGCGCAGGCAGTACTGCTCGAGGAACTCGGACTGGACCCAGGCCCTGCGCTCACCGAGCTGGAGGGTGCGATCCTGGCCCAGCGTCAGGACGTGCTGCGCAGCGCGCTGGCAGCGCCAGGCGCCGTTGGGGAGCCACTAGCAGTGTCCTTCCCGAAACCCACCGCGGTTCGGTACGACACGGCACCCGAGAAAGCGCCGGACGAGCCCTTTGTCGGCCGCGTGGAGGAGCTTGCCAGAATCGCGTCGGCCGCCGCGGCCGCGCGCAGAACTGGCGGCGTCGTACTGATCACCGCAGACGCGGGTGGTGGCAAGTCGACGCTCCTCGCTCGAGCAGCTGCGGAGCTGACTGCCGAGGGCTGGACGGTGGTCGCCGGGCATTGCCCCGAGACTGATGCCGTCCCACCTGGCTGGCCGTGGGCTGAGGCGCTGCGGGACCTGGCCGTCCATGCTCCGCCCGGTGTGCATGCGGCGGTTGTCGGCCCGCTGCTCGACAGCGCCGCGCAGCCGCCCTCCGCCGACGCATCGACTGCCAGGTTCATGCTGCACCAATCGGTCATCGGCTGGCTTCGGGCAGCCGCAACGAATCGCCCGCTGGCACTAGTTCTTGATGACCTGCACAACGCGGACGCGGAAACGCTCTCGTTGCTCGAGGCGGTGTGCAGCGAGCTGCAGGGATACCCGGCGCTGCTACTGGCAGCCCATCGTCCCGCCGAGACCAGCACAGCGCTCGAGAAGACGCTGGCCGTGCTCGCCCGATGCTCTCCATGCCGGCTAGGACTGAGTGGTCTGGCCGACGCCGAGGCCGCCATGCTCGTCAGCTCGAGATGTGGCGGCTCCGCTGACCCACATATCGTCGCGACGCTCGTGGAGCGGACTGGCGGTAATCCCTTCTATCTGCGCGAAAGTGCTGAACTGCTCGCCAGCGAGGGCGCGCTCGTGGCCGTGTCGGAGGTGCCGGAGGGCGTCCGTGACGTGCTCAGGCGCCGGCTGTCGCGGCTGCCGCCACCCGCCGTCGCCGTGCTGCGGCTCGCCGCGGTCGTGGGCCGCGACGCCGACGTCGAGATCGTAGTCGACGCTGCGGACACGGACGAGGACGGGGTGGTGGACGGCCTCGAGGTTGCGGTCATGGCAGGCCTGCTAACTGAGCCAGCGCCGGGTCGGGTGCGTTTCGTGCACGCGCTGGTGCGCGACACGGTGTACACGGACCTCACCGAGCTTCGCCGGGCGCGCATGCACGCGCGGGTGGCCTCGGCGCTCCGCCGACGGCACCCTGACGACGTCACGGCGCTCGCCCATCATTACGCGCGGGCGGGCTCAGCTGAGACCGCTCCATCAGCCGTCGAGTACGGAATCAGGGCTGCTGAGCTGGCAGACCGCCGCTACTCCTATGACAATGCGGTTGGACTGCTCAGCCAGGCTGCCGATGCCTGCGAGCGCCTGGCGGGACCCGCCGCCGAGGTCACGGAGCGGAGGGTTGACCTGCTCGGCCGGTTGCTGCGTGCACAGGTCAGGGCTGGCAGGATCGGGGACGCGCGGTTAACCCGCCTGCGGGCGGTGCAGGTCGCCGAGTCGGCCGGCCGAGACGACCTCACGCTCGCCGCCTTCACGGCCTGGAGCGAGCCGAGCCCCTGGCATACCAGGCCCTACGGCCTCATCGACGAGCCGGTCGTGAGCGCTCTGACACGTCTGCTCAGGCGTGCCGACCTGGATGCCGCGACCCGATGCAAGCTGCTCGCCGCGCTGGTCGCCGAGCTCAACGGTGAGGACGATCCGCGGCCAGCTCGCGCGGCGGCGGAGGCGCTCGCGATCGCCCGGAGCCTGGCAGATCCCGACCTGCTGCTCGCGGCGCTTTCGGCGAGCACCGATGCGCTTGATTATGAGCGTGAGGCCGATCGTCGCGCGGCGCTGGCGGCTGAACTGGGCGCGCTCGCCGAAGAGCGCGGCGTGCCCGCCTACCAATGGGGCGCCGAGTACCAGACCACCGCCGCCGCAGCCACCAGGAGCGAGCCTGAGGTGTTCCGGCGACATCTCGAACGGGGCCAGCGCCTCGCCGATCAGTACCAGATGACGGAGCCACAAACCGCGCAGCTCTGCGCCAGGGCGATGCTCGCCCATATCGAGGGGAGGTTCGCGGACGCGCGGCGCCATTACACCGAGGCCGCCGAGCAGATGGGCCGCAATGGGTCGCTGCACACCGATCCCTTTTACAAGCTGGCCTTGCTCACCGTGGCGTTTAGCGAAGGCAGCGTCGCCCAGGCCGAGCCGCTGGCGCGCGAGGCGCATGAGCTGATTGGCCCGCTGGCCGCCGACGTCTGGGCCGCGACACTGGCCGCAAGCAACCGGCTCGACGAGGCCAGCGCTGCATTCGCCGGACGGGCGCCGATCCGGCGCGACTTCTTCTACTCGCTGCTCGCCACCTTCCGCGCCAGGGCGGTGATCGGCCTCGGCGCGCGCGCCGAGGCTATGCCGCTCATCGCGGATCTGGCGCCTGTCGCCGGAATGCTCGCGGGGGCGGCCTCGGCCTCGCTGGTCATGCAGCCGGTGGATCTCACCCTGGCTGAGCTGTACCTGCTCGTGGGCAAGCCCGAGCAAGCGGCCGTGCACTTCAGGCTGGCCGAGCAGGTGGCCCAGCGCTGGAACTCCGCGCACTGGGCGGCCCGAGCGAGCACCGCGCGCGCCGCAACTGGACCTCTTCGCGCGACTGGCTTACGACCCGAGCGGCGGTAGCAGCCATCTGGAGTTCGGTCGACTGCTTCCAGCAAACACTGTATGTACGCGAGCGTTCCGACGGAATTTGCGGACGCTCGAGCGATCGCTGGACGATTTCATTCGCCCGGCGTTAGAGCCTGGCCTCGTCCACGTGTCGAGCGGCCATCCTCGACCACCGCCTCGCCTGGCGGACGCGGTCCCGGCGGGCCGACATCGAGCTGCCGGCCGGCCTCGCCGCGCGGATCGACTCCTGGCTGACAATGATGCTGCGCTCGGCCACCTGAGCAAGCGGCGCCATGGCGGATGCACACCGCACACTCCACGCGCACCCATCACGCGCAGGTGATGGGTGCTTGATCCGTCCGGCCGGATTTAGCTCTCGGCACAACCGCAGCGACGGGTAAAACTATTGCCGCTGTGCGTCCGGAATCAACGACTGCTCCCTGGCTTCTTCCTTCGCGGTGGATTGCACCTCATCCACAACACGACCGACCTTTTGCATAGTGTCTTGGGTCAATTCTCTTGCCGAGCCCATCAAATTGTCGCGTGCGGTGCCCAGCATCTGATCCTCTTGCGGTGTGGAACGCACCGTTCCGGCGAGTACGCCACCAATTGCGACGGCGACCGCGCCGACCAGGAGTGGGTTCTCATCGAGCTGGCGGGATAGGAAGCTTTGCGCACGTGACGCCTGCTCCTGGACCTGGTCGACCACGTGCCCACTCGTTTGTTGCACTTGCTCCATGACCTGATTCGCGGTGTCCTGGACGTTTTGCGCAGCGTGTGTCGCGGTGTGGTGTGCCTGATCGGCAACCCGCCCCACTGTTTCCTGAGCACCGCTGGCAGCACCAGGTAGACCAGCACCAGCGCGACCTGTGTCATACGGGTCTGTCTGATCGCCGTAAATGCCTGTCCGACCGCCGGCAGCCGAAGATCGCGTCCCATAACCATACCCGGATGCGGTCCTGTAGCCATCGCCAGATGCGGTTGAGCCACTCGGGCGATTCAACAACATCCAACCTACGCCAAGGCCCACCAGGGCCGCTGGCATGGGGTTGGCCTTGATTGTCTCGACGACTGACTGCCGCCAGCCGCCGGCAGTGTCACTTGCGGTGCGCGCCATCGTTTCTACCTTTCCTAATGTGGCGTCGCGCAGAGCCGTTTTGGCCTGTCCGGTGACCTCCTGGACGGCTTCCCTGGCCTGCTCGATCGCGTGGTCGGTAATTTCACGTGCCGCTTCTTTCGCCTCTCGGATGGCGTAGTCGGTCACGTCATGTGCGGTATCTTTGGCCTGCTCCGAAAGCACCTCGGGGTCCAGCCGATCCTGAATCGCGTCGATCGTGCTGCTCAGTTCTGCACGCGTCGACTCGATATTCTCACGCGCTGTCAGGGTGCTCTGCGCCAACTCGTCGTCCTCGTCTGTGCCGACCAGGTCGCGGCGGGCTAGGTCATCTGCTCTTTGGCCCACTGGGTGTCCTCCTTCAGGGTTTCCATCGTCTGACGGGGTGCGAGATCGGCATGTTTGAGCGAGTTGATGCCACGTTGCAGGATCACTCCTCCCACGCCGATCACAATCAGGCCCACGAGAAGTGCCGCCAACCACCACGGCAGTCCCGCTGTTGCGAGCCCAATAATGATCGTCGCGATGATCGCCAGCAGACCCGCGTACAGGACGAGTGCCCCGGCGGCGACCACGGCGAGATCCTGTCCCAGGCGGCTCGCCTTGTACGTCATCTCGGTCGTCGCAAGGCCGACCTCCTGACGCACCAGGATGCCCATGTCGCGAGCGAGATCTGCGAAGAGCTCGCCGAGCGACCGGTCATCCGTCCGCCCTTGCATTAGGCCTCCAGTCCGCCGCCGACGCCGAACGTACCGGGGGAGGTTGCAACCTCCGGTGGTTCGATAGCAGGGTAGCCCGGGGAACCCAACTGGCGCTGCGTGCGACCTGGATACCCGCCGTACGCCAGGGTATCTGGTGCGCCTGAACCACCCACCCCTGAGCCGTACGATGCGCGGGAACGCTGTTGTGCCTCGGCGCGTCGTCCGGAGCTCATGAGAAACCGCGCGCCGATGAAGCCGAGTGCAAGCGCCCCGGTGAGAAAAAGCGCCGGCTGGCGGCGTGCCAGGTTCTGGGTGTCTTCGACCAGTTCCTGTACGTCGTGGGCGCGCAGATAGTTCGTCATCGATTCAACGCGCTCGGCCGCCTGCTCGACATACCCGCCGACCGTTTCCTGTTTCTGTTGCTGGAGAGTTTGCCCTGTTTGGCGTAGCGCCTGGGCAACAGTGACAAGTCCATCAACGGCGCGATCCTTTTGGGACGCGAGTTGCGACGTCGCTTGCTGTTTGGCCTGCTCGGCCACTTGACCAGCAACACCCTGAGCCTGGTCGACAACCTGCGCGACCTTTTCCTGCGCTTGATCGACGGCGCCCTGGCCTGAGGCCGACGGACCAGTTGCGTACACCGGGCCATCGTCGCGGGGAGAAGAACGTGGGGTCTGGCTCATTTCGCGCCTCCAATACGCTGCACGCGAGTCCTGCGGCAGCAAAATGAAACTAAACGGGTAACGTAGGGAACACCGCTCCCGTCGCCCGCATCGGCGGACCCAGATTTGGGCCAGCACCTGCGGCGGATGCAAGAGGTATGCCCGTAGCAGCACCGGCCTCCAACAAATGTGTAATTTCACACCCCCGGGGCAGGCCCCAGTGGCATGTCCGGTGCTTCCTGCCTCGCAAGGCAATGTCCTGGATAAAGAGAGAGTTGGACTCAATCGGAACGCCCGAGGAGATGATTGAACTGACGGGCATACTCGTGCGTGAGTGCGGATGCGGATGTTCATCTCGTGGCGGCAAGCTACTGGCTGTCACGCCTGGCTGCTTTGCAAGGCGTGCGCTTGACGACCGTCGTTTCGTCCTGGGCGTGCTCTTCGGCAGGCATTTGCGTCGTCAACTTCACGCCGAGGAACGGACGCGCACGCAGAGGCCGCAACAACCGAGCTAGTGGTGAACGTGAATTCAACAACCAATGCGGGGCCCGACCGGGGCAGTTGACGTGTACGCTCAACTCGGCACAAGTGCCAAATTTGTAGCGAGTTCATGCCGACGGTCGGCGCGGGTTGCATTGGCGGTAGGTCTACTCGGTAGTTTGCTGGACAACCCGCCGCGCCGCGCACGCCGTGGACCTGGTGCAGCTGCTCCGCCCGGGTGTAGTACGGCTCCGGGTCGCCGCCGCCATACAGCTTCGTAGCGCCGCCGACCGGGATCGCCGCGACACGTGCCTTGCGCGCAGTATGCCTCTTGCGGTCCCGCAAGCACCAACCGTCTCGACAGCCGGTTGATTCCTGTCTTAGAGGCGGGCAACGCGACGAAGAGCCACAAGCGGTGAGCATTGATATTCGCGCCGGATAGTCACTTATCCAAGCCCTCGCGCGTTGCCGCCGGCCTCGATTGTGGCGGCTCGCGATGTGCCGCCCGAGCGGGCGTTCCACGGGCGCACAGATCGGCGCACAGGCGCCGACCGATGGCGCTCACTGCTTGTCTGGCACCGATGCGTGCTGGCACCCATGCCATCCCCATCGCACGGGCGACCAATAGCCGGCGACCAGCGTCGACACAAACCACGTGCCGCACCGCGTTATCTCCTGAAGATCGTCTCGATTGGTATGCCTTCTGCCCCACCGACAGTGTGGCGACAAGCGAGAACATTTTCGAGCAGGAGCCTGCTCACATCGAGGGGCGGGCCGAGTCGCTCGGCTCGGCGCGTCTGGACCGCAGCAATCTTGAGATACTTATCACAGCGATTATTGGTGGCGGTGAAGTCTCCGTCGGCGCCCTTGCCGCGATGACCGTAGTCGGGGCGCTCATGACGACGTGGAGTGCTATCGATCTATACACTGCGCTCGCAGCGGCCGGCCTGGTGTTTCCCGTCGGCTTCATCTTCGTCATCATGGGACGCTCGGAGCTGTTCACGGAGAACTTCCTGATCCCGGTGGTCTCGGTGTTCAAAACCGAACGCACACTTGGCTCACTGGCTCAACTGTGGGGGCTGTCGTGGGCCGGCAACATGCTCGGTTGTGCGGGCGCTGCGCTGCTGCTGGTCATGCCGAACGCAGTCGGAGGACCGGTCCTACAGGGCTATGCGGCATACACGGCTTACAAGCTGGACCTGCCCTGGCTCGGCGTCTTCGTGTCAGCCGTACTTGCCGGCGGGGTCATGAGTACCCTGACCTGGTCGCTGCTCTCCGTCCAACACTCGGTCGGGCGCATCATCATCATTGCAGCGGGCGCGTACGTGTTGATCGCTGCGAATCTCTCGCACTCCATCGTGAGCGCGTCTGTGCTGCTGGTGGGCTTCCACATGACCCAACATGGCTTGGGAGACGTGATCGTCTGGCTGCTCAACGCCAGCGCCGGCAATTTAGTCGGTGGGGTGGGACTGGTAACCCTATTCCGACTGGCGCAAGTACGCCAGGCACCCGAACCGGGAGCGGAGGCTTGATCTCAGAAGCGGGCCTCCCTGTCTCTCGCGAGAAATGCCACGGCATCGCGACACCATTCTGGCCGAAGCACGCGCCACGTCGCCCGGCTATGGGTTTTGAGATTGAGAAGCGTCCCTTGTGTGGAGCGCCAGTTCGGGACATGGGATCCGGCATTTCAGGATCGACATGTCGCCCAGGCCTGGGCTCATGGCGGGTACTCCATTGTCCTGTACGAGGAGCAGCCATGCGGTTACCTCGCTCTGGACCAGTGCGCTGATCACCTGTACGTGCGCGAGATC
>JAFAOS010000016.1 GCA_019247515.1 Chloroflexota bacterium | reverse complement strand
GTCGAGGTAGGACGCAGGCGAGGTACCGATGGTCCTTTTCCGGCGCCCCCCTCCCGAACCCGGCGTGACCGCTTTCCGATCACCGGGCTCTCCAGTGACTATTCCATGCGAGTCGCGACAGGTTGACCGCGATGGATGCTGGCGTGGCAACTCTGGCAGACTATGAGGGTCTTTCGTCGCCGCCTGACCAGGATCGTCATCCATACGGGCATCGCTTGCTGTCCCACCTTGATGAGGTCGGCGAGTTTACGGATTTGGTGGACCTGCACCGCTTCCATGCTCCCGCAGATCTCACAGCGGCCGTCCAAGAGTCTGGAGATCAGCTCTATGTGGCGGACCGCTCGGGGGACCAACTCACGTTCTGTACGGGCCTGAACACGGTCGGTGAGGACCGCGTTCTTCTGCCGCCGGAGTGGAATACCTCCGTACCGTGCGACCAGTGGCTTTTTGCCCTCGCCGCGCTCCACGCTGACCTGGAAGCATCTGCGCGGTCCGTAGGACGTCTCGACGGTCGCCTCATACTTGCGAGCCATCTTCGACACCGACGAGTGGTACTTACCGGCCAGAGTCTTGAGCATTGAGGTCACCATTACCCAATTCAACCGGCTCAGTCGCGCGACGTCGCCGGCCAAGAGGTAGTACTGGACGATGCCTCGGTACTCGGCTCCGTAGCTGGCGATGATGGCATAGTCATCAAAATTCGTCAGCTCTCGACGCCGCGCGGGTTTGCCGCGCCACAGGTACCTGGCACACTTGGCTTTGATCACCGCGTTGGGCACCTTCAGCCCGATGACACCATTGGTCGAGCGACGGCCGTTGGTCAAGAAGCGGTCGGTGTGTTGAGTGGTGATCTCGTAGCCGAGGAACCGCGCTCGCTGGGTGCGGGCGTGGGTGATCAAAGTCTTTTCCTGGTTCAGTTCCAACTTGAGCTCGTCTTGTAGGAACTGGCTCAGGCGGCGCTTGATCTCCTCAGCCTCAGCCTTCGGCCCGGCAAAACCGAGTAGGGTGTCATCGGCATAACGCACGTAACGCAGTCGGCGGTAGCCAGAATCGTGGGGATTCTGGGTCGGCAGTCTGCGTAGCTCTTGTCGTAGCGACCGCACCGTTGCGGTATCACCGCGATGGCGAGCCTTGGCGAGTTCGCGCTGCACCTTCAGGTAGGCAGGATTGTGCATCCTGCGCAGCCCTCGGTTGTATTCCGGCAACAGAACTTTCTCGACAAAAATGTCCAGCCGGTGCAGGTAGATATTGGACAGGATCGGAGATGCCACCCCGCCTTGCGGCACACCGCTCAGCGTGGGGTGCCAGACCCAGTCCTCCAAGTATCCGGCGGCGAGCATATTGCTCAACAGACGCAGCATCCGGTTGTCGTGGATGTTCTCTTCCAATACCTCGAGCATGACCTGACGGTCAAGTTGGTCGAAGCACCCGGAAATATCACCCTCGATGAACCAGGTGGTCCCAGTCCAGGCAACCGCCACCTCGCGCAGAGCGGTGTGGCAGCCCCGGCCGGGACGAAAACCGTGCGAACGATCTGAGAACTGAGGCTCGTAGTGCGCCTCCAACAGCAGGCGCACCACCTCGGCTACCAGCTTGTCCGACCAGGACGGCAGTCCCAGCGGCCTGCGCTTCCCGTTCTTTTTCGGGATGTAGGTTCGCTTGACTGGCTTGAATCGGTAGCGTTCATGGCGCAATGCGTCGATGATGCTTTCGATCTTGGCCAGGGTCATGCCATCTGCGGTCTCTGCGTCAGGCCCCGGCGTCAGGGCTCCGGCGTTGGAGTACAGACGCCCATAGGCCACCAGATATAGCTGCGGGTTGAACATTTGCCGATAGAGCTCATCCAGCGGCAGGCCCCGCCTGCCTCGTTCACGGAGGACATCCAGTACCGTTTTGGCGCTCTGCATTACGCATACCTCTCGGTGTTCAGATATCCAGTCACCTGTGCCCCTTGGCCCTGTGGACGGCTTTCCCGCCCTCCTCGGTGGGTCGTTGCTCCCACGACTACTGTGGGCACTCCGTCGCCCTGGGGCTCGCGCCCCGGCGGGCGATCCCGCGTTCGTCCTCGTCGTACGTCCGAGTGCGACGTAGGCGCCCCACTCATCTCCTTGAATGCCCTCACTGGGCATCGCTCTGCGCCCCGAAAGTTGCGCTGGCCCTTTTATAATGCCAGCGCACGGCGAGACGTCGGCGTCAGGTGCCATGCCGACGGATGTTCCTTTACATCGTCTGGAGATTGGGGTTCAAGCAATCCAGCTTTCGCCATATCACACGGGTCCCGCGGTCGCCTCAGTCCTGGCATCTGGACCTGACCGCCGCTTTGCTGGCATGCGATTGTCCCGTTCACCTTTCGGATTCCGGTTAGCCATTGGACCCAGGAACCTCCCTTCGAGTTCCTCCCGGCTGCGCCGGGGATACGACAAGGCGCCTCGCGGCGCACTAAAAGTAGAAGTGATTGACGAACGCCATCTGGCGACCCCACTCCATGTGGGGATGGCTGGCGTGCTCCTGTCCCTTCTTCTTCCACGACCGCCAGGCTGATGCCTTCTCCTGAGCAATGCCGACAAGCACGACCGCGCCTTCGCCACCCTCCTCAGCAGCGGCACGCAACAGTGGCTCGGCGATCTTCTCCTTGTTGTCGCCCTTGTTGTCGCCCTTGGCGAAGTAGCGAATGGGCACACCGTTGGCTCTGGCCCAGCGGTGGATCTCGGCCACGTAGGCTTCGCAGATCTGTCCGAAGGCGGCCGACGAAGGGATCGAAAAGCCACGTTGCCGATGGAGGAATCGGCACACCTGACCGACAGACTGCAGCTTAGGCACATACGCCTGCAGAAAGATGCGGTCGATTGAACGGCAGGTCAGCGTGATGTGGTCACGCAGCAGCGTGGCATAATCGGTCATGGTGTAGCACCTTCTGGTTTGAGACGCTCGAAGGCTACATCGATGAAGGGGACCAGCCTATACGGTCCCTTCTTGTTGCCGGTCGAACGGCGCACGCTGCGCGAAGCGCCCATCATGCGGGGGGTCGCCGCGGGAAGCAGCGCGGAGCGCAGCGGAGCAGCGACTGGCGGCGGGGGCTGCAAGCTCCCCCGACCCTCGGCGGTATGAGGTCGCTCGCTATCTTATTAGCCGGGCGTGCCACTGGCGACCTCTGCTTTGCGATGCTTTTTTCTTGGGCGGTGCTCGTTGCGGGCGGCGGCTTTCGGCGCTCCTGGCGCTGGTGGCTGCAAGGTGCTGATTGTGGCTTGCACGTGTCTGGTTCTGGCCTCCAGGACGCGGGCGAGCGCGCCGCGCCGGTCAGCTTCGACCTTCTCCACGTCACGCCCAAAACGCTCGGCTGAGGCGCGGGCGAGAATGGTGCGCAGTCGTGGGTCGGGCTCCAGTGGAGGATCAAGATGCACCGAGAAAGTTGGCAAACGTTGACCGCGAGATGAGAGTCGAACGTAGCACTGGTGCTCGCCAAGCTCGACGAGGTCTTGCTCGTCAACCGCGCCACCCAGCTCGGCGACCAGGTACTCGGCATCCTCCGCGCTGCAGTTGAAGGCAAACAACCCATCAAGGTTCGCAAAGACCGTTGCGCGCAGTCCGCGGCCCTCCTCTTGCCCGATCACCATGAGTCGCGCCAGGCTCTGGGTCGCCAGCACGAGGTTCGCACCGTACTTGCTCAGTTCCGCAAGGATGCCTTCGTAGTCGGCGCCCGGAATCGTGTGGAATTCGTCGACGAATATGCTGATCGGCCAACGCTCATCGGCGTGTAGACTGGCTTGCTCGGCGACCGCCAACGTCATCAGGTTGAGCAGGGTGCTGCCAATCAGCGCCGCCGCGTTTTCGCCGACGATGCCGCGGGCAGTATTCACGATCACAATGGCGCCGTCACGCAGCCACGTCGATGGATCGACGCTGGACGCCGATTGGCCGACAATGTGGCGCGCTGGCGTGCTGCCTTCAAACCGGTGGACTTTGGTCAGAACGGGATTGATGACTTCCAGTTGAAAGCGTCGCTCGAGCGTGTCGAAATACTCAGTCCACCACGCGATAAGAGTTGGATCGACAACGGTTCGCAGTAGCTCGCGCCGGAACAGCGTGTCGGACAGAATGGTTGGAACTTCGAGCAACGTATGTTGGCGATTGCGTCCATTCACCGGGTCGGCTCGACACATGGCCGTGTTCACCTCGAACAGCGTCATCAACGCGTATCGGAACGCGTCCTCCATACGCGGGCCCCAGTAACGATCGCCCCATTCACGTTGGAATACGGCCAAGGCATTGCCAACCGCTCGGTCGCGATTCCAGCCAAGACCGGTGTCGAGCATGTTCAGCCCAAAGGGACGTGCGGCGTCGGCGACGTCCAGGAACACCACGTCTTGCGCTCGGTCAGGCGGTATGAGTCCAAGTAGCGCTTCGGCAAGGTCTCGGTGCGGATCGACCAGCATGACAGCGCGGCGTGGCTCGGCTTGCATGACGTGGCGCGCCAGGCGCTGCACGAGTGTTGACTTGCCGCGGCGCGTTTTTGCAACCAGCAAGAGGTGACGACGTAGGACGTCGGGCGGTAGCGACACGGCGATCCGGTGCCCCTGATGCTCGGAAGTGCCGATGGGGCAACCATCGGCCACCGACGCGGGCAGTGGCAACCACCGTCGGGCGGTCGTGCGCTCGAGGAGTGCGACATCGGCAGCGGCATGCGGCAGGTGCCACACTCCGGCTAACTCGAGCGTCGTCAATATAGCGAGCTTTCGCCGCGGTCTCCACGGCACCGGGCAGGCCGCTGCCGCGGGACCCGGTCGAGCGCGGCGTGCAACGAAGCCGTTCGCGGAGGCCAGGTTGAAGCGGCGGTAGGCGGTGACAAGTCGCGTGAGCTCCGACATGAGCAAAGGGGAAGGGACATCCGTCGGCGCGAAGACGACAAGACGCACCTCGGCGCGGCAAGCAATTCGGGTGACCTTTTCCCGCACCAGCTCCATGTCGTACACGGTGGCTCGCAGAAAACGGCGGGCGATCCACAGGGCACCGATCAATGCGGAGAGACACGCACAGGCCAGGATGCCGAGCTCGGCCCACTGCGCGGCGCGCGCCAGCGTCATGCCCTGCAGGCCGACGACTGCGACCCCGAGCACGACGGCCAGGAATGCCAGCATCGGCCCGACGCCCTGGTTCGCTTGCTGCACGCGCTCGTGTTCGAGCGGGTGCTGGACAGAAAATCTCTGGTAGTCGCGACACCAGTTTTCCTCCGCGGGCAGCAGCACGAGCTGACTGAGCGCGCGCCACCCGGGTGGGAGGTCGCCCAGCGCGTTGAGGACCCCCAGCACTGGATCAGCCTGGGCGGCCCGCTCGCCATCGACGTCGAGGTCAGTAAAGATACGCAGCGGGAGATACGCGGGCCCGCGCAGACCAAGAGTGCAGGCGGCGATCTGCTCGCCCGCGCGTGGTTCGGCGGGATCCTGCTCGGACGGCAAATCGCGGAAGTCAGCCTGCGGATAGGCCGCGCCGAGTTGACTCAACACCTGATCGCGCGCGGGTGTGCTGGTGGCGCGGACGAGAAACTGTCGGCGGTTGGAGTCGGACGCCAGCTCCAGCGAAAAGGGCTCGCTGAGGGCTACCGATGCGAAGAAGTTTTCAGCCGAGGTCAATGTGGCAGCATTGGTGCGCGGCGTCACGATCTCGACCAGCCGTGGCGTTTCGGACAGGCCGGCACGTCGTCGGCGGCTAACGGCGATCCGCACGCGCGACTCCGTTCTGCGGTGGACGAGCGGCTGCCAGTTGCGCGAGCTCCGCCAATTCGCGGGGCGCCGTCGTTGCCAGCCGATGCTCAGCGGGACTGGCTTCAATGCTGATGGGTAGCCGCGCACCGCGCGCGAACAGCAAGCCTTCGCCCTTGCTTGCGCCAAGCAAGTACTGGCGCTCTTCAACCGTCAGCTGGAATGCGTCCGTGACTGCTTCCACAGTCGTAGCGTCTTGCTTGAGGAGCAGCTTCATCGCCGCGTTCATCAGGACGGCTCTTCCATGCTCCGAGCGCACAAAGTCGGCGACATCCTGGGTGATGGTCACCAGACCCAGGTAGTACTTTCGTGCACGGCGCGCCATAGCTGAGACAAAGTCGCCGCCCTCCGGATAGCGTAGCAGCGACCAGGCTTCGTCAATCACGAGGAGCCGCGGGCGCCGCTCGCGCCGCACGCGATTCCAGACGAAATTCGCGATCAGGTGCATGGCAACCGGCCGAAGCTCCTCTTCGAGCGTCTGAATGTTGAACACGACTAGCCTGCGGTTCAACGCCACATTCGTTGGCCCACTGAACAGTCCGCCAGCCAGCGAACCATGGACGAAGCGGCGAAGACGCGCCGCAAGACCCGCGGCGACGTCGTTGTCGAGAGACTCCAGTGCGGCTTGCAAATTCGCCAGCAACGGCGCAGCACGCGCGTGGGTCGTGGGATCGGGCGTGATTCCGACCGCGGCGTATGCCTGATATACCGCGCGATCCAGCATTGAACGCTCGTATGAATTGAGACTCGAGCCGCGCTCGCCCAACAGCACGTTCATCAGACCGACGACCGACGTGACCTGTTCCGCGAGCCCATCCAGCCCTTCGGCGGCGGAGGTATCCGTCGGCGGCAAATCGAACGGATTCAAACGGTGAGTCGAGGTACTGGCGAGACGAATGAACTGGCCGTCCGCGGCGCGACAGACGCCGCCGTATTCGTTCTCCGGATCGACGACCAGAAAATCGACGCCGGCGAGCAGGTTCCGGAGCGCCATAAGTTTGACGAAGTAGCTCTTGCCGGCGCCTGCCATGGCAAACACGGCCAGGTTGGCGTTTTCCAAGCTGGCGTCAAAGGGATCGACAATGATGGGTGACTGCGACCGGGTCGCGACGCCGTACAGAACACCGCGTTCCATCGACAGTGAGCTCGAGGAGAACGGGAACGTGGTCGCCAGCGAGCTGGTGTCGAGGTTGCGATACGCGAGCAAGTCGTCTCGGCCACTTGGCAAGCAGGCACGGAAACCACGCTCTTGCTCGAGAATTGCCACTCGAGAGTGTGCGAGCATGCCGTCCAAAGTCGTTTCCACGCGTCGGGTAAGATCGTCGAGCGCCCGCTCCGAGCCGGCGCGAAGCAACACGTACAGACTGACTGAGAAGACGCGCTCCTCACCACGTTGCAGAGCGTCTCGCAAGCGCTCGGTATCTTCGAACGCGACTTCTCGCTCGGGATCAGCAAGACGGCCGCTGCGAATATCGACCAGACGCGATGATTGGAGCTGGACCAGTTTGTGACTCAGCAATTTCACAATGCTGGCTGTCTCCAGAGGGTGCACGTGCAAGCTGACTTCGATCGGGTGTTCGAATTCCAACAGCGGAGTGAGCCAGCCCGGCACGACCGTGCGCGGATAGCCAACGACCATCAGCACCCGTGCGTACTGGTATTCCAGGCGCAGGTGGTCGCGACCGATTTCGACCGCGGCCGGAGCGATCAGGTCGGCGAGTGAGCGGGTGCCCAGCGCAAAACGGCGCTCGTGGTTTGACAGTGGCTGAACCGAGCCAGCAGGTTGGCGACGCTGTAAACGGAGCATGGCCTAATCCGACGGTTGGACGGTGGGCGCGCGGCGTACCGCCAGGGTCGTGTAATCGTCGAGTTGCTGACGAAAGCGTTGCGCTCGCGCCCGCTCCGGCGACCAGCAAGCCAGGTACAGGTGCGCCAGCTCGAGGTCGCCCAGGCGCCGCGCGGCGAGTCCGCATCTCGCAAGCTGCCGGCCGACATCTTCGCAGCGGAACGTCAGTTGCCGTCGGGCCGCTTCGCGGCGAGCTTCGTCATCGGCAACCGGACCGCGCCGCAGACGGTGAATCCAGCTCGAGCGCGTGACGCTCTCAGATGGCACAACCACATAGAAGCGCCGCTCGAGGAGCGTGCGCTGCCTCGCAAGCCCCTGAATGAACGCGGCGTGATCGTGCGCCAGATCTGCCAGCTGCCCATCCATCTCATTTCGTCCGCGTTCTTCCAGCGCAACCAGGTACCTGCTCAGATCGACCGGACTGGCCCGCACCAGGATCTGTACCGGATAGCTCAACCCATTCAGAAACGTGGCGAAGCCTGCCAGGACCGCTTCGAGGCGGGCCTCGTCTTCGAATGGCCGCGCCGTGCCGCTCACCTCCAGGATCGCACGATACTCACCGTCTGGGAGCGTCACCACGTCAGTCTGGATCGTCTGAATGGCGAGGCGCGTCGACTGCACCGATGCGCGTTTCACGGCCATTCGTGGTCGTCTTCGGCCCAACTCAGGCTCGGCGTCAACTCCTGCCATCCGCCGGCGGCGGGTTGCCAGTCGGTCGGCTCAGGCTCCCTGGGTTGCCAGGTCGAGCGTCTCGGCGCCGCGGCGTACACGAGCGCAGCCGCCAGCCACTCTTCCAGAGGCCTACCCGCCGGACGCAACAAAGCGAAGGCGAGTGTGACTCCGACGCAGAATCCGCTCAGCGCAACCCGCACAAGATCGCCTAGCGACACGGACTGCTCCCACACCGTGTACGCAACCGAGCTGCCGACCAGCATGTAGAGAAATTGCCGAACGGTCAATCCGAAGAGAACCTTGTCCTCAACGTTCAGGTGGGTCGGGACTTCGTGGTGTCTACGCATCCAGAACAGGCTCCACTCAGGGCGAACTCACGATGGCGTTGCTGACGAGTTGAGCGATGGTGTGCGCGAGCAACACTACCGCCAGTCCGCCAATCGCTGCGAATGCAGCGTCCTTGGCGGTTTCCATGCGCCGCGGGCTGCCGCTGGCAGTCATGTACAGAAACCCCGCCCACGCCAGAAACAGCGCCGCCGCCGCGAGACCGACCTTCGTGGCCGCGTCGAGAAGTGCCTGAAAGACATGGATGATCGCGGATGGATCACTCATGCTGACTCCCTTCGTGTTGGACTCGAGATACGACTACACGCGTGTTCATCGGGGGACGACACGCCCACCACCGATAAAATGGGCCCCCCAGAAGCCGGTGAAGACCGCCTGAATTGAAACGACCTCACCTTCGGTCGGGGCGTTGATCTGCTGCCCGTTGCCAATGTAGATGCCGACGTGCGTGACCCAGTCGGTGGGATCCGCATACGTGCGGGCAAAAAACACCAGGTCACCGGGCTGCAGTTGATCCTGGCTGAGACGCGGCGTGGCGTTGTACTGCTGCTGAGCCGTCCTGGGCAGGGCGATGCCCAACTGGCGGAACACGAGCTGCACCAGGCCGGAGCAGTCCAGTCCGACGGCCGGATCGGTTCCACCGAACACGTAGCGCACACCCAGATAGCGCCGTGCCATTTCAACCGCCGCGGGAACGGAGGTCGGTGGCGGATCGGCGGTCCGATCCATGCGCGCCGCCGGGCCACCGGAATTGGCCACGGGCACCGAGTTCGCGGGCGAGGCCGATGGAAGTGGCGGTACGAGCGTGCTCGTCCCCGTCGGAGCGTCCAGGATCACACCAAGGATGATGGCCAGGACCAGCACCGGCAGACAGACGGCAATTGCCAGAAAGGTCAGAAGAGCTGTGATTGCGGCGACAAGTCCGCGTCCAAGGTAGCGACCGCCGCTGTCGAGCAAGGAATCAAGCGGCACGACTCACCGGCCTTTCTGTTCCTTGCCGGACCCGGAGTTGAAGAGCCCGGTGATCTGTCGAATATTGGGGCCCGTCGCCGCGGTGCCCAGGCCCGGCGGCATGCCTGGCATGAGCCGCGGAACCCGCCGCGCCAGTTGCAAGACGGCCATGCCCAGCAGCAACGTGGCCAGCCAGAGGTGGCCACTATCAACGGGATTCGATCCGACCGAGGACAGCAGGGACGGCAAACGCTGAATCAAGTCCGCGCCGAGACGCAGCACAAGCACCTGGATCGCCTGCACAAAGACGGTGGCAAAAAACGTGCTGAACCACAGGCGCGCCCAGGAGTACGTTTGAGGCAGGACCCAGCACAGCAGCGCGAGAGGGGCGATGACCAGCAATGCGTCGACGAGCGCCAGCCGCATCAACATCTGACCCATCAACAGCAGCCCGAGCACCAGGTAGATCGCCATGGCGATCAGATTGAGCAAGACGGCGCCGTCGGCCGGTTGCTGCTGCAGGGTGCCCCAACCCGGTATCGACCCGCTGCCAACCGCCTCACACAGCGCATTGTTCAGATCGATCACGAACTTGCCCCAACCCAGGCTGGTGTTGATCATGATTCCGCTGAGCAGGACGCGGGGAATGAGCTCCAGTGCGCCGTGATACGGAGCGCGGATATGGGGATGAATCATGAGATTCACGCCCGCCCAGACAGTGACCACCGCCAGACCCACATCACCCACTTTGCGCATTGAGCCCCACAGGTCGGCGACGGACGGGTTGTCGTACGACAGGGCCGCCGGGGTCTGGCTGATCACGTTGCCGCTGCCCATCAGCCAGTTCATGAATCCCACAACGTCGCCGGTGGTTTTCTGCCCCATGCTCAGCACGGCGGAGTTGAACATGTCAGTCAGCCAGGCGCCCGGGTCCGCCAGGAGCTTGTCCAGACCGGGAGCTGCTGGAAGCTGCGGCAGTGCCTGCCCAGAGACAGGATGTGACGCCATCGCCGCAGTCAGAAGCGGCATCGCGGCGCCCAGCAGCCAGCCCATCAGTCGCAGCTGGTTCACCGGTCGTCCTCCACTCCGAGGCGCACCAACCAGTACTCGTTGCGCTCGGAGGTCGTACGCCCCGTTACAAGCAGCTGTGCGTGGGACAGGTCCCACGCGGACGCGTACCGCGCACCCGGTTTGATCTGCAATTGGACCAGGTCCTGCAGTCGCTCCCCAGCGGCGTCGAGCAAGCGGACACCGAGTGGAGCGTCGGGTCCAGCGCGCCAGAGCCCGAGCAGCCGGCCGTCTTCACGCCAGGTCACCTCGTCCAGGGTGGTGTCAACCAGCGGAGTGGCGGTGGGCTGGTCGAGGCTGCCAACAAACACCGCGTGCTGAATCGCTGGCGCCAACCAGTCGAACGCGGCGCCTGGCGCGTGCTGGTGCGGTGCAACGAAGACCATCCGCTGTCCATCTGGCGACCAGCTCAGCGGTGGATACGCGGGTGGCGTGCTCGATGAATCAAGATCGGCAATGTAACGGAAGGAACCGTCGAGCCCGAGCAGACACAGCGCATTGATCTCTCCCGTGTGAGCGACAAATGCGACATGGCTTCCGTCCGGACTCCATATGGCCGTGCCAGGGGCGACTTCGCTCGGCAGGGTCAGGACGGGCTCCGCGTGCAGGTCGCCCGCATCAACGAACCACACGCGGCTCTGTCTGGCGCCGCCCGACAGACTCTGGCTGGCAATGACGAGCAGCCGGTCCGCTTCCGGGCTCCAGCTCACGTCGGCCAGCTGCTCATTGGCCTCGAGTGGGGCGCGCCAACCAGTGTCTGGTGCGGCGACGCCGCCGCCAGCATTCGACAACAACCACACCACGCTCAGCCGGGCGCCCGGCTGCTCGTCGGACGTCGAGGCGTACCCGGCATTCGAAGCGCGTGGCGGCGGTGGACCGACTTCGGACCCGAGAAAGGCGAGGTGGCGACCGTCCTTGGCGAAGGCGGGCTGTGCGCCGGGCATTGGGCCCATGAGCTGCTGCACCCCGCCGGTGCTCGGGTCTAGCGACCAGGCCTCCATCTGTCGGCCCGGTGGCAGCGAGACTGCCAGGCCGATTGCACCGCTATTCAGTAGCCTCACGTCGCTCAGCACCGCGCCTGGCAACGTGGGGCGAAGGTGTGTCACTGTCGGCGCGTGGCGCCACAGGATGGCATCAAACGCCCTGCCGGCCACGGGGACGTCAACGGAGTAACGGCTGTCGATGGTTTCCGAAGTTTTCAGCAGGACGTCATGCGGCCCGGGTACGACCGATACGTCCACCGGCGTGGTGCCCTGTTGGCGCCCATCCACCCACACGGCGGCATCGGCGGGCGTCGAGGTCACGTACAACGGCGCCGCCCCAGCGGCGGCTCCCGCATCTGCTCGCGCAACGTTTGCGAGCAGGTAGGCCGCCCCGATCGCCAGTGCGACGATAACTCCGGCTGCCCAATGTCCTCGCATACGCAGCAGCGCCCGCAGCTCTGACCGGCTCGGCGGCTCGAATACGATGGTGAATGGGAGCTCCACGGCAACCTCCACTGACGATCGGGGATGGCGTCAGCTTGCGGGGCACGGCGTCACGCGACGCGTCACGGGAATCCCCAAAAGCGTCACGCGCGACGCAAAAAGCGTCTCGCGAGTGTCACAAAAGCAGAGTCTTGCCGCGTGACGCCTCAGACAGCGGCTGGTTCGCGTTCCCGCAAGCTCGACAGTAGCCGCTGGTACTCCAGCGCGGTTTCGCGGCCAGGCTCGTCCACGTGGGCGGTGTCGGCGATGTCGAGCTCCTCGGCAAGGTCCCGCAGCGTTTGACGCAGGCGTTTTTCTTCGGCAACGAGGGCATCGCGGTCCTCACGTTGAGCATGCAGCCGGAAGAGGGCTTGCCACAGGCGCTCGTCGGCGGGATCAATCTCCGTCAGCTCGCGATACAGTTCGATGGCGGCGACGAGCTCACCGGCGTCCGTGTAGAGCTCCGCGAGACGGACGGAGGCGTTCTGGAACAGACGTCTGAAGTGCTCGCGCAACGTCACACCGCTGTCATCGCGCTCGTCCAGCCAGGCGTACCGACGCACGTCCGGGCCGGTCAGCAAGTCACCCATGTACAGGGCGCGCGCCTTCTCGAGGCGTTCGATCGCGTCATCTCCAGGATTGAGGCGGACGCTACGCACGAGCGTGAGGAACTCCTGCGCGTCGGAGTAGACCAGTGCTGGATCCATCCGCAGCACGCGTCGTTCGACGCAAATTCCATCCTCTTGTGGGCCGCCGGGTACCTGGCGGAACTGCCGCCTCAGCCGGAAGCGCAACTGGCGCACGCGATGCGCAACATCCTCGACCATGTCGCTCTGGGGCCACAGAGCGTTGGCAAGCGCATCTCTCGAGACGCCTTCCGCAGGCTGCGAGGCCAGAAACAACAGCAATTCCCAGGGCTTCGCATCTCCGCCACTCCGCGGCCACACCGTGTGACCCGCGCACACGACGCGCGGAGTTCCAAAGCAGTAAATCTGAACAGGGACCTGGCCCACAGCATCCATCGCGCCGGGTTGATCCGGCACGGACAGCCGCGCAGCTGTCGGATCAATCACCGGCGCGCGTGGCTCAGGCTCGTGCGGCGGAGAGCCAGAATCCTGCGACTGTCCATCGCCGGAGGTTGGCTCGTCCGGAGGAACATGCGGCTCGGCCTTGTCGGCCGCAGACGACGAATATGCCGATCGCATGACTCTGACAAGACGCTCCAGGTGCTCGCTCGCGACCTGATAGCCGTACAGTTCGACCGGCTCACGTCCATCCAATCGCAACAGCAGTCGACCGCCGCCACCCAGGAAGGCCGCATCCGCAACCCCCAGCAACGCGACGCTCGCGTCCTCGGCCTGCATGCGGAGCACCATCCGCGTTGCAAAGTGCGTCGTGAGCGGGTCCCCGATGGCTCGCTCCGGGTCCGATGCCGCCGCGGCGAAGCGAACGCCGAGGGCGAGCGAGCGCGCGGCCAGCAGCGCGAACCGAGCGGCGTGTTGTCCGAGCGTGCTCAGCTCGGGAATCACAACGAGCAGGTCGGCATCAACTGCCTTGGTCGCGCGTGCGTCGAGCTCGGCGCGCAGGTCTTCGGCGGCCTGCAGCAGTGCCGATTCGTCGGCGGGATCGACGACGCGGCGCAGGTGCGGCACCTCGAACAAGGGGGCCGGCAGTGCGCGGCCGGACGCGAACATCCAGATTTGCAATTGTTCCGGAGACCGTCGCGCGGTTAGCGTGGCTACCAGGCTCGTCAGGATCGTGTCAGCGCCATGGCCCGGCATGCTCGCCACGAGCAGGTGGCCGAGGTTGCGCCAGGCGACCGAATACACCTGCCGGTCGTAGAGGACTCCGAGCGGCACCAGGCAGGGCTCATGTGCCGGTGCGTCGATGCTCGGGAGCAGGCGCGTCTTGCGCAGTCGCGAGAGTCGCCAGAGCACGTCCTGATCCGCGGACACGCACGCGTCGACGTCGGCGTCCAAAGCGTGGGCGAACGTGGGCGCCAGTTCGAGAAGTAGTGGCTGCTCGGCCAGTGCGCATCGAAGGGTCAGCGTGGTCGATGAGCGTCCATGACGAACGGCCAGCACCGCGAGATTCGATTCCGCCACCGCGCCCGATTCGGCGAGGAATTGCTCCAATTGCGCGGCCAGCGCCGACACGGGATCAAAGCCAATGCCATGCAACCCGCGCGTCAGATCATGTGCGAGCTGCGCCTCGGCGAAGCCGTCCTCGACCACGATCTCACTCTCTGGTTCCTGGGTCAATGGGCGGAGCCGACGGAGTCGTCTGGCGCCGACTACAAGGCCCGTTACGCCCGCGAGACCCAGGCCGGTGGCTGCCAGCGGCAAAGCGGGCACGTCCGGTCGCCAGGGCGGCGCGGGCACAGACACCTCCGTATCGCCGGCTGAGCCGGCGCCTGCCGCCTCCAGTGGCGTGGAATCTGAAAGGGAGTCGGGATCCGAGGGCGGTGTATCGGCGGGATCGAGAGCAACCGGGTGGAGTGGGTGGGGGGTGCGCAGCAGTGGGGCAGGCGTGGGCTCGACGGTCGGCGGATCGGGGTCCGGGTCGGTCGCAGGCGGGGCGCCCGCGCCCTGCGGCCCTGGCGAAAGGTCAGGAGGATCAGCGGGGTGCCGGTCGGCCGTGCCAGGTGCGGCGGAGGCTGCCCGCAGCTCGGTAGGCGCGGGCTCGGGCTCGCCCGGCGGAGGCGGGTCAGTGTCGGCGTCGGAATTCGGCAGGCGCAAGCGAAGGCCCGGCCAGATCGTGTTGGCGTCGACCAACGTGTACTTGCCGTCGCCGGTAGACGCCCCGCGATTGAGATCGAAGAGCTCCGGCCACCGCAGGGGGTCGCCGAGGGTTGAGGCGGCAATCGAAGACAGACTGTCGCCGGGACGAACAATGTACCAGCGCTGGCCGTCGACAACCTGGACCTGCCAGGCTGGACCCGGGACAACCAGCTGCCAGCCGGGACGAATGACTCCGCGCGCGGAAAATACTTCGCCATCTGTCATGCTCCGTCCGACATTGGCGTCGACCAGACGTCGGTATTCGGTGCCGGAGCCATACGCTTGCTCGGCGATCGACCACAGCGTGTCGCCGTCACGGACGAGGTGAGTTGGAGCAGAAACTGAATTGTCGTCGTCGCTAGCTGTCGGACTACGTTCCGCGTTGTTCGCGGACGCGACGATGGCATCTACTGGCGGAAGTGTTTGAGCCGAGGCGATGGGAATGCCGCGGCTGATGACTTGTACCGCGAACGCGGCCGCGACCGCGCGACGGACCAGCGGAACGCTTGCACGGTCGGCGAAGCGGCGTAGCGAACGAACCCATGCACTGCCACCGTGCGTGACCACATCGGCGGTTGTCAGGACTGACTCGACCAGCAAGGACAGGGTGATCCAGGCCCACAGCGCCCAGACGGTGTCGACCAGCACGAGCAGGAGCGCATCCAGCGGAAGCGTCGCCCCAGCCAGCACGGTCAACACGTCGTCCAGACGCGGTAGCCCGGATGGAATTCGCGGGGGTCCGAGTGCTGTCGCCAGTCCGAGGCCGGCCGCCAGCATCAACGCCCAGAAGCCGAACAGCTTGGCCTTGTCGCCGCGCGAGCCTGTGTAACGAATGTCGTCCTTGAGCTGTGTCGGGTTCACCAAAAACCCCCCGTGTGTGCCTGAATCAGGAAATGGCGGGTCGAATCAGTGACCGCCGCCGTCGTGAATGCCGTACTGGACGTCTGCAAAGGCTTCGGCCTCGACCGGAACCTGGTCGATCGACGCGATCCGCAAGAAAGCCGTCGCCAGTTGCGCCTGAATCAGCACGTGCACCCGTCGACTGCCAACTTCGACTTGCACGTGCGGCGGCGTGCGCCAATCGCTACCGCTGGCGGCGAGAGCCTGGTTGGCGTACGCGTGTGAAGACTGTGACGCAAGCGTGGGATCGAGCTGTACATCAGAACCGCCGCTCGTACGCAGACGCGCCATATCCAGCTGCGTGGCACCCGAGCGTGCGGCGCCATCGACGATGCTTTGCAATTCGCGGCGCTCATCCAGCAGGACCCCGCCATCGATGGCAAGACCAGCGACCGAGACAAACAGAGGCATGGCTAGCGTCAGCCACACAAGTGCCTGCGCTCGGCCTCGGCACGAGAACAGCTTCCCCTGCATCACCCACCCCGGCCTGGCTGGGCGGCCACTCCACTGCGGAAGGGATCCACCGATTCGATGTGCTCGGCTCGCACGCTGGTCGACAACAGCTCGCCAACCAGTGGCAGGTCAGCGTAGTCGACCGGGTATTGGACCGTCGCTTCAACCTGACCCGGCCGGCTGCCAAAGCGGGTAAGATCCCAGCCCAAGACCATCCGGCGCGCATCCAATCCAAGCCCGGGAGCGACCAGAGCGGACCGCTGGCGCATGCGGTCGACCGCCTCCGACGGGCTGCTTGCGAGGGCGCCAGCGCGCGCGGCTTCGTGTGCCACCGCGACCACCGCGGCCCGCGTCTGCACGTAGCGACTGACGCCGATGGCTCCAAAGACCAGAACTAGCACCACCGGGAGCAGCACCGCGAGCTCGACCAGCGCCTGCGCCGATTGGCGCGCCGGCGTAGCAAGCCCGGGCTGCGCCTCGGCGAGGAGGGCTCTCACTACCGCCTCGACCTCGGCGGGCTGGAGTCTGCGCCGAGGCGCGTGTGTGCAGATGCGAAAGGTGGTTTCGGCCAGCGGCACCGCTGGCACGCGGCTGGTCTCGGTGTGGAGCTCTGTTTTCGGATGCGGAAAGACCACCAGTCCCTCGATCCAGAATGGCGTGCCTCGGACGAGCTCCGGCAGACGTCGCCGCAGAGCCTGTCGGACCGCGAAGATATTGCGCTGGACCTGTGCCGCGGGATCACCGATGTACGCGGTGTACGGTGTGCCGCCGCGGCCCACTCGCGTGCGGTGCCAGGTGCCATCCGGCGCACAGACGACCTGCCCGGCCATCGTCTTGGTTTCCAGCAGAAAGACACCACTGGGTCCGACGACCAGGTGATCGATGTCGCCCGCGCCCCGCGGCAGCTTCAGTCCGTTGATCAGCGCGTATTCCTGGGGCAGCTCGCTGGCGAGCACACGTCCGACGTGGCGCTCACCCGAGAAGCCCACCATGACCCGCGCGGCGCGTTCGCGTGAACCGCGTTCGGGTCGGCTGTCGCGGCGTGCATTTGTACGCTGGGCGACCCAGAGGATGACACACAGCAGCGTGCCGACGAACAGCGGTGGGCCAACACTGCCCCATGGGCCACGCGGCACTGCCAGGCCAGCCCCGCCGGTCAGCAGCGCCAGCCACCCCCACCTGATGCGCGGCCACCGCGCGGCGATGCCCATGACCGCGAGGGCGGTCAGCCCTGCAAACAACCAGCCGGTGGGCGCCTCACCCGCGCCAGCGACCGGGACGACCAGAATTGCCGCCAGCCCACAGCCCTTGAGTCCGGCCGTGCGTGTCGAGCGGCGGTCCGCCGGCGTGGGCACTGACATATCCAGCTGGTGTTGGAGGTCGAATACGCGCGTGGTCATCTTTGTGGCTCAGTGTCCACCGGGCCGGAACCGCTCGCGGGCGACATAGGCCTCGGCCTGGATGGGCAGTGGCGCGCCAATCGGCACAATTGGGCGCAGGCCAGCATCGATGCGCACGCGCACCACCTCCGCATCCATACTGCCGCTGATTGCCAGCGGGTCGAGGCTCGATCCGAGCCCGGCGGTCACCAGTGCGCGGGCGCGCGCGTAGCCGTCGTCCAGACCCCGGCCGTCCTCTGCCGACAGCCGCGCGGCCTCCTGCACCGCGCTGACCGCCACGTCACGAGCGTGGGCGTAGAGCACCAACTGCAGCGCGCCCAGGGTCAAACTGATGACCAGAGGCAGCGCGAGGGCGAACTCAACCAGCGCCTGCGCGACGCAGGGTCGCGTGCGATCCGACAGCATAGGTGCGACGAGGACTCAGTGGCCGGCGGGCGCCGCCCCCGAAAGCGTGGTCGTAATGCGGCTGAAGACGGTTGTGACTTCGCCGCCGAGGAGTGTCATCGCTCCCGCCGCGGCTATCACGACCAGCGCACCTACCAGCGCGTACTCAACCGTCGACTGACCCGCCACGCGGGCAGTAGCCGTCCAGACGTGCTGCTCCAGCTGCATCCGTGCGCATCCAACACGCCACCAACTCCGCTCAATCAGTCGCATAGGACTCCCTTCGTGCCTCGTTCGAGGCCGCTTGTTCGGACACTTGTCTCAAATACCTCCAAGTCGGGTCAGCTCGGCCGCGGCGGGCAGCAAGACGACGACGAACAGCGCCGGCAATATGAGCAGCGCGACCGGCAACAGCATGCGCACGGCAGTCTTGCCGCCTTCCTCGACCACGTGCAGGCGTTGTCGTTCGCGCAGCGCCTGAGCCTGGGCGGGCAGCGTCTGGCCGAGCGGCAGGCCCTGTTCGTACGCGGCACTCATCCGTCCAAGGATGTGATTGACCTCGGGCGTGCCCAGCCGCTGCGCCAGACCAGCCAGCGCATCCGGCAGATTGTGGCGTTGGCCGAGCGCCAGCTCGCGCGTGGCGACGCGCAGCTCGCGTGCGACGACTCCTTCGCTCTGACGCGCAACCTCCTCCAGTGCCTGCTCGAGGGCCATCCCGGCGGAAGTCGCCAGTGTCAGCATGTCAAGAATGGTGGGCAGCTCCATCAGGACCAGACCTCGCTGGCGAGCCGCGCGGCGATCCAGATCCCAGTCTGGCAGCACGAAACCGAAGCCGAACCCGACCAGCCACAGCCACACGGGCCACGCGCCGAAAGGCGTGAGGCGCAACAAATTCATGAGCGGAAACATCGCCGCGACAATCACGCCGCCCGCCACCTTTTCGCCCATGAACTGCGCGACATCTACGCCGGGGCGGATGACAGTCAAGCGCATCTCCAGCTCGCGGCCGCCACCCAGCCCCAGGCGCACAAGGACGCTCCGCAGCCCACGACCGGCGTCCTCAACAATGGGACGCAGCATGTTCTCCAGCAGCCGAGACGTGAACAGTTGGCGGCGGGTCTGCCGATCGAGCTCGGCTGTACGGACGCGCTCGTCCACATCCAGCCGACGCAAGCGTTCCCCGAGGTCGCGTTTCGGCCGGCCGAGCGGCAGCGCGGTCAGGATCAGGTACAGGCCGCCGCCGAGCAGCAGCGGCAAAACGACGACACGAGCGTCGAGCGCTGTCAGGCTGAGCCCGTTCGCGAGCGCCAGCAGCCTCATCGGACCAGCACCCTCCGCTGGCCGGGCAAGCGTGTCAGATACAGCATCGCGGCGTACCCCAGCGCAACGCTGCCCGCGCAGCCGATCAGCACCGCCTGACCGACGACGCTGCTGAAGATATCCAGATAGCGCGGGTTCGTCGCTCGCAGGCCAATCAGAGCAACCAGCGGCGCGGCGGCGACGATGCGCGCCGAGAGCACCGTGCGGCCCTGGTGGGCGCGGACCTCCTGCTCGACGCGCAACTGGGCGCGCGTGGACTCCGCCAGACGATCCAGCACCTGACTGACCAACCGGCCACCCAGTCGATCGTTGATGGACAGCGCACAGGCGACCACGTCGAACACCGGGTCGGCCAGCCGGTCGCGCATGGCCACCAGCGCTTCCTCAAACCCGAGCAGACGTGCGTCACGGCTCAGCGTGCCAAACTCGCCGCGCAACACCTCCGGTCCGGTGCGCGCCAGCCCGCCGAGTGCGTCCTGGACAGAGAGTCCGGTACGAATCGCATCGCGGAGCTGTTCGATGGCTTCGATCAGCGCTTCTTGAATCGCGGAGCGACGCTGATCGTGCCGCCGAATGTAGTACGCGTACGGACCGAGCAGTCCAATCAGTCCGCCAAGGACGCTGACCGCAATCCACCCGAGCGCCAGCTGCGCCACGCCACCCGCGAGCAGACCGGAAACGACCGAGAACAGGACGAAATCGCGCAGCGTCACGTCTCGCAGGCCAGCACGTACCAGAAACTCGCGCGCGGCGCGGGCGCGCTCACGTGGTAGACGGCTGACGCGCGGCCGCACCAGCCCATCGAATGTCAGATAGACGCCACTGGCCAACGCCAGCGACAGGAACAGCGGAATCAGGACAGCACCTCGGTGTGAGCGATGAATCGATTGTCCCTAGCAGGCGTCACACGCAGCGTCACGTGGCGAGCAAAAAGCGTCACACGCCGAGGAAAAAGCGTCACACGGCAGCCAAAAACGTCGTTTTGCGGGCACAAGCGTCACACGCGCACGAGAGAAGCGTCACGCGAGTCCCTCCGCCGAAACTCCGACCGGCAGCGCGTACTCGATACCGTGGGCGGCCATCTTGTCCATACAGCGCGGCGGACGGCCCTTCCACATCAGTCGCCCGTGGTCGAGCCCAAAAATCTCGTGTCCAGTGATGATTCCGCTGTCGACGCCGGTCACCTCAAAAATGCTCGCCACTCGCCGTTGTCCCGTGCGCGCGGTGACTCGCAACTGGACGACAAGCTCGATCGTGCGTGAGACCATGCGTACCAGTTCTTCGCTTGCCAGGCGTTCGCCGGCCATCATCGCCAGCGTCGCCAGGCGGTCGAGCGCGTCGCGTGGTGAGTTGCCGTGGATGGTCGTCAGCGACCCCTCGTGGCCGGTGTTCATGGCCAGCAACATGTCCAGCGCCTCGGCGCCGCGAACCTCGCCGACGATGATGCGTGTGGGTCGCATCCGCAGGGCGTTGCGCACGAGATCACGGATGGTAATTTCGCCGATGCCTTCCACATTCTTGTTGCGCACTTGCAGCGCAACGCAGTCCGGCAGGCGCCGATCGAGCATCAGCTCGGGGACCTCCTCGACCGTGACCACGCGCTCGTCCAGCTCCACGATGGAGGCTCCCAGCGCGTTGAGGAGCGTGGTCTTGCCCGAGCCAGTCGGACCGCTGACCAGGATGTTCACACCGGCCTGGACAGCCGCGTCCAGAAATTCCGCGGCCGCGCTGCTCAACGCGCCGAGCTCCACCAGCTGATCGAGCGAATGCGCACGCAGAACGAATTTACGGATGGTGACCGAAGTCCATCGCGTGCTGGCCGGGGTTATGACGGCATTCAGGCGTGAACCGTCCTGGAGGCGGACGTCGACCATTGGCGAAGCCTCGTCCAGCCGCCGGCCAGCGCTGCTGACGATGCGCTTGACCAGCTGACGCAGCTCGTCGTCATTTTCGAAATAGACGCCGTGTACCTGCGCCTTGCGTCCGTCGCGGATCGTGAAAACACGCAGCGGTCCGTTGACGATGATCTCTTCCACGCGCGGGTCTGCCAGCAGGGGCTGCAGGATACCCAGACCAAATACAGAATCGAACAGCCGCCGACGCACAGCATCCGCATCGAGCAGTAGCGGCGTATTGGTCGTGACCGCGCGGCGCTCGTGGGCGGCCACCTCTTCGTCGATGATCGCGCGAACGCGCTCCTCCTCTTGCGTGCCCGGTGCGAGGAGGCGACCATCCCCCAGAGAGCGGCTCACGGCCTCGGCGACTCGCTCACGAATCAGGCGCTCCGCTGCACGATCGCTGGCATGCAGCGCTGCGATCGATGGTTCGGCGGCCGCTACCATGCCTTACTCCGACCGCCCGTCATCCTGCCAGAACGCTGGCGGTCGACGCGCAGCACCGGTCGGGTAATCACACGCGCCGGTTGGCGGCGGACCAGACGCCGCCACCAGCTGGCGCGCGCTCGAGCCGAACCAGGCACCTGCAGCCGCAACTTGCCGTCATGGATACCTTCGGCGAGCACGAGCATCGCTCGACCGGCGCGGCTGCGGGGGTCCAGCACAGCTGGACGCTGCTCGGCAACTGCGCGCTGCAGTCCGGCGTGATCAAACGGGATTATCGACGCGACCGGTGCGCCAAGGTGCCACTCCACTTCCTGACGCGAGTGATGGAACCGCGCGTCGTGCCGGTTCAGGACCAGATTCACGCGGCGGCGCTCGAGCCCAAGCAAGTGCTCGAGCTGATCGAGCGCGGTGCGGGTATGCCACAAAGCGACGAAATCGGCGGCGCTGACCAGGAGGATTCGGTCGGCGCGCGCCAGGCCGGCGCGGTGGGTGGCCGGCGCAACCTCGAGGCCCATCAGGTCCGGACCAATGTCGAGAATCACCCACTGGAAGCGTTGCGCCAGCTCGTCGAGCAAACGCTCCACGAGAGCGGGACCCAGGCTGGTGCGCATCTCGCGTTTCGGCGGACCGCACAGCACGAGCGCGCGTGTCGCGCTCGAATCAAGTGGTTGCAGCTCTTCGGCGAGCGCCGCACCCCAGCGCCGCGGGTCGTCACGAACCGCGTGCGCGAGCGTGCAGACGTTACGACTCGGGTCGGCATCCAGATAGGCAGCCGCCGCCGGGGCGCACAGGTCCAGCTCCACCAGCACCGTTGCGGCCGCCGCACCCAGGGCGGTCGCCAGGTTGATCGACAGCGTCGTGCGACCCGGGCTGCCAGCACCGCCGGCAACCGCGATGATTCCGCCGAGCTGGTGGTCGGGACGGTCCACCGGTTTGCGATCCACCGGCTCCGGCGCGGCGGGCGGTCGGGTGCTGGACCGCACACCAGGCCGCCCGGCGAGTATCGCCCGATACACACTGTCAGGTTCAGCGTCGGTTGTCAGGACCGGACCTGCTCTCCGCCGCCAGCGCTCCTCGGTTGGATCGGCAACCAGCAGGACCAGCGTCACATCCGGCCGGTCGAGCTCGTCCAGCAACGCGTCGGTCAAGCGATGCAAGCTCCAGGCGACCACGAGAGCATCCACCTGACGCGCGCTCACCAGCTCGAGCAATTGATCGGCGGCCAAGCATTGCGCCACGATGGCCACGTCGTCCAGGGCTTCGAGCGCGGGTAGGAAACGCTGTTCCAACTCCTGGTCGCCCAGGCCGAGAGCCACCCTCAGCTCAGGCGACTCAAAGACGGGCAACGAGTGCAGACCTCACTCTTGGCCGCCGCCGGCTGGTGGCAACAGCACAATATCGAGATCACCGGTGCGCCGGGCTTCGGCCAGCTGCTGCGCCTGATCGACGGTGACAGCTAGCGTGACGCTCGCGATCGAGCCCACCTTCGCATCGGTGAAGTCCGTGGCCGACGGGGCGGAGCTTGCCAGCGACACGTCCCGCCCGACCTCGAAGACCTGAGCGCGATCGACAACGGCGCGCGCGTGCGCCTCGTTGCGGTCCTTATCGGTGACGGTTACCAGAACCTGGACCGAGTCGCCGGGTCGCAGCCGGCCGTCGACGGCGGTGTCGGGATGGGCGGGAATGGTGATTGCCACCTGATCCGCCGCGAGACCAACTTCGTCGGACAACTGGGCGCGCGCAAGGACCTGCTCCGCGTGGATTGGCTCGCCGAGCTGGCGGCCGACCAGCGTCTGGAGCATCTCACTCGGCAGCGCCGCCTGGTAGACGGCATCGTCGGCACGGATGTAGGCGATTCCCAGGTCCCCGGCGGCCAGCGTGGCGCCGGCCGGCAGGTCGTGCACGGCAATCACGACCGGTCTGGCGTCGGTGGCGCTGACCCAGAACGCGACAGATCCGGCCAACGCGCCCAGGGTGAGGAAGACACCGACGATCGCCCGCGGATCCGCGCGGCGTGGTCGACGCAGGGCTCGCGCTGGGCTCAATGTCACCACGGCCATCTGGTGCGGGACTCAGCTCTCCTCCAGCTTTCGGCCGGGCTGGCGGACCGCGCCTTCCATGATTCGCCAGGACCGGTCGCGGCCATCTTTCCCCACGCCTGCCCTTCCGGTCAAGCCGCGCTTCTGCCGTGCCGGCGCGGCTGTGTATCTTTCGCCATGCTGCGAACGATCTGTCACGTGGCCAATTGTGCGCGTGGCGGCGTCACGTAGCGCCTAGTCAGCCCCCGGACCTGGCACCCAGAAGCGTCACACGGCGAGCGCCATCGCTCAATTGAGTGAAATTGAGTGATGTTGATCAGCCGGGCGTAGGCTTGCCTCAGGAGGTTCCCGGAAAACCCCGCACATGGCAGTTGACGTTGTGGCGCTGCAGACCGCGTATCAGGAACTCGCCGAAGCGGTTGCCAACATACAGCGCGCGATCGATCAGACCCAGCAGCAGCAAGCACTTCAGACTCAGGCGCTGTTGAATGCCGTCCGCGGACAGTGGGACGCTGCCCGATACGGCACCCAATCCGTCGAAGCCATTCTGGTGGCGCTCAACCCGACACTACAGGGCAAGGTCGACGCGGTCCCTTTCGAGGGGCGGCGCTGAGCTCGCGGCAGGCAATGGATCTGCCCAAGCTGCGGCGCTGGCCCAGCCACAACTGCTGGTTCGGCCGACCCTACGGCCCGCCCATTGCGTTTGTGGTCCACACGCAATCCGGGGGCGAGTCTGGAACCGTCGCCGAGTGGTTGAGCAGCTCTTCACACTTTTCGGCGCATTACAGAGCCGGACTGGAAGGCACGCTGGAGTGCTGGATCGACCCGGCCGACCGTGCCTGGAGCAACGGGATCGTCGAGCCGGGCAATCGTTGGGTGGCGATTGCCCAGGCGTGCGGCGTCGACCCGGCGCTCAATCCGAATCACGTGACGGTCGCCTGCGAGACCGAAGACGGCGGCGACGCGGAGCAACCCGTCACCGAACTCCAGTACGAAGCGCTGTTGTGCGCGGCGACTCAGGCAATTCAGCGTTACCCCGACTCGCTGCGCTACCTGGTGCGACATGCCGACATCAGCCCGCAGAGCCGGCCGGGCTGTCCCGGGGATCGATGGTTGTCGAGTGGGCGCTTCGAGGCGCTGGCACACGCGCTGGGGCTGAAGATCGTGGGCTGAGCGTCGCGCGCAGTTTCAACGGAGACCGGTCACGTCCGGGGGGTTCACGCCCGGCGGCGGCGTACGCGTTCACCCACACGCGTCCGTCGCGCCGGGCCGTGAGCTCTGGGGCAGGGTGCTTTTCGGGCTTTAAATTTTCGGGCTTTAAACAGGAAAGGCACCTTCTGAGGAATCCCGCGAAGGTGCCTCTGCGAACTTGTCAGCGCCCGCCCTGGGCGGCTGCCAGTGCGCGTCGAATTCGGTCGGCGCGCTGGGCGCTTGTCGAACGCGGCAGGCACACAACGCGCAAGAGTTTGTCGGGGGCGGGCAGCGGCTCGGCGAGGGCCAGGAAGTCGACGGCTTCGAGCAATTGCGGCCCGAAACCGGCGGCAATTGTCATCGCGTCCGCCGCGGCTTCCACGCGCCGACTTTCCCATGCGAGCAGCACTCGCAGGATCGGGACGATCAGCCAGCCGAGCAGCAGCCCAAGACCGGCCGCGGCGTGACCCCCTGAAAGCAGGATCGAGCCGATCAGGACGACCAGGACGATGGTGAACAGCCGACCAGTCCAGCGCAAGAATGCGTCGCGGCAGAGAATCAGCGGTAGCACGAGGCTCATGCCGACCAATAGCGCGAGTAGTCGGCCGAAGCGGGCGACCAGGCGACACGTCATCCACGCGCCGAGTCCTGGCAGATTGCCAAGCCAGACCAGCACGAAACCCGCGAGGTTGTCCGCGTGCACCGGCGCCGCCGTTTGAATCAGCACGCCGCTGAGCGCGCGGTCTTCGAAGACCTCCATCAGGTCGCGACTCACGACGAGGCTGCGGATGCCGCGCGCGGCGGCCGGAGCCGCGGTCTCGGCGATGAGCAGGTGAAGTGAGGTGCGTCCGAGTGCTGCTTCGAGGCGCTGGCATTCAGCATGCGTCGGCTGACGATAGTGGCCGATGCGCTTCAAGGCGGTCGGTTCGAGCAGGTACCAGACCTCAAGGCTGACCAGACCCGTGGCCGCCCAGACTGACAACGCAACCGGGGCGGACATTTTGACCAGGCTGGCCGTGACGATGGCGAAAACAATGCTCAAGGTGAGGCTGAATGGATGGCGGCGGAGGGCCGCGAGAGCAAGAGCAAATGACACAGGCGTCGGGCTCCTTTCGGAAGTTGAGAGCGCGCGAATGCGAGGGACGGCGGGTGTCAGCTGAGACTCAGACCGGGCGCTGCCTGGCTGGAGCTCAGAGCGCGTGCATCGACGTCGATGGCCAGCAGCAGCGGTGAGCTCGTCGCTAGCTCAGGGCGCCGGTCGTTTTGCCAGCCAGCGGATCGATCTGCACGATCGCGATCCGCTGCTCGGCGAAGCGCACGGAGACTACTGCCTGGCCGACCTCGAGACGTGAGAGTTCGTCAGGGCTGACCAGGAACGACTCACGGCTGCGCAGGAGTCGTCGAACGACCGGTCCAGTGGGTCCCAGATTTATCTGGCGCGCGATCTCGGGTCCAGTGCGGGATCCGAGCGCTCGCGCCAGAGCATCGGCGTCTTCGGGGGCACCCACCTGATGGACGATCAGAACGCCTGCGCCGAGGAGTGCCTTGCGGAGCAGCGCGGAATCTCGCGGGAGCTGCTGGGTGGAAACCACCACCGCGAGGCGCGCTTCGCGGGCCTGCAGCAGCAGGTCAACGAGCTGCGTGGCGTCACCGAGGGAGGCGAATTCGTCGAACAGGACGAGGCCAGGATGAGGCGCCTCGGCCCACAAACCCTCATACGCCACCTGTTTGAGGTGCTGAATCAGGACGCGACCGACCAGTGCGACATCTTCGGACGCCGCCGTAGCCGGCAGGCCCAGGTACGTGACGCCGGCGGTATTGAGGCAACCGCTCAGGTCCAGCGTGCGATCTGACGGCAGCAGCCATGGGCCGAACACCCCGTAGCGCAGCGTCCGCAATCGACCCGCGAGACCTGACAACGCGGCGCGGTGCAAGGGGTTGTTGACGATGGTGAGCAGCTCTGTCTTGAGCTGGTCATCGGCCGTCTGCCTGGCCAGTCCGGTGAGATGGGTCTCGTCCAGGCTGTAGCGCAGCGAGTCGAGCGTGCAGGTTTGACCGCTGTCGACCAGCGCTCTGACCGTCAGCGGCACGATCGCCTGGGAGAGGTTGCGGTACACCTGACCCTCGCGACCGTGGTCGAACGCGCCGACGAGGCGGTTGCCAACCGCACTCGGCTCACCGGCGCACAGGTCGTACGTCCACGTGTCGCGATCGCCGGGCAGCCAGATGCGGGCCGGCTGACCGTGCGTGAGGCCGAGGGTGCGGCAGACATCCGCGAGCCTGCCGCCTTTGGCATCCACGACCAGGACCGACCACCCGGCTCGCATCGCGGCGTCCATCAACCTGGCAAGTGTGGTGGTTTTGCCCGAGCCGGTGGTCCCGACGACCGTCACGTGACGCTCCAGTTCGGCGAGTGTCAGTCGAAAGGCGTGGTCCGCGTAGATTGGCGATGACTGGAGCGGGGCGGTGACGACACGTCCAACTTCGACCGGCGGCACGCGGCCGGTGGCAGGACCCGTCCCTGGCGCGGCAAGCGTCACGGCTCGTACCTGCCCCGGCGCTGGCGGACGCGCACGGTGGGTGGAAACGGCTCGAGCTCAATCCGCATCTCACGGTCGAAGCCGTGACGCTCATTCACCTCACGGAGGTGGCGGAGGATGCCGGGTTTGTCGATGTACCAGCGCACCCGATCGACGCGCCATTCTCGAACGAACCAGGCAGAAATGCGCGCGTAGCGCGTCGGGTACTTGTCGCTGTGCTCCAGTTCGATGGCGATTCGCGCATCGCCGGTGACGAGCAGCCCGTCCGGTCGATGGCGGGTGTCGCCGTTGAGCCGTCTCGGCGGTGGTGCGATCTGATCGAGAAACCCGCGGACCTCGTCCTCGGCGATCCAGCGGTGATTGGTGTTCTGAGCGACGAGAAAGTCGGCCAGATCCACCAGGGCGACATCGTGCGCCAGGTGGGAGGCGTACGTGGTGCGCGGACGCATGCCCGGCACCGCGGCGATGACGCGAGCGAGACGGGTGGGGGAGTAGACCCGCGCGCCCTCGAGCGACTCCCACCAGCGATTGACGATGCCCGCCTCCTTCAGGTGAAGGAGGCGGGCCGGTGTGACGGTAGGGTCGAGATAGCGCCGCGCGAGCTGGTCGTCGACCATGACGCCGAACCGCACCAGGTCGCGCAGCGCGGGCAGGTCGCATGCCTCGACGTCGGGATGCGTGAGCACCCCCGAGACGCGTGGGTTACGACGAGACGCGCTGACGAGCTGGTTCACAGGTCACGGACCAGTTCGTCGTCGACGCGCATCTTTTCGCGGACCGCAGCGCTGTTTCGGGCGTCGCGCCGCACGTTGCGCATGCGTCCGAGGCGGAAGCGCGGACCGGTGCGGGGTCGGCAGTTGGGTCGGTGCTGAGTACCGCCGTAGGCGCCGCAGGTGGCGCAGGCGCCGGACTGAGTAAATCGAGGAACCTGGATGGCGGGCATCGTGCTGACCTCTCGGTGTGGCCGCGGGGCCACACGTGGCGAGAGCGGAGTCCCGGAATGGGAACTCCGCTCTCGGACGGGTGAGATGGCGTAGACTGCCCACTGGCTGGGAGCGAGCTTTCCTTGGGATTGGGAGTGTCGCTGCGAGCCGAGTGAGCTGGGGCCGGAGCAGGCACGCGTGTCAGGCGCGCCTGTCCGGTCTCAGTGGTTGAAAAGCATCCTCCTTTCCAGGGCTGGGATGGCAGATATGCAAAGAGGGCGCAACCAGGTCGATGCGGGGTGTCTGGTGTAGACACGCGCGCGCCTGATTGCGCCCTCGGGCAGGTCCGCTCTGTCGTGCAGAGCGGCTATTCAGTTGTCAGACTGGACGGAACGATTTTGCTGCTTATCTGGGAAAGGTCCAGTGAAAACCGGGTGGCAATCTCCTTTTGTATTCAACGCGCGAGGTGGAAGCCGTCCGCGAACAGGCACAAGCAAATGATCAGTGGCGGTCTCCCGATGGCATGCAAGTTGTGGCGCATCTCGACGGGTGGGAGAGCACGCTCAGTTGATACGTCCTCCAGCAATCATTTGACAGATCGCTGACGAGGATGCAATTCATCCCATCCCGACGCGGCTGGGCCGAGCCGGTGTATTCCTTTGGAGCGACGCTGTCGACGGAGAGCATGCTCATGGAGCCGCGGCGACCAACGCGTGGTGCGGGGTTCGTTCGACGGATCACATCCTGACAACGCGCACAGGGTGGAATACTCCCTTGTCGGATAGTTGACGCGACCGACTGCGTGTTCATTACCCCCAGAATGTATCCGGCCAAGCGTCACGCGCAGCGGCACGCCGTCAGAACCAACCGTCAGCGCGATGTCACACTTTCGGCGGGGCGGCTCCCGAGACTGCGCGTGACGCGTCCGGGACTACACTGTCTTCAACACCATGGCCACCAGTACGACATTCCCGCCGTCGGCCAGCCCGCCGACGCGAACCGACTCGAGCCGATCGACCGCGCCCGCGCGCACGGGCGCCGAAGCCATTCTTCAATTGCTCGTCGCCAGCGGCGTGGACCACGTCTTCCTTAATCCCGGTACCGACACCGCCCCTATCCAGGAGGCGCTGGTCGCCCTGGCTGGGGATGGCGAGCGGGTGCCGACGCTGGTCCCGTGCCTGTACGAGAACGTGGCGATGGCCGCGGCACACGGCTATTTTCTGGTAACGCACAAGCCGCAGCTGGTCGTCGTGCACGTCGACGTCGGCACGCAGAACCTGGGCGGCAACGTCCACGACGCGATGCGCGGTCAGGCTGGCGTCGTGATTCTGGCCGGCCGCGCGCCGTACACGGTCGACGGGCTGCTGCCCGGCAGTCGCGACCGCGCCATCCAGTGGCAGCAGGACGTGACCGACCAGATCGGTATCGTGCGGGGCTATGCGAAGTGGGCCCACGAGCTGGGGCGCGTGGATACGTTGCACCAGCTGGTGCCGCGCGCGGTTCAGATGGCGGCCTCTGAGCCGTGGGGTCCGGTGTACATGACCGCTGCGCGTGAGGTCCTGATGCAACCGCCGGCGGGCAACACAGTGGACCTGGGTGTTGCGCGGCGGACGCGGCCGCTGGTCACCTCGGCTGGTGACCCGCAGGCCTTCGAGCAACTGGCTGAATGGCTGGCCGAAGCCGAGGCGCCGCTGGCGATCGCCGGCAACCTGGGACGCCACCCCGAGGCCGTGTCGCACCTCGTGACGCTGGCCGAGACGGTCGGCATGCGTCTGGTCGACACACGCGGACCCCTGAATGTGCCCGCGGACCATCCGTTGTTGGTGGACAGTGCCTCCGCGGCGATCGCCGAAGCCGACGTCATCCTGCTGCTCGACGTGGACGTGCCGTGGATCCCGCGGCAAGTTCAACCGATGCCTGGTGCGCGCATCGCGCAGCTCGACATCGATCCGCTGAAGGAAACGATTGCCTTGTGGGGGTTCCCGGTCGACCTGCCAATTCAGGCCGACACGAGCAAGGCCCTCGTGGGGCTGCAGGCGGCCGTGGAGCGTCACGCGGGCGGGTCGGCTCGGCAACGCTGGGCCGCGCGCCGCGATCGGTACACGGCGGCGCACACCGCGCATCAGGACGCGCTGCGGGCAAGTCTTGCCGAGCTGCGCACGCGCCGGCCAATTGCCGCCGAGTGGGTAGGCGCCGCGCTTGCCGATCGACTGCCCGATGACGCGATTGTGTTGGACGAGACGGTGACCAGCGCTGACGCGGTGCGCCGCTTCCTGGACCGCCGACAGCCCGGGTCGATTCTGTCTGCTGGGGCGCCCGGATTGGGGTGGGGCCTCGGGGCGAGCGTCGGGGTGCGGCTGGCGGCCCCGGACCGCACCGTGACCGCGCTGGTGGGCGACGGCTCGTTTGTGTTCGGCTCACCGGTTGCCGCGCTGTGGGCGGCGCAACAGGCGGCCGCACCGTTTCTCACTCTGGTGATGAACAACGGAGGTTATAACGCGAGCAAGATGCCGGTGCTCGGCCTGTTTCCGGAGGGCGCTTCGAAGCGGGCCAATGCGTTTCCCGGCGTTCGCTTCCATACACCGCCGGATTACGCCGCCCTGGCGCGGAGCTGCCATGCATATGGCGAAAGAGTCGAACAACCGACAGACCTACCAGCCGCGATCGACCGCGGCCTGGCGGCGGTCAACGCGGGTCAGGCGGCCGTGCTCGACGTGGTGCTGGCGCAGATCTGAGGCGCAAGCCTGGGCGTCTCGGTCAGAATGCTGGTGGCTACCGAGCGGCTGCCCGCATGACTGACTGACAGCCTCGCCCCTGGAACTGAGAGGGGCGAGCGTAGCGACCGGATCGACTCAGCCGGTGACGTCGCTTACCTGCACAGGTCGCCGCGTCTGGACTGAGCGGGCCGCCGCCAGCGCCAGCACCAGCGCGGCGCGGGCGTCGCCAACGGTGTTGTCGGCTTCGGCGTTACCGCGCACGAACGCCGCGAAGTGGACCAGCTCGGCGACGTATGCCTCGCGGAACACGTCGATAAACCAGTGCGGCCGGGACCGCGTCATCCCCGCGCGGGAGTGGTGCACCAGGCTGGGGCCGACCACGTCGCCCACGTTGGCCATGCCAAGCGTGCCAAAGACTTCTGCCCGCACGTCGTAGCCGTACACCGCCTGGAAGCTGGCGTCGGCCGTCGCCAGCGCGCCGTTGGTGTAGCGCAGCATGACGGCGGCGGTGTCGAGCAAGCCGCGCGACCTCCAGTCGGGCAGGATGAGGGCGTCGGCGTGGGCGTACACCTCGACGGGCTCGGCGCCGCCTGCCAGGAAGCGCAACACGTCGAAATCGTGGATCAGCGTTTCGAGGAAGATCGCACCAGCAGTGACGCGCTCGGGCTCGTCGAGCAGCGGGTCGCGCGTGAGTGAGCGCAGGAGCTGAATCTCGCCCAACTTGCCGGTATCGACCAGCGCGCGTGCGCCGCGGAAACCCGCGTCGAATCTGCGCTGGAAGCCGATTTGAAACGGGACGCCAGCGTGGGTGACCGCCTCGATGGCGCGATCCGCGTCGGCGAGCGTGTTGGCGAGCGGCTTTTCGCAAAAGATGGCTTTGCCGGCCTGCGCGGCGGCGACGACAGTGCTGGCGTGGTGGTGGGCTGGCGCGGCGATGACCACCGCTTCGACATCCGGATTTGAAAGAAGGTCCTGGTAGTCGCGAGTCCAGAGCCGTGCGCCGAAGCGCCCGGCGGCGGCTTCCGCCAGGCCTGGCTGTGGATCGGCCAGACCGACGAGCTGTGCGCCGTCGACGCGGCGGGCGAGATTGGCGGCGTGGAATTCGCCCATCAGGCCGACGCCGATCACGCCGAAGCCGACGGGCCGCTCGAGGCTCGAGTTCACGGTCGAGGTGTGGAAGGCAAGAGGTTGCGCCGCAATCGGGCGATCATAGCTGAGGTACACGGCGCCGCGGCGAGGGCTCTTGGGTGTTTCGGCGCAGGCGACGGGGACAGCAGCGAGAGCCGCGCACGGCCGGCAAGGCCGTTGCTGGACGCGGCGAGATCAATTGATGGCTGCGCTCCGCTGAGCGGCGGGGTTTCACGTGGTGTGCCGATGCCTTGGGGAGTGTCGATAGGTAGGGGAGACCCTACAACGCCCAGGCTGGTGAGCCCCCAGGGTGGTGAGCCGTGTCGGAGTCCGTGGGGATCGGTTCGGGTTCCGACACGGAGGGTCAATTGGACGACAGATGTGCCTGGTGACGCCGTCGGTGGCCGGCGTGACGCTTTCGTCGACCCCCGTGACGCTGGTATGTGGTCCGCGGACGGTCGGCCTCGTGTTGCCGCAGGCGCAGGTGCAGGTGCCGCGCGCACTGGTCGTGCGGACGGGCGGCGCGCGTGCGCCTTCAGCGGCCTCATGCGCCGCTGATGGCCGGCTCGGCGCGGCTTCGTCACCGCCGCCCAGCGCTTCTGTCCGGCCCGAGTGACCGCCCGGATTCGAGATGAGCTACCCTCCCCAGCAACCCAATGCTCAAGATAGACGTGTTCCCGCACATCCTGCCCCGCCCGTTTTACGACCGCTTGTTGCAGGTCGCGCCCGCCGGCGGGCTCATGGTCAAACGCGTCCAGAACATCCCCGTCATGATCGACATCGACCGACGCTTCGAGATCATGGACCGCCATGAGGGCTATGCCCAGGTGTTGACCCTCGCCGCGCCGCCGCTCGAAAACGTCGCCGGGCCCGACCTGTCACCGGAGCTTGCCAGACTGGCGAACGACGAGATGGCCAAACTCGTCGACCGCCATCCTGACCGCTTTCCGGGATTTGTCGCCTCGCTGCCCATGAACAACCCCGACGCGTCGATGCGCGAGATCGACCGCGCCATCAACGAGCTCGGCGCCACCGGCGTGCAGGTCTTCACCAATGTCAACGGCGTCCCGCTCGACAAACCGGAGTACCTGCAACTCTTCGACCATATGGCGGCGATCGACCTGCCGGTCTGGATGCACCCCGCGCGCACGGCCGATTTTCCGGATTACCCCGGTGAGCACCGCTCCAAGTACGACCTGTGGTGGGCCTTCGGCTGGCCGTACGAGACCGCGGTGGCCATGGCGCGCTTGCTGTTCTCGGGTCTCTTCGACCGCCAGCCGAATCTGAAGATCGTTACCCACCACCTGGGTGGCATGGTCCCCCACTTCGAAGGGCGCGTCGGCGGTGGGCTCGATCAACTCGGTAAACGCACCGACGATCCGGATGACATGAGCGCCCGCGGCCGACTCAAGCAGCGCCCCATCGACTACTTCCGCATGTTCTACGGTGACACGGCGCTCTTCGGGCCCGCGCACGCCGTGACGTGTGGACTGGAGTTTTTCGGAGCGGACCACGTGCTGTTCGGGACCGACATGCCGTTCGATCCAGAGGGCGGGCCCGGGTTCGTGCGCGATACGATCAAGGCAGTCGACTCGATCGACGTGTCCGATGCCGACCGCCAGTTGATCTATGAGGGCAATGCGAAGCGGATGTTGCGCCTCAAAATACCGCAGTAACGTCGAAGCCGGTTACTCGGCGCGGATCGGCGTGCGGCGGCGGTGAAAGAAGACGTACGCGCCCAGCCCCGCGAGCGGCAGTAGCCACCAGCCGAACGCGACCGAAACGATGAGTACGTTGGCGATGCCGCGCAGCAGGTTCAGCGAGGCCTGCCAACCGCGGACGGCGGTCGCCACCGGGTCCCACGTTCCGCCGGTGACCGCCGTTGGACTGAGCGGCGGCAGGCGCAACGCCAGCGTGATGGTCGCCATATCCGTGCGACGCTCCAGGTAAGTCTTGCGGCCCTGAATCCGTTCGATCTGGCCGCGGACGTTGGTCAGCTCGCGCTGGAGCGACATCACATCCGAAATCTGCGTGGCTTTGTCCATCAGTTTCAGGATCGCGGTTTCGCTAGCCTGCAGGTTGCGCAGGTTGGAGTCCAGGTCGACGTATTCGTCGGTGACGTCCTGACTGCCGCTGGTTTCGCTGGTCACCTTGCCGAGTCCGCGCAGGTCTGAGACTGCCGAATCCGCCGCGTCGCTGCGCACCTGAAGGGTCAGGTCCGCGACCATGCGGTCCTGGTCGTCTTGCCGCTCGATGCGCGTGTTCGAGGCGCTGACGTAGCCGCCCGCCTGGGAGGCGATGGCCCGGGCGTGCGCCAGCGCCGACTCCATGTCCTGGACCTCGACCGTCAACTGGGCGGTGCGAATCACCATGCGATCCAGGAGCTGAGCGCTGGTGTCGGGGACGGTGGTATCGGGGGTTTGTGACTGGGCCTGGGTTGGGCTGCTGATGGCATCGCGCGCCGCGGCGGGCGCGGCGGCGGCCTGGGCTCCGGCGGCGCCACCCGCGGCGGGCACAACCGGCGCGGCGCCAACCGGCGCGCTACTCGCGGCCGGGGCACCGGCCACGGCACCAGGAACCGGCACGCCAGCGACCGACGGCGGTCCAACCGTGGAACTGGAGGTCGAGGGATTAGCGCCCGGGCGAACGATCGAGCTGCACGCTACTCCGGCAATGAGCAGCAGGACGGCGGCTGCCGCGGCGAAGCGCACGCGGGCGGAACTGGCGGGCAAGTGCCAGGTGGTCATGGGGGTTCAACACGCTCCCTGTTGGACGACTTTCACCGTTCAAGACGACGCAGCGGATTGAAAGGTTCCATGACCGGCGGCGCATCAGCCGCTCCACAGCTGAGTGAGCAGCGTGTCGACGCTCGCGGGGGCGCCTGGCTCTGGCGAACTGGCGGTTCCAACCGCGCGCTGCTCGAACAGTGACTGGACAGATTCCGGCAGAAATCGTGTCAGCTGCGCGTAGTGGTAAGCGTCATCCATGCCTCTCGGCCGCCGATAGAAACGTAACGGGAAATAGACGTAGAGGTTGTCACGTGCACGGGTCAGGGCGACATAGAAGAGACGGCGCTCTTCTTCGATTTCGTCCTGGTTGCTGGTGGACATGTCCGACGGGATCATGCCATCGGCGGCGTGGATTACGTGGACCACGTCCCACTCTCCGCCTTTGGCCGAATGCACCGTACTCAGGATCAGATAGTCTTCGTCGAGCAGTGGCGGACCCGCCAGATCGCTGGTAGCGGAAGGGGGATCCAGCGCCAGCTCACTCAGGAACCGACTCCGACTGGAGTAACCCCCGGCCACCTGCTCCAACTGCTCGATGTCCTGGAGCCGCGCCCGCGGACTGCTGTAGCGGGCCTCGACGAGCGGCTCGCAGAATTTGCGGATACGCGCAAGCTCGGCGGCGGGCGGCAGGCTGCCATCGACCAGCGTACAGTCGGCGAGCGTCGATCGCAAAGACTCCAGACCCTCGCGCGCGGCGTCGGGCACGCGCGGAGGCGTCTCCAGGAACGTGCGGAGTGGATCATCCGCCGCGACGGAGCGCACGCCGATCGCGTGCATGATCGCGCGCGCCCCGGCTGGACCGATGCCGTCGAGCAACTGGAGGACGCGGAACCAGCTGACCTCATCACGGGAGTTCTCCAGGACCCGCATGAGCGCCAGCGCGTCTTTGATGTGCGCCGACTCCAGGAACTTCAGGCCTCCGTATTTGACGAATGGAATATTGCGCCGAGTGAGCTCCAACTCCAGCAAATCGCTGTGGTGGCCAGTCCGAAACAGCACTGACTGGTGTCGGAGCGGAACGCCTTGTTCGCGGTGCTCGAGGATTTGCTCACAGACCTGAGCGCTCTGTTCGTTTTCGTCGACGCACGTCAACAGCACGGGCCGGGCGCCGCCCGGGCGCACCGGCCACAGGTCTTTGGGGAACCGCTCGCGTGCCTGGGCGATCACCGCGTTCGAGACGTCCAGGATTGGTCGGGTGGAGCGGTAGTTCTGCTCGAGGGTGATCCGGCGCGCGCCTGGAAAGTGAATCGGAAAGTCGAGGATATTGCGGATCGACGCGGCGCGAAATGCATAAATCGCCTGCGCATCATCCCCGACCACCATCAAATTCCGATTCACGTTCGGGGGTCGAAGCGACTGAAGGATCTGGGCCTGGAGTGGATTGGTGTCCTGGTATTCGTCGACCAGCACGTGCTCGAACATGCGCGCAACATCCGCGCCGGCTGACGTCTCGCCCAGCGCCCGCCAGTACAGGAGCAGGTCGTCATAGTCCAGGACGTTCTGGGTGCGTTTGCGACGCGTGTATTCGGCAAAGATGGCACGGATGCCGTCGCCGTCGTCACGACACCAGGGAAACGCGTGCTCCAGCACGCCGCTCAGGGGTTCACCGGCGTTGACCATGCGCGAGTAGATCGCGACCAGGGTGTCCTTCTTAGGAAAGCGACGCTCGCGTTTGTCGCGAGTCGGGTGCTGGTCGCTCCGAATCAGATCCATCAGGTCGGCCATATCGGCCTGGTCCAGGACCGTGAAATCCGTCGAGAGGCCGAGGCCGCGTCCGTGGAGGCGCAGCAGGCGATTCGCCGTGGCGTGGAACGTGCCGCCCCACACCTTGCCGGTCCGCTCGCGATCGACCAGGCGTCCGGCACGCGCGAGCATCTCGCGGGCGGCGCGCCGCGAGAAGGTGAGCAGCAGGATGCGTTCGGGCGGCACACCGCTCTGGATCAGGTGTGCGACGCGGCAGGCGAGCGTCCAGGTCTTGCCCGTGCCGGCGCCGGCGATGACCAGCACCGGGCCGTCGCCGCAGGTGACGGCCTCGAGCTGGGCGGGGTTGAGGGTTTCTTTCCAGGAGGCCGCAGAATAGGTGCCGAACACTTGTTCCAGGGCCTCAGTGTAACGGGTGAGGTACGCGCCACAAGCGCCAGGGCGTCAGGCGGGGCCGGCGCGGCACTATGCTGGAGGGCAGAGCACGATGACCCCGCCGCTTCTTCTTCCAGATCAAGGCGACGCGCTCCTCCTGGTCGACCCGCAGAACGACTTTTGCCCTGGCGGCTCGCTGGGGGTTGCCGACGGCGACGGCATCATGCCGATCCTGAACGAGTGGGCGGCGACGGCACAGGCGGCGCACGTGCCAATCTTCATCTCGCGCGACTGGCACCCGGTCAGGACCAGCCACTTCAAGGAGTTCGGAGGCGTGTGGCCGCCCCACTGCGTGATGGGCACACAGGGTGCGGCGTTTCACCCTGCCCTGCACGTGCCGACGAGCGTTCACATCGTATCGAAGGGCATGGGTGAGGCAGAGGATGCGTACTCGGCGTTTCAGGCGCGTGACGAAGCGGACACGCCACTCGGTGTCCTGCTCGCCGGCTCCGGTGTGCGGCACCTGTACCTTGGTGGACTGGCGACCGACTACTGCGTGCGTTCGACGGCGCTGGACGCGCTCGCGTCCGGTTACCGTGTCACGCTGATTCCGGACGCGCTACGCGCGGTCAATCTGCAG
>JAFAOS010000004.1 GCA_019247515.1 Chloroflexota bacterium | reverse complement strand
CCGCTGGATTCAGGGCAGTGGCACGAATATGGAAACCCGCGGCTCGGGGCCAACCTCACGCGTCTGATGGCCCTTGCCCGACAGATCTTCGGCGATCAGCAACTGCCCGGGCCCAATCCGCTGAACCGTGCCGTCACCAATCTCGATATCCACTGCGCCGCGCAGCGTGAACACCGCGTACCGCCCCGGCGCGTGATGCCACGGATTCTCGCGACCGGGCGCAAACCGGCGCACGAGGATGCCGCTGCCCGGGATCAGCTCCGCCAGCTCTGACTGGTCGCCATGGTCTTCGAATCGCAGCTCGACGTCTGCAAAGTGCGACTGCTGATCGGCGCCTGCCGACAATCGCACCACGGCGGCCCCCGCATCGCGGCGTGCCGCGGCCGCCGCCTGGTCCACGGGCTTGTCGGCCGTGTAGTCCGCGATGAGCTGTTGCGCGCGGCGCACACCTTCCTCCGTCAAGTAGGCCGATTTCGCGCGGCGGCTGTCCGAGATCAGTCCGTCGTCGGCAAACTCATTCAGGAGGTCGAAATCGAAGCCCTTCCAGAAACGAGGCGCGCTGCTGTTACGCTCCGTCCAGGATGACAGGTACATGAGCATCAGGCTCAGGTCGCGCACAAGTTGATCGGACATCACGTGACGAGGAGCGTCTGCGGGATTCTGCGTCGAGACAGCCTTGCGTCCACGCTCCGGCGGCCAATGATATACCCGTGTTCGCGAGGTAGGCTTCCAGGCGACGGCGGCCAGGTCCCGCACCCGTGAAGCTCGCTGGAGCGTGGGCCACGGCAGTCTGTGGATACACGCCTCCACGGCACGTTCCGTGAGATAGCGCCGGCGGTAACGCGCCGGTGGCCGCCGTCAGCGCGCTGCGATCGACCACAGGTACCTCAGTAGAATTTCGCGTGATTACCGCAGTCAGCTCCGTCAGCGTCGTGGTGAGCGACCAGGACCGCTCACTGGCCTTCTACACCGAGAAGCTTGGCTTCGAGCTCCAGATGGACGCGCCGATGGGCCAGAGCCGCTGGATTCAGCTCGCGCCCAAGGGCGCCCAGACGAGCCTGGTGCTCGGCAAACCCACCGAGGACATGCCTCCCGAGATCTACGCGCGGACGAAGTCGATGCTCGGCGGCTTCGTGAACTTCATCTTCAACGTCGACGACATGCAGGCCACCTACACCGAGCTCAGTGGTCGCGGCGTGGAGTTCGTGGACCAACCCGCGCAGCAACCCTGGGGCTGGTGGGCCTCCATCAAGGACCCCGACGGCAACATCATCGGCCTGCACCATCAGTAATCTCAGGCGCCCACCATCGTGGGTACCGACCCTGTCCGCGCATCAGCCGGGCGCGAGGAACGGGCAGCTCAGCGCGTGTAAATCGCCCGGCGACCGGGCTCTGTCAGGCACACGCGGCTCGTCTCAGGCAAGCCGGCGTCCACCGTGATCAGCCCCAGCTCGAGCGCGTCCTCCCATTGCGTGAAGCGCGGGCAGTGGCTGCCCCACGCCTCCATGGTGTCGGCGTAAGTGCGCGGGCGGAACGCGACCCACACGAGAAACTCGCGCATTGCGTCGGAAACGCGGTCTGCAACTGGCGCGCTCACCGCATGCAGTCTACGCCACGCACGTCTTCGGAGAGCAGTCACTCTGCGCTGGGTGCATTCACATGCTCGAAGAAACCGCCCGCCACGCCGGGCACGTCGACATCCTGCGCGAGCTGATCGACGGCACGGTCGGAGACCACCAGCGCGAGCCGGGCTGAGCCATCCGCTGACGCATCGCCATCAGGCGGCGACGACGGACAGAACTCCCATGCCCGAGCGGAGAAGCGTCTCTCGACTGTGTGACCACGTGTGCCAATCGCCAGCTTGGGCCACTCAAACTGTTGGGCGGTTCGCTTCCGATGGCAGTTCGCGCAACGCACCTCGCACTTATCGAGTTCGGCGAGCACAGCCGACCACGGATAGCCCGCCCGGGCCAATGAGCCGACATGATGACGCTTGGTGGTGCTGTCCACGTGATCGAACTCGAGGACCATCGGATCAGTCTCCCCGCAGTCGACGCACGGGTGCGCTAGCAAGAAGTCCCACAAGCGTCGCGACCATTTGCGGCCGCGCTCCTTCAAGAGCCGAGTGTTTCGCGCGATGTATTCCCCGCGATACATGCGGTAGTGTTCGCGACGATACTGGTTCAGGCACTCCCCACAGACAGAGTTGCGCTTACCAGTGGCTCGGCTTCTGAGATGGAAGCCGCCGACTGGTCGAGCACGACCACACCACGGACACCATCGACAATCGGCCGTTTGCGCCTCATTCGCCTGGCGCGCCGCGGACGGAACGCGCTGTCGAAAAGGGCCTGGCCGACGCGGTCTACGTTGAAGTGTCCGTGGTGACGCTGAGGCATGATCGCGTGCGCCGCGAGTGCTGAAAGTCAGCTTGTGCCATGCAAACTGGGCCGCGGTACGTAGCCGGTGGCAGTTCGCGCACCTGATTTCACATTTTTCGATCTCAGCCTGAATGGCCGCCCAGCTATACGCCTGGTGAACGAGCTTGTGAATAGACTTTCGCTTCAAGCCTGGGTCGACGTGGTCGAAATCGAGCACAAGGGGATCGGCAACTCCGCAGTCAACGCAGGCGTGCTCGAGCAGAACTTCCCAGACCCTCTCCTTGAGCACGAGTGTCAAGGCTCGGGAGCGTTGTGTGTTTCGAGTGATGTACGTTGTGCGATTCGCGGCGTAATGCTTTCGGCCGAACTCCGCTACGCACGTCTTACAGACTCGATGCCTCTTTCCTAACGCGGCGTTGCGATATCCGAACGCCTCGTCCTCTTTGTTCAGATGACACCCGGTACAGGTCTGCACGCTCATCGCCTCGGCGACCTGAATTATAGCACGGATGTTCTAGAATCTGCTATATTGACACAAGGCGAGGCGACGTCCAACGGGCATCGCAGACCTCGACGCTGCGACATCAGACTTGTGGTGGACCTGGGGAGACTCGAACTCCCGACCTGACGCATGCGAAGCGCCCGCTCTCCCAGCTGAGCTACAGGCCCGGGACTGGGTGATTATACGGTTGGGTCGGGCACCATGGGCTTGATGAGTCTCGAGCGGGTGGCCAATCCACCGGTCGGCATGCCGCGCGTGCTGGCGCACCTGGCGTATGAGGATGTCGGGTCGGCGGTCGACTGGCTGTGCCGTGCCTTCGGGTTTCGCGAGCGGGTGTTCGTGCGCCACGCGCGGGCGGATGGGCGGCTGACGCGCACGCAGATGGACGTGTTCGACAGCGTCATCACGCTGGGCGAGCCATCGGTTCACGCCGGCTCGCCGCGGCAGGGGGTCAGCAGCATGCTGTACGTGTATGTGGATGACGTCGAAGCGCACTGTGCGCATGCTCGGGCGGCGGGCGCGATCATCGTCGTCGCACTCGAGGATCGGCCGTGGGGCGATCGCACCTACCAGGCGGCCGATCCTGAAGGGCACCAGTGGACTTTCGCCCAACACGTGCGCGACGTCGAGCTCGACGACCATCTGCACGCGTAGCGTTCAGAACGGTTCGATCTCGAGCTGCCAGTCGCTGCCCAACGCCAGATACCAGGCCGCAGCGCCGGTGATGCGCACGCCACGCTCTTCGAGCTGGCGGAGCGTCCAGGCGCGACCCTGGAAGCGCTCGGCTATTTCGGGTGGCGCCGGCGTCCCGTCAGGCGACGAGACCTGGACCACACGGTACGCATCCAGCATGCGGGCCCCTGGATGATACGCGGGCAACTCGTCGAGAAGAGAGCCGTGGCGCGTCTGCATCGACTAGAATTTGGCCGGCAATGCCAGGCTATGGAACTGCCTTCAGCCGTGGACTGATCCTTGGCGCAGGTGCGGCGCTGCTGTATGCAGCGGCTCGCGAAAGCATGGCGCCACCCAGGCCACGCGCAGGCGAGGACGAACGTGCACCGGCCGAGCGCGCCCTGGCGAACCCCAACCGGCTGATCGACTGGGACCTGGCAACGCGAGTGGCGGTGCGTACCGCCGGCCGTACGCCGAGCCTGCACCCGGGCGCCCGCGCCCAGATCGAGGCCGACTACGCGGCCATGCTGCGCGAGATCGAGGGGCCGATCGCCGCCTACGTCGGCAACGACCTCTCGCTGGCCAACACCGTCGTCGAGGTGCTGGATCGTCCGGGCTGGATCCGCGCCAACATGCTCAATTTCCGCTACCTCCTCCAGCCCGTCGAGGACTTTTACGCGGAGAGCCTGGCTGAGTCCCGCCTCGGTCCGCCGCTCGGATTCCAGAGTGCCGCGCGCATGATGCTCAGCTCACAGGTCGGCGTGCTGGTCGGCTACCTCTCGCGGCGCGTGCTCGGGCAGTACGACGTGGCTTTGCTCGCCGAGCAGCCCGTTACCGGCGGCAAGCTGTTCTTTGTTGAACCCAATCTGCGCCAGGTCGAGCATACGCTGAATGTGCCACCCGACGAGCTGCGGCGCTGGATCGCGCTGCACGAGGCGACGCATGCCCACGAATTCGAGCTGTACCCGTGGGTGCGCCCGTACCTCAACGCGTCGCTGCGCCAGTATTTGAAGCTGCTGATCGAGGACATGCGCGGCCGCGATACTGGTGAGAACACGTTGCTGCTGCTGGTCAACCGCTTCGTGGCCAACCTGCGGCACGGCCACAACGTGCTGAACGCGCTGATGTCGCCTCAGCAACGCGAGCTCATGTCGCGACTGCAAGCGCTGATGTCGCTGGCCGAGGGCTACTCGAACCACGTGATGAACCACGTGGGCAAGGAGCTCTTGCCCAACTTCGACCTGATCCACCAGCGCGTCGAGCACCGCCAACGAGACCGATCCCCCGTCGAGCAGCTGTTCCTGAAGATCACCGGCCTGTCGCTCAAGATGGAGCAGTACCGCCAGGGTGAACGCTTCGTCGACTTCGTGGTGCGCGAGCGAGGGATCGCGTTTGCCAATCGCGCCTGGCGTTCGGCTCAGGACTTGCCAACCGAAGCCGAAATCCGCGACCCTGAGCGGTGGATCGGGCGGATGGAGGCGGCGTAGAGCGGGTGAGGGACGTCATGCGGTTCACGGTCGTCGATCCGCGCGGACGCGTCAGCTTCATCGCTCCGTGCGTGACCCTCGAGGCGCTGGTGGCCGCGTGCGCCAGCGAGTCACAGCCCAGGACCGTCGAGCAATTCTTGAAGGCGGCCGAGCCGTTTGTGGGGGATCTCGCCGAACGAGTGTTGAGCGGGCTGGCCGTCTTCGACGAGCACAACTCGCCGACGAATTTCCGCTGGATCCACGCGGCGCTCGACTACTGTTTGCCGCAGGATGCGCCCGTGTTTCGCGTGGTCGACCCGCGGACAGAGGAGGTTAGCCTGTCGCCGGTGCGCGCCGGCGTGGTCGTGTTCAACCTGCTGGCCAAGCGGATCGTTCAGTTGCAGAACACGTACTCGGAGATCCGCCGCAAGGGGCGAGTGCGCGTGCTCCGCAACAATCAGCCGACGGATCGCGTGCACCGATACGAGCTGCCCGAGGACTGGTCGCTCGTACCGTCGCGGGCAACACCGTAGCTGTCAGCGCAATTCCCCAGAGGGGACCCATCTGGGGACGGGGTTACGCGATGGCCAGCGCAGAGGGCCTCGAGGGCGAGACCGTTTTCGTCCATGCTGACTCACGGCGGGCCGATCGTGTTTTCTGCGAGGGCGCCATGGGTCCCGACGGCGGGGAGCAAGACCGTTCCTTTCCGAGGGATCGTCGCGCCCGATGTCGAGGGACATTCGCCTGAGGCCGCCGTCCGGCCCGACGTGAGGGCCGTGACGAAACTCTCGCGTGTGCTGGTTATCCTGGTTGGCCGAGTCGGACATGACGCTTCCTGACGGACTCGACGGACTGCTGCCTGATGCGGCGAGCGTTACTGCCGACGGGCACCTGGCGCTCGATGGCGTGGACCTCGTCGGGCTGGCGGCGGAGTTTGGCACGCCGCTGTACGTGTACGACTCGGCAACGGTTCGGGCCCGCGCGCGGGCCTACCGTGACGGGCTGGCGGCGGCTTACCCGGGCGAATCGCTGGTGTGCTACGCGGGCAAGGCGTACTGCGCCCCCTGGCTGCTGCGCGTGGTGCACGAAGAGGAACTCGGCCTGGACGTGGTCTCGGGCGGCGAGCTGTACGCCGCTCAGCACGTGGGCTTTCCTGCCGAGCGCATCTACGTCCACGGCAACAACAAGGCCGAACATGAGCTGGCGGCGGCGCTCGAGGCCGGCGTGGGGCGAATTGTCCTTGACAACCTCGAAGAAATCGAGACCGTCAATCGGCTGTGCGCCCAACGCGGGATGCGCCAGGCCGTGTTGTTGCGCGTGGCGCCCGCCGTAGAGGCGCACACGCACGTCCACATCCAGACCGGCGTGCTGGACACCAAGTTCGGGCTGAGCATCCAGACCGGCGCAGCGGCTGCCGGCGTTGCGGCCATTCGTTCCTGCCCGGCCTTGGAGCTGCTCGGGCTGCACGCGCACATCGGCTCGCAAGTCTTCGAGCTCGAGCCGTACGCCGAGACCATCTCACGGCTGTTCACGTTTGCGCGATCGGTTGACCTGGAATTGCGCGAGCTGAGCCCTGGCGGCGGCTTCGGCGTGCGCTACACGTCTCAAGACGTGTCGATGCCTCCAGGTGCGTCGACGCGAGCCGTGGCTGGCGCGGTGTGCCAGGCGGCCGCGGCGGCCGGCCTCGATTTGCCGCGGCTGAGCATCGAGCCCGGACGGTCAATCGTCGGACCGGCCGGGGTTGCGCTGTACTCGGTTGGCAGCGTGAAGCGCATCCAGGGCGTGCGGACGTATGTTGCGGTGGACGGCGGCATGGCCGACAACATTCGGCCAACCGCGTACGGCGCCGTCTATGCGGCGTTGCTGGCGAACAGGGTCCTGGACGCGGCTGACGCGAGCGTGGCGATCGCCGGGCGCTACTGCGAGTCGGGCGACGTCCTGGTAGGCGAGGCTGCGCTGCCCATGCCGCGGATCGGCGATCTGGTGGCGGTGCCCGCCTCAGGCGCGTACCAGCTGTCGATGGCCAGCAACTACAACCTGGTGCCGCGCCCGGCGGTGGTCGTAGTCGCCAACGGCGAGGCGCGGCTGGTGCGCCGCCGCGAGACGTACGCCGACCTGCTGCAAGCCGACCTGTAGCCGCTCTACTGCGAGGCGGTGGTGATCGAGTACAGGTACGCGGCCGCGGCGGTTGCTTCGTCCTGACTCAAGCCCAGCGTCGGCATCGCCGTACCTGGCTTGAGTGCCTGCGGATTCATGATCCACTTCGACAGGTCGTCGACCGAGTTGTTCGGGACCGTGCCATTCGGGTACGTCGCGATCATCGGCCGCTGGCTCACCGGCGGGACGTTGTCGTGCGGACCCAGGTTCGGGCCGATCGTGCCAGCGGCACCCGGGATATTCGGAATGGTGTGGCAGCCGCCGCAGCCGCGCTGCAGGATGACCGTGACGCCCTGTTGTTGCTGCGCATTGAGCTGTTGATAGAAAGGCTGCGAGGTGACGTCTGGCTGCTGCGGCATCTGCACCAGGCCAGCGGCCACGTTGGCGGTGATGACGTCGGACGTGTGCTGCCACGGCGTCCCCTCTTTGCCCTCGTAATCCACCTGTTGATCGCCATTCATGATCATCAGCGTCAGCTCGTTGATCTGTTCGTCCAGGAGCGGGCCACCGTCGATCTGGCCCCAGGTCGGCATGGGCGTGCCCGGGCGACCACGCTGAATGGTCTTGAAGATGAAGTCGTACTCCTTGGTGCGCGTGTCGGCATCCGTCGGTCGCAGGTCGGCGCGATCGAGGGCCGGGGCCAGTCGCTGGGGATTGGAGTCCGGCACGATCGCGCCCTGACCCTTTTCGCCATGGCACGGGAAGCACAGCGTGGTGAAGCTGCCGATGCCGCGATCGATCGAGGTATCAAGCTGCTGTTCCTGTGCCTGAACCTGACGCGCGGGCTCACGGAAGCCGTACCCGAGGAAGAGCAAGGCCATGGCGGCGAGCATCGCCACGATGGCGATGATCTTGCGCTCCATCGCCAGCGCGCCGGTCGGCGGCCCCGCCGGAGCTTCGGGCAGCGGCACGGCGACACGCGCCGCGTACCACAGGACGGCGCCCAGGACCAGGAGCAGGAAAACAGCGGTAATCAGCGCGGGAACGTTGATGGATTCCACGAGGCTTCGGTCGTTCGTTCGATCTACGAGGGTGGTGGGGTGACGTCGTCCAGGGTGGCCACCGGGCGGGAGATTGCCTTGGAGGGGCCGGTGTCAACCGTGATGCGACCGGTGGAGTCGAACTTCATCGGAAAGTGGTCCATCGGGCGTGGGGCGGGACCCTGAATGATCTGACCGTAGCGGTTGTAGATGGAGCCGTGGCACGGGCACTTGAAGCGGCCTTTGTCCGTATAGGCCTGATCGCCTCCATCGGGCGGACCGGGCATCGCCGGGTCTTGCGGCGCCCAGGGGACCGTGCACCCCAGATGCGGGCATTTCCAGTACAGCGCCATGAAACCCTCGGGGA
>JAFAOS010000072.1 GCA_019247515.1 Chloroflexota bacterium | reverse complement strand
GTGCCCACGGTGAGTATCTGGGTGTAGCCACCGTCGCCCAGATCCGCGTCTGTAGCACCGTTCAGTAAGCCAGTGGCCGCCGGAATCGAGATGGTCATGTTGGCCTGGGCGGAGTAGCTCTGCACCTGAGCGACGGGCGGATTGTTGACCGCGGCTACCGAGATCGGCACATTCGCGGATGCGGTCTTGGGACCGCCAGTGCCAGTATTGCCCTGGTCGTTGATGCTGACGCTCAGCACTTCGCTCCCGCGCGTGTCGTTGAAATGCGCAGTCGGCGTATAGGTCATGCCGTTGAGGCCGCCATTGAGGCTCGCAATCGTGCCAGTCACCGTCAATGACGCCGAGTCGTTGCCTGTGATCGTCAGACCGCTCGTCGTGTTGATCGTGATCGCGCCGTCGAGCACGCCGAGTGTCACCACCTCACTGCCCCCGTTCGCGTCCACGTCGGCCACGCTGATTGTGGTAATCGTGATCGGCGTGTCCTCACTGGTGCTCAAGCTAGCTGGTGCGCTGATCGTCGGCGGGTTGTTCACGGCGGTGACGGTGATGCCGCGGGTGGCTGATCCAGTGGCGATGCCGTCGTTGGCGGTGAAGGTCGCCACGCGTGCGGCCGTGCTCGGGTTTTGGCTGGTATTGAGGTACGTCACCGCACGCAAGGCTGCCTGATAGTTGGCTGGCGTATCTGAGCCCGTCAGGGTCAGCAGGCAGCTGCCGGCAATAAAGGTTCCGGTAATGGTTGGGGTGTTGGTGAAGCCGAGCACGTCCTGGCCACTAACACACCCGGTTGTGATCTGGACAGTCGCGCTGACTAGGTGCGGGCTGTCCACATCGCTGACGCTGACGCCAGGATCGATCACGGTGGCTGGATCGCCCTCGGTATACGTCAACGACCCGCTCGAGGTCGTCACGACGGGTGGCGCGTTCGTCGGGGTGGCTGTGGGCGTTGACGTGGGTGTCAACGTCGGTGTTGGGGTGTTGGTGGCTGTCGGCGTGATCGTCGGGGAATTGGTCGGGGTTGACGTACTGGTGGCTGTCGGCGTGATCGTCGGGGTGTTGGTCGGGGTTGACGTACTGGTGGCCGTGGGCGTGATCGTCGGCGTTGGCGTGATCGTCGGCGTATCGGTTGGCGTGCCCGTCCTCGTGGACGTTGGTGTGAGGGTCGGCGTGTTATTCGGGATCGGAGTGCTGGTCGGGGCATTTGCCGCGACGGTGGGCGTCGAGGAGCTCACTGGTGTATGCGTCGACGTGGCGGTGCCCGCCGTGCCAGCGCTCCCCGTTCGCGTCGGGGGAGGCGTGGTGGTCGAGCTCGGCGGGTTGCCGCCTCCACCGCCATTGCCTCCACCGCCGCTCGTCCCACCCCCGCCACTGCTGTTCCCAGTCCCAGCAACTGCCGCCACCGGCCAACCGCCAGATGGCTCCCTGGTGATGCTGATCCAGAACAGCATCGCAATCTGCTCGCCGGTCACGGCCGAACGCGCGATCACATACAGGTTGTGCGAGCCAGGAGGGAAATCGCCCGGATGGAACCTGAGTCGGAACCCGCTGTTGGCAAACTGGTTGCCAAATGTGGCGCCACTCGTGTCACTGAAGCCCAGGTCGGCATCTGCCATCGGCGTCGCATTCGGCGGAATGTCCATGAAGAGTTGCACTCGATCGATGCCGCTGCCCTGGACACCCTGATTCACGTTTGCGCTTTTGTCCAGCGCATAGCCCACGATCAGGAAATCACGGTCAGTATGCAATTGCTGGCCGGCCTGGGGCGCCGAGATGCCGATGACCAGCGCGCCCGTGGTGGCGCCCGTCCCGCCGGGGACGTCCTGAGACTGCTGTAGCGGCGGGTCTGGCGAACCGCCGGCAGACGGCGTCGGTGTAGGGACCGTGGCGGCCGCGCCCACAGGCGCGGAAACCGTCAGCGCACCCAGAGTCAGGAGTATGCCGACCAGACTCAGCAGTGCGCCGCCGATTCCGGCACGCCGAACCAGCCCAGGCGGACGCGTGAGCCCATCCCATGGGCTCGAGCACCCGTCGCGCCTCA
>JAFAOS010000069.1 GCA_019247515.1 Chloroflexota bacterium | reverse complement strand
ACGTCTACGGCGTCGATATCGACCCGGACAAGATTGGGCACGCCAGCGAGTGGCTGCCGAACCTGCGCGTCTCGCCCGCCGAAGAGCTGCCGTTTTCTGACGACAGTTTCGACATCATTCTGCTCAACGAAGTCATCGAGCACGTCGACGACGATCGGCGGACGATTCGCGAAGCCTTTCGCGTGCTGGCGCCGGGCGGCCACATCGTCGTGTATGCCCCGAACCGGCTGTACCCGTTCGAGACGCACGGCTTCTTCTTCGCCGGCAAGTACCACGGTCCGTGCAACCTGCCCCTGCTTGCCAACTGGGTGCCCAATTTCGTGCGCAGCTACTTCGCCCCGCACGTGCGCATCTATACCCAGCACGAGATCAAGGAGCTGTTCGAAGGCCTGGACGTCGAGTTCGTCGTGCAGTCGCACATCTTTCCCGGGTGCGACAACTGGGCCGAGCGGGGACTGATGGGTCGCCTCTTCCGCGACACCATGCACGTGGTCGAGCACTCGCCGTTGCGGTGCTTCGGCATCTCTCATTTCGTCGTCGCGCGCAAGCGAGCCTGAGCCGTTTCGCTGCTGGCGGCTTTCCGCGTGAGCGCGGCGTAGAGGCCGAGTTGGACGAGGCCGGCGGCCACCAGCGTCGGGCCGACGACTTCCAGGCTCCAGCGAGTCGACATGACACCCAGCAGCGCGGGCAGCGTCGCGCCGCCCACCACCGCCGCCGCGACCTGCCAGCCGATGGCATCGGCCGCCTGCGCCTGACCGAAGCGCGCCGGCGTTTCGGCAATCAGGACGGGAAAGATCGGCGCGAAGGCCAGGCCGAGCACGGCCAGCGCCAGCCAGCTGACGACCGGGATGTTGGCCCACAGCAGCCCGGCGGCGAGGACACAGGCCAGCATGCAGGCGCGCAGCAAGCGCTGAGCGCCGAGCCGTGGAACCAGGGCGCCGAACAGGACGCGGCCGATGGTCAGGCTGGCCCAATACGCGCTCACGAGCGCTCCCGCCAGGGCGGCGGGCATCTCGCGCGAGAGGGTGAACAGGCTGAACGACCACTGGCCAGCGCCCGCCTCCATGCCGACGTACACGAAAAAGAGGCCCAGGGATAGCCATATGAGCGGCAGGCGTACGAGCCGGGCCCCGGAGCCGGCGGCGCGGTGCGGCGGACGCTCGGCGGAGACAGCATCGGGGCCGCCCGCGTAAGGCGTGCCGTCGGCGAGGCTCGAATCCGGGGTAGTCCGGCAGGGCGTCTGCTCCTCGGAGACGGCGTCGGGGCCGCTCGTGTAGCGACGCCGGGTGAGCCAGTAGCCGACGGCCAGTCCCAGCTGGGCGACCGCCACCACTGCGTAGCCGGCGTTCCAGGCCAGCCCACTGCTCAGGATGAGGGTCATGATCAGTGGTCCGACCGCCGCGCCGAGGCCGAACGCCGCGTGCATCCAGTTCAACGTGCGCGGTCCGTGGGCGATGGCGGCGTACGTGTTCAGGCCGCCGTCGATCGTGCCCGCGCCGAGGCCCAGGAACGCCGCCAGCACGACCATCCCCGACCACGACGGCGCGACCGCGTAACCGAGCAGGCACACCCCGGTGAGGCAACAGCTGGCGGCCAGCACGCCGCCGACGCCGAAACGACCGATCACCCGGCCCGAAATTGCGCTGGAGACGAAGTAGCCCGCGGCGAAGGTGGCGATCAGCAGACCCAGCGCGTCGAGCGGCAGGTCGAACGTGGCCCGGATCGACGGCCACGCGACGCCGAGCATTCCCTCGGGCAAGCCCAGGCTGACGAACCCGAGCGACGCCAGGACGAGAGTCGGCGCCAGCCGCGTGGTCGGCTGGAGGCGTCCGGGCGCCGTGACTGCCATACCACAGGGTGGCACGTCAGACGGCGAGCAGGTCGGCGAGGATGTGCTAGGATGCGCCCAACGTACCTGCCAATCGCATATGCCCTTATCCAGAGAGGTGGAGGGAAACGGCCCTGTGAAGCCCGGCAACCCTCCCGGCGCGAGCGGTGCTCGCCCGGAGACGGTGCCAATTCCGCCGATGCGCTGTGTTGCAGCAGCCGCGTCGGGAGATGAGGACGCACGCTAATGCACCTGCTGCAATAGCTCGAAGCACCGCGTCATGAGCCTCCCGCCTGGATGAGTCCGCAAGAACCGTCAGTCGGAGGGAAGCCAACATGACCACAACGATTCAGCCGCCGATCAGTCCGCCGGCTGGAGTTGGCCGCATCCGCGGTCTGCAGTGTCGCGAATGCGGCCAGATGTATCCAGCCGAAGCGCGCCACGTGTGCGACATGTGCTTCGGACCGCTGGAGGTCGCCTACGACTACGACGTCGTGCGCGCCAGCGTCTCGCGCGAGAGCATCGCGGCGGGGCCGCGCACGCTGTGGCGCTACCGAGCCCTGCTGCCGATCGAGGGCGACCGGGTTGTCGACACCCATGCGGGTTTCACGCCCCTGGTACGAGCACACAACCTCGGCCAGACGTTGGGTCTCCACAACCTGTGGGTGAAGAACGACACCGTCAACCCGACCTTCTCATTCAAGGACCGACCCGTATCCATTGCCAGCACACGCGCGCTGGAGCTCGGCTTCGACGTGCTCTCGTGCGCCTCGACGGGCAACCTCGCCGGATCGGTCGCCGCCCACGCCGCCAAGGCCGGGCTGCGCGCGTGCATCTTCATTCCGTCGGACCTGGAGGAAGCCAAGATCCTCGGGGCGTCCCTGTACGAGCCGACCATCTTCGCCGTCGACGGCAACTATGACGACGTCAATCGCCTCAGCAGTGAGATCGCCGACCTCTACCCGTGGGCCTTCGTCAACATCAACCTGCGGCCGTACTACAGCGAAGGCTCCAAGACGTTGGCGTTCGAAGTCGCCGAGCAGTTGGGCTGGCGGCGGCCGGACGCCGTGGTGGTGCCCATCGCCAGCGGGTCGATGTTCACCAAAATCCACAAGGGTTTTGGAGAGCTCGACAAAGTCGGACTCGTCGACGACGCGCGCACGCCGCGCATGATCGGAGCTCAGGCCGAAGGCTGCTCCCCGGTGGTCCAGGCGGCGCGCGCGGGCACCTACGACGTGCAGCCGGTTCGCCCGAACACGATCGCCAAGAGCCTGGCCATCGGCAACCCGGCGGACGGGTACTACGCGCTCAAGATTGTGGAGCAGACTGGTGGCGCGCTCGAAGCGGTCGACGACGACGAGATCGTCGACGGCATTCGGTTGCTGGCGCGCACCGAGGGCATTTTCGCCGAGACGGCGGGCGGCGTCACCATTGGTGTCTTGAAGAAGCTGGTGGCCGCGGGCAAGATTGACGCGGACGAGGTCGTGGTCGCGTACATCACGGGCAACGGCTTCAAAACCATGGATGCCGTGGCCGGTCAGGTCACGCTGCCTTTACACGTGGCTCCGACGCTGGCATCGTTCCAGGCAGCGTTTCATCCAGGCGATCGAGGCGGTCAGAGGGGTGCGTAGACAATGGCCTCAGAACGAGTGAAATTCACGTTTCCACCAGACCTGGTCAACACGCCAGTGATCTACAACATGGGCAAAGAGTTTGGAGTGGCCACCAACATCCGCCGCGCCAACCTGAGTCACGACCGCGGCTGGGTGATCCTCGAAGTGGTCGGCACGAGCGAGGCGATCGAAAAATCACTGGCCTGGGCCAAGGAGCAGGGCGTGCGCATCGAGCCGGCAACCGCGGAGACTCGATGAGCGTTCGGGTCCGCATTCCGACGCCGCTGCGCGCGGCGACCGACGGCACCGCGGAAGTCGACCTCGACGCGCAGAACGTCGGCAGCGTGATCTCCGAACTGGAGACGCGCTACCCGGCGATCAAGGGTCGGCTGCGGGATGACTCGGGCGGCCTACGTCGGTTTGTGAACCTGTACGTCAATGGCGAGGACGTGCGCTTCAAGGACGGGCTGCAGACGTCTCTGCAGTCGGGAGATGAGCTGAGCATCATCCCGGCGGTAGCTGGCGGAGGCTAGCGAGCTTCGATGCTGACGGGCGTTCCTCGCCGAGCGCCCGTCAACTCGGCCGCGCTGCCGTCGCGCACCGAGACCTCCAGCAGTCCGCTGCTGCCCACCACGGCAACGAGCTCGCCTGGCTTGACCGCGGCGTAATACGCCGCCGCGGGAACGGTCCGATCGCCAAGGACCACCTGGAAGCCTCGTGGCAGGTCGACTCCCGCGAAGTTGGTCACCAGGTTCCCGTAGACGTCGACGTGGATGACCTCGCCACGCGCACCAACCGGGGCCGGTAGGGCGAGCCGGAACACGTCGTCGATGGGCGGCCCAAGCTCGTCGAGCGGCACCCCCGCGCTCAGGTGCGCGGCGACCGGACCGAAGATGTCGCGCCCATGAAAGGTTGCCGAGGGCGTGGCGCGCCAGAACCTGGATCGGCTGAGCTCAACGGCGCGATGCACGCCACCCAGTCGCTCGGCGGCCAGGACGAGCAGGCCGTTGTCCGGACCGACCAGCGTGTCGCCACGCGCCGTTGCCAGGGCGATGGCGCGCCGAAGTGAGCCCACGCCGGGATCGACGACCGCCACGTGCACCGTCCCGGGCGGAAAGACTTCGACGGCCGACCAGAGCAAAAATGCGCCAGCCAGGACGTCCTGCGGCGGCACCGCGTGCGTCAGGTCGACGATGGTGGCGCCGGGCGCGATGGCCAGGATCGAGCCTTTGACCTGACCGACGTAGGTGTCACTCAGGCCAAAGTCGGTCAGCAGCGTGATCGGGCGCACCGCATAAGAGTAGATCGCACGGCGCGCATTTCTTACAATGTTGACGGGATTACTTAGCTTTCATGCGATTGACCATGCGCAGCGACTACGGCGCTCACGCCGTCATCGAGCTTGCCCGACGCTACGGCCAGGGTCCGGTGCAGTGCGCCGAAATCGCCGCCTCGCAGAAAATCCCCGAGGCGTACCTCGATCAGCTCCTGAGCGGGCTGCGGCGCGTCGGCATCGTCCGCAGCAGCCGCGGACCGCACGGAGGCCATGAGCTGGCGCGCGACCCGCGCCAGCTGACCCTCGGCGACATCGTGACGGCGCTCGAGGGGCCGGTCGTGCCGCACGAGTTCGTGCACTCGCCCGCGTCTGATTCGGAAGGGTCTGACTGGTGGGCAGCCTGCGCGGTACGCAACGCGTGGCTGGAAGCCGCCGAGGCTTCGCAGCGCGTGCTGGACCGCACGACCATCCAGGACCTGCTCGAGCAGCAGGTCACGATCCGCGCCCGTCGCGGCGAGCAGGACCAGGCCCGCGAGGGAATGGAACTCACGCGCCAGGCGTTTTCAAAGAACTGAAACACTCAAAGAGAGTTCTGGAGCACACGTGAGCTCAACGGCTAACAACGTCAATGGGACTTCGTCCGGGTCGAACGGAACAGTCAAGGGCACGGCCCTGTCGCTGGACCAGGCGCGACGCTATGCCCGCCACATCATCCTCCCCGAGGTCGGCTCGATTGGTCAGCGCAAGCTGTTGGCCTCGAAGGTCCTGCTGATTGGTGCTGGTGGTCTTGGCTCGCCGGCCGCGCTGTACCTCGCGGCGGCTGGGGTTGGAAGGGTCGGCGTTGTCGACTACGACGTCGTCGACCTCAGCAACCTGCATCGCCAGATCATCCACGGGCACGCCAACATCGGCCGGCCCAAAGTCGACTCGGTTCGCGAGCGGTTGGCGGACGTGAATCCGGACGTGGAGGTCGTCACGTTCAACGAGCCCATCTCGTCGGCGAACGCGTTCGACATCATCAAGGGCTTCGACGTGGTCGTCAACGGCTCGGACAACTTTCCGACCCGCTACCTCGTCAACGACGCGTGCTACCTGTTGGGCAAGCCCCTGGTGGATGGCACGTTGTTCCGCTTCGAAGGTCGGGCCAACGTGTTTTTGCCGGGCCAGGGCTGCTACCGGTGCCTGTTTCCGGCTCCGCCACCGCCGGGCGCGGTCCCCAGCTGCGCCGAAGCGGGTGTGCTCGGCGCGATGTGCGGGGTGATCGGCACGATCCAGGCGGTCGAAACCATCAAGCTGCTGCTGGACCTTGGCGAGCCGCTGGTCAACCGGCTGCTGCTGTTCGACAGCCTGAGCATGGAGTTCCGCGAGGTCAGAATTCCGCGCGACCCCGAGTGCCCGCTGTGCGGCGACAACCCGACCATTCACGAGCTGATTGATTACGAGGCGTTCTGCGGGGCGCCGGTCACCGCGCTGGGCTGATCGCGAATGGCTAACGTGCGCGTGCCGGCCATGCTGCGGCCGACGGTAGGTGGTGAACGCGTGGTTGACGCCGAAGGTGCGACCCTGCGCGAGCTGATCGACAACGTCGACCGCCGCCACCCGGGCTTTGCCGGTCAGTTGCTCGAGACCGACGGCGCCCAGCGACGCTTTGTCAACATCTATGTCAACGACGAGGACATCCGCTACCTGAACGGTCTGGACACGCCAGTCGAAACAGGCGACGTGATCTCGATCCTGCCCGCGGTCGCCGGAGGCAACTGAGTCGCATGGTGCTGGAGGCGGTGGGTGTCGCCACCAGGACGACGATCGAGCGCGCCATTGGCAACACGCCACTGGTGGAGCTGCCGAGTTTCAGTCCGCGCGCGGGTGTACGGCTGTGGGCCAAACTCGAAGGCGCCAATCCGTCCGGTTCCGTCAAAGACCGGATCGCACTGGCGATGCTCGACGCCGCCGAAGCGGCCGGCGACCTGTATCCCGGTTCGGACCGCGTCATTCTCGAGCCGACCAGCGGCAACACCGGCATCTCCCTGGCCATGCTGGCGCGTCGACGGGGATATCGCTTCCTGGCGGTTCTGCCCGAAAACGTGAGCGTCGAACGCCGTCAGCTGCTCGAGGCGTACGGCGCGAAACTCGAGTTCACCCCCGCCGAGCTCGGCAGCAACGGCTCGATTCATCGTGCGCAGCAGATGCTGGCCGAGCACCCCGAGCGCTTCTACATGCCGTATCAGTACGGCAACCGCGCCAATCCCGGCGCCCACTTCGATTCGACCGCGCCCGAGATCCTGCGCGACCTGCCAAACGTCACCCATTTCGTGGCCGGGATGGGCACCGGTGGCACGCTGACCGGCACCGGCCGACGCTTGAAGCAGGACCGGCCTGGCGTGCAGGTGATCGCCGCCGAGCCGCACCCCGGCGACGCGGTGCAGGGCCTGCGCAGCCTGGACGAGGGCTTCATTCCGCCGGTGCTCGACGCATCGGTGCTGGACCGCAAGATCCTGGTGACCTCCGACGACGCGTTGGTCATGACCCGTCGGCTGGCGTCGCAGGAGGGCGTGTTCGCGGGCATTTCCTCGGGAGCGGTGCTGCACGCCGCGCTGCGCGTGGCGCGTGACCTGGATCGAGCGGAGATCGTGTGCCTGTTCGCCGACGGCGGGTGGAAGTATCTGAGCCTCGGCGTGTGGGGTGATTCGCTCGAGGCAGCCCAGGACGTGGTTCGCGACAAAGTCTGGTGGTGATCGTCTTCCCCGGCGCGCTGCGCGAGCAGCTGCTCGAGCACGCGCGCGAGGGCGACCCGGACGAGGTTTGCGGCATCCTCGGCGGTCGTGGCGACGAGATCGTGCGCGTCTTCCGCGTGCGCAACACGGCCGAGGAGGTGAGCGCCCAGAGCGGCGTCTTTCGCGATCGAGACACCGGGGTGGCTACCGCCGGTCGCGCGCCGGTGCACTACTACATGGACCCGCGCGACCAGCTGCGCGTTTATAACGAGCTCGACGACCTCGGTCTGGATGTGCTCGGCTACTACCACTCGCACACGCATAGCGAGGCGCGACCCTCGCCAACCGACATCCGTCTGGCGACCGACCTGTCGCCGGTGTACGTGCTGGTGAGCCTGACGCATCAGCCCAACGTGCGCGCCTGGCGCATCAGCAAGGCCGATCCCGCCGACGAAACAGGCGAGCTTTCCGAGATCCCCCTCGTCTAGCGTTTAGCGCCTAAAATCCCGCCTCAATGGCCAGAGTGATCGTCGGCATGTCGGGTGGCGTGGATAGCTCCGTCACCGCCGCGCTGTTGAAGCAGGCCGGCCACGACGTCATCGGCGTCACGCTCAACGTGTGGCCCGAGCTGCCGAACATGCCCGATATCCAGCGCGAAGACGCCTGCTGCGCCCTGGGTGCCGTCGAGGACGCCCGCCGCGTGGCCGACACTCTCGACATCCCGTACTACGTGCTCAATTTTCGCGAGGTCTTCGAGGACAGGGTGATCAAAGACTTCGTCAGCACCTACGCCAGCGGTCGCACACCGAACCCGTGCATCCGCTGCAACCAGTTCATCAAGTTCGACGCGCTCCTGGTCAAGGCGCGGCAGCTCGGCGCCGAGTACGTGGCGACCGGCCACTACGCGCGGATCGAGCACGGCACGCCGAGTCGCCTGCGCAAAGCGGCCGATTCGACCAAGGACCAGAGCTACGTGCTGTACGTCATGTCCCAGGACCGACTGGCCGCGGCCATGATGCCGCTGGGTGACTTCAACAAGGCCGAAACGCGTCAGATGGCCGCCAGTTTCGGCCTGTCGGTTGCCAACAAGCGCGAAAGCCAGGACATCTGCTTCGTGCCCTTCAAGCGCTACACGGAGTTCATCGAGCTGTACGCGCCCGAAGTCCTGCAGCCGGGTCCGATCGTCAATCGCGAGGGGACAGTGGTGGGCGAGCACCGCGGCATCGCGTTGCACACGATCGGTCAGCGGCGCGGGCTGGGCGTCGCCGCCGGCCAGCCGCTGTTTGTTACAGAATTGGAGCCCGCCACCAACACCGTCGTCGTCGGCGGCGCCGATGAGCTGCTGCGTTCGAGCTGCACCCTCGAAGAAGTCAACTGGATCGCCGGCGAGCTGCCGTCGGAACCGCTGCGTGCCATGGGCAAGGCGCGCTATCGCGCTCCAGAAGTGGCGTGCACGGTGCGGCGCGACGGCGCGGGGCTGCGTGTTCAGTTCGATGAGCCGCAGCGGGCGTTGACGCCTGGCCAGGCGCTGGTGCTGTACGAGGGCGAGTACGTTCTGGGCGGCGGCACGATCGGGCGTTAGCCGGCGCGCCCTGGGCTATACTCCGCCGAGAACAGGCGACACCCGGGCAATGCCACGCGTCAATCGAGACCTCCAGCGCCGCTTGGCCGCCCGCCGCGAGCGGGACCGCCGCCGACCCACCGAGCGTCGTTACAACTTTACGACTCCCGAGCCGGAGCTCGGCGAGGCGAACGGCGCCGACACCGACACGCTGGACACCGAGCTCCAGACCAGCCCACCTGTCGAGCAGGCCGCCGTTGGCGCCTCGACCCGCGGCGGCTCGCGCCCGGCGCCCAGGCCGTTTTCCGCCTACAAAGACGAGTATGCCTACGTGTATCGGGATCTGCGCCGCGTGGCCGCGGTCATCGGTGGCCTGCTCCTGGCGCTGATCGCTCTCTACTTCGCCCTGCCGCTGCTGGTCCATTGACGCGCATGGCGGCGAACACCGGGGGCGGCCGCCGATCCCCACTTCTGACCATACCGGGGACACAGACGGTGCCGCTGTTCCGTCTGTTCGGCATCCAGTTCACCGCAAACTGGAGCTGGCTGCTGCTGTTCGCCCTGCTCGTGTACGTGGCGTTTTCCACCTTCCGCGGCCTGCGGCTCGGCTTTTCACAGGTGGAGCTGTGGTCGCTGGCCGTGATCGCCGCGGTCCTCTCAGTCGCGAGCCTGTACGCCCACGAGCTGGCGCACGCGCTGGTCGCCCGTGCCTACGGTATCCCGGTGCGGACGATCAGCCTGTTCCTGCTGGGTGGCATGGCGCACATCACCCGCGAGTCGCCGACGCCACGAGCGGAGTTTCTCATCGCGATCGCCGGGCCTGGCTCCAGTCTGGCGATCGGCGGCGTCGCCGCTTTGCTGAGCTGGGGCTTGTGGCAGGTCGCCCCACCGGTCGCCGTCATGGGCCTCTGGCTGGCGACCATGAACATTCCGCTGGGGATCTTCAACCTGGTGCCGGCGTTCCCGCTCGACGGCGGCCGCGTCCTTCGCGGGCTGCTGTGGTACGCCGGCCAGGACCTGGGCTGGGCCAGCAAGGTGTCAGCTCGCGTCGGTCAACTGGCGGCACTCGGCTTGCTGTTCTCGGGCATCTGGATCCTGTTCGACGGCAGCGGCGGCGCGCTCGGCGGAATCTGGCTGATCCTCATCGCCTGGTTCATGTATGCGGGCGCCGTGAGCTCGCAGTACGCCTCGGCGTTCCAGGAGTCGTTGCGACGGCTGACGGTCGCCTCGCTGATGGATCGCGACTTTGGCAAGGTCCAGGCGGGCGTATCGGTACAGGCGTTTGCCGACGAGCACTTGCTCGAGCGACAGGCGCCAGTCGCCCTGCACGCGTACGCCGTCTATCGCGACGACTACCTGGTTGGCCTGTTGAGTTTGCGGCAGCTCGGTCGCATCCCGACGCAGAGCTGGGCGCAGACAAACATCGAGCGGGCAATGCTGCCGATCGAGTCGGCGCCGGCCATGGAACCGAGCGCGCCCGCCCTCGGCGCGCTGCACCTGATCGTGGAAGAGGGCGTCGAGCACATCGCCGTTATGGCCGAGGGCCGGCTGCTGGGCCTCGTCACGCGCAACGAGCTGGTGCGCGCCAGCGACAAGTAGTTCGGGTTCTGGTTCCGGTCCCTACCAGAGCCGCGTCGCGCCGACGTAGTGCGACTGCCAGTAGCTGGTGGACATGCTGCTGACGGTTACTCCAGAACGCTCGTCGGCGGCGTGGACGAACTGGCCGCCACCGATGTAGATGCCATCGTGGCTGAGGCCGGGCTCATAGGTGTTGGCGAAGAAGACGGTGTCGCCCGGCTGCAGCGCGCTGATCGGCACGTGCGCGCCGCCGTTGTACTGCTGCCACATGCCGCGACCAATCGGCTCGCCACTGCGATTGAGGACGTAGTACACGAAGCCCGAGCAGTCGAAACCTGCCGGCGAGGTGCCGCCGAACACGTAGCGGGAGCCCACGAACTTCATCGCGTTGGCGACGATGGTGCCGCCACCACCGCCCGAAGACAGCACGGGCGCAGCCGGCGCGGGCGCCGGGGCGGCGGGTTTTGGAGCCGGGGCGGGCGCCGCCGGCTTGGGCGCGGACGTCGCCTGAACGACGGGCTTGGGGGGCGCCGCCGCTGCCGCTGCTTGCACGACCGCGCCGCCTGCCGAAACGGACTGAGTGCGTGGCGCAGGCGCGGGCGCCTGAACGACTGCGGCCGGGGCCGGGACCGGCACCAGATCAGCTCTGAGCCTGCCGCCAGGCACGACCAGCTTGGCGCCGACGGTGATGACGTCGGGATCGTCGAGGTTGTTGTAGTCGAGCAGCAGGCCGAGGTCGACCTGGTACTTGTAGGCGATGTCGGCGAGGGTCTCAGCCGGCTGAACCTGGTACTCGATGCCCTTGATGGGCAGGATGCGCAGGTCGCTGCCTGGATGGATCGTGTCCGGATCGTCGATGCCGTTGCTTGACAGAATAGTCTGAACGTCGACGCCGAACATCTGGGCGATGCCCGCGAGGGTGTCGCCGGATTGGACTTCGTACGTGCGCGTGCTGGGCACGACGCCGGCGGTGTCGTCCGAAGGCAGGCTTTGCCCGCTGCCGACCGTCGCCGCGTCCTGATCGTCGCCGCCGCTCGCGTCGCCGCTGGACTGGGCGGCGGTCGCCGAGGCACTTCGCGCCGGAAGCGGCGTGGCGCCAGGAACGACGACTTTGGTGCCCGGCTGGACCAGGTCCGGGTTCGGGCCGAGGATGTTGGCCCGAACGATGTCGTCCGGTTCGACGCTGTAGCGTTGGGCGACCTTCTCGATCGAATCACCCTGCCTGAGCGTGTACAGCACGCCGTCGGTGGGCAGGATGACCAGGTCCTGGCCGATTTGCAGCAGGTCGGGGTCGCGGATGCCGTTGGCCGACATCAGTGTCTCGGGACTGATGCCGTACTTGGCGGCGAGCATGCGCACCGTCTCGCCTTCCTCGACCGTGTGGGTGATCGGCTTGGGCGGCTCGGGTGGCGCGATGGTCGCCTGCAGCACGTCGTTAATGGGTTGGGCTGCCGGAGCCGCGCCTGGCACGGGCGTCGGGGCACTGTCGACGAGCGCGACCGACGCGGGCGCCACAACGTCGAGTGCCGGGGCTGGCGCGACGGTTGCCGAGGCGACCAGGGGTCGCGGCTGCATGGCGATAAACAGGGCGGCCACGCTGACACCGGCGGCGACACCGTGGAGCAAATAGCGCGGACGGTAGCGGGCGAGGCGGTCCAGAGCGGAGACGGAACGCGACAAATCTGCCGTGTGGAAGAGACTAGCTGTCTGCCGCACGATTCCTCGAAGCCTCTGGGAGGTGGCCGGTGAAATGCACTGCGGGGCCTCCGCGGGGGTCTGGAAGTTGCGGCTGGCGGTGAACGGACCGCCAACCCGGAGGTGACGTTACGCAGGCTTCTTCGCGGGTGTCAAGGCCAGTCACGTCGAATTCTCATGACTTCTCGCTACGTCTTGTATAAATTTGCGGCTTGGCTGCCGGCGCCGCCGAAGACATCTGGAGACCGTTGCGCGCCGCGCGCTACACCTTATTAACGTTGTCAGCTCGTGCAAGGTGGTATTCAGCTCGATCCTACGACCGCGGCGCGTGCCTTCGGCACCGCGTACTTCAACCTGCTACGGCGCGGCGCCGACGGCTCCCTGCGCCTCTCGAGCGACCACTGGCGGCTCGAGGAGCTGAGCGAGGGGCGCTTTCGTTTTGCGGCGCGCGAACCCGAGGCGCCGCCGCTCGAGCTGCGCCTGAGCGAGGTGGACCACGTCGAGTGGGATCGCCTGCCGAAGCAGACCGTGCGCTCGCAGATTCGTTTCGCGCTCGCCAACGGCGACCTGTGGACGTTTTCGGGCACCGTCGACGAATCCGTGCTGCCCGAGCGCTAGGGCTAGACCCGTCCACGAGCCGCCGGGACCTTACGGTCATCTAAGAATTGCTGCTCATCCGCTGTAGCGTGGCGCATACTGTGGTCGAAGGGTCATACCAGTCTGGCCGCGGCGTCACGGCTCGCGGCTGGCGTTCAACCAGATCGGGCGGCTTGCCAGCCCCTCCCCCCATTTGGCAGGTCGCTAGTTTTGACGCCGTGCTGTCCCCCCAGCACGGCGTTTCCTTTCTCTTTCGCGGCTAGAATCAGCTGACATGGTCGCCGCCGTCACCAACGTCCTGGATTCGCTGCGTGTGCGTGGCTTCGTCGCCCAGGTTTCCGACGAAGACGCGCTGCGGCACGCGTTTGATGCCGGCCGCGTCACCCTGTACCAGGGCTTCGACCCGACGGCGACCAGCCTGCACACCGGCAACCTGGTGGGCATCATGGCCCTGGCGCACATGCAGCGCGCTGGCCATCGACCCATCGCCATCATCGGCGGCGGCACGGGCATGATCGGCGATCCCAGCGACCGGGCATCCGAGCGGCCGATGCTCTCGGTGGACGAGATTCATCGCAATCTCGCCGGTATCCGGCGCCAGTTCGAGCCGTACCTGGATTTCTCGAACGAGCGCGCCTTGATCGTCGACAACGCCGACTGGCTGCTGGACCTCAAGTGGATCGAGTTCCTGCGCGACGTCGGCCGACACTTCACGGTGAACCAGCTGATGCAGCACGGCACCTATCGGGAGCGGTTCGAAGCCGGCAGTTTCTCATTCGTCGAGCTGAACTACGCGCTCGTCCAGGCCTACGACTTCCTGCACCTGTTCCGCGAGTACAACTGCATCCTGCAGATCGGCGGCAACGATCAGTGGTTCAACATCCTGGCCGGACGTGACCTGATCCGGCGCGCCGAGGGTGGCGAAGCGTTTGCCCTGACCACCCCGTTGGTCACCAGCAGCTCGGGCGAGAAACTGGGCAAGACGATTGGCAACGCGGTCTGGCTCGATCCGGAGCTGACGCCGCCGTACGACTTCTACCAGTACTGGCGCAATACCGAAGACGCCGAAGTCGGTGCTCGTCTGCGCACGTTCACCTTCCTGCCACTCGACCAGATCGAACAGTACGCGCGCCTCAGCGGCGCGGAGCTGAACCGCGCCAAGGAAGTGCTGGCGTTCGAAGCGACGCGCATCACGCATGGTGAAACCGCCGCGCGCCAGGCGCAGGCGACGGCGCACGCCCGTTTCAGCGGTGCGGGCGACGACGCCGGGCCAAGCCACGTCGTCTCGGCGTCCGCGACGCTGGTGGCGGTGGCGGTGGCGAGCGGACTGGCTGAATCCAATAACCAG
>JAFAOS010000321.1 GCA_019247515.1 Chloroflexota bacterium | reverse complement strand
AACCTGATCCTGCCGCCCACGCGGCCCGAGGCCGACGCGGGCTTCGTCATCATGGAGCAGACCGACTACCCGCCGATGTCGGGCAGCAACACCATCTGCGTGACGACGGTGTTGCTCGAAACCGGCATGCTGCCAATGCGCGAGCCGGTCACCGAGCTGGTGCTGGAGGCGCCAGCTGGCCTGGTGCGCGTGACCGCCGAATGCGCCAGCGGCAAGGTGCGCGCGGTGACCTTTCGTAATGTGCCCGCTTTCGCGGTGCGCCTCGATGCCGTGCTGGAGGTGCCGCGGTTGGGGAGCGTCGTCGTGGACGTGGCCTACGGCGGCATGTTCTACGTCATTGCCGATGCGTCGAGGTTTGGATTGCGGCTCGCGCCTGAGGAGGGGCGGGAGATCGTACGCGTTGGCGAGATGCTCAAGGCCGCGGCTCGGGAGCAGCTGCCGGTGGCGCATCCGTTGAATCCCGACGTGAGCGGGTACAGCGTGGCGCAGCTGTCGGGGCCGGCGCATGGAACGACGGCGGACATGCGGAACGCGGTGGTGATCTCGACAGGCGCCTTCGATTGGGAGCGGCCGGACACGTGGACCGGCGCGCTGGACCGATCCGCGTGCGGGACCGGCACCTGCGCGCGAATGGCGACGTTGCAGGCGCGCGGCAAGCTGGGCATCGGCCAGGCGTTTCGGCATGAAGGCATCCTGGGGACCGTCTTCACGGGCTGTCTGGTGGAGGAAACGCGGGTGGGGCCGTACGCGGCGGTCGTGCCGACGATCAGGGGCAGCGCCTGGATTTCGGGGATCAGCCAGTACGTGGTGGATGCCGAGGACCCGTTTCCCGAGGGGTTCACGGTTGGGGACCTCTGGCCGGCGTAGGATCCCACTCGCGCGCCGCGACTCCGTCAGGGTCAACGATTCCACCTACGGTGGAGCCCTCTCCGGGAGTTCGTGAATCGGGCAAGCGTCACGCGAGGTAGCAGCACGCCGCCCGCGATACTTCGACACCGGTGATCCCACACTTGTGACCTAAACTATTGACAGACTTGATGTCGTTTACGGTGTTGCTAGCGGCGCCGCGCGGGTTCTGCGCGGGGGTCGAGCGGGCCATTCGGACCGTCGAACTGGCGCTCGAGGCCCGCGCGGCGGGGGATGAGCGGCCGGTGTACATGCGGCACGAGATCGTCCACAACAAGGTCGTGGTCGACGACCTGCGCGCCCGCGGAGCGGTGTTCGTCCAGACGACTGACCAGATTCCGGTCGGGGCGACGGCGGTCTTTTCGGCCCACGGGGTGGCCCCGTCCGTTAGAGACGAGGCGGCGGCCAGAAACCTGAACAGCCTGGATGCGACCTGCCCGCTCGTCTCGCGGGTCCACGCCGCCGTGCTGCGCTACGCGGGGCGCGGCTACACGATCCTGTTCGTCGGGCACGCGGGCCATCCTGAAGTCGAGGGCGTCATGGGCGAGGCGCCCGAGCAGGTCAAACTGATCCAGACGCTGGCGGACGCCGATGGGGTGCAGGTCGGCGACACCGCGAAGGTGGCCTACGCGACGCAGACGACGCTCAGCGTGGACGACGTCGCGGCCATCGTCGAGCGGCTGCGGCAACGTTTTCCCCAGATCGTCGGCCCCGACGCCGGCGACGTGTGCTACGCCACCACCAACCGCCAGGAGGCGGTCCACGCGCTCGTCGGGCAACATCATGCCGACGTGGTGCTGGTCCTCGGCTCGCCGAACTCTTCGAACTCGAATCGACTGCGCGAGGTGGCCGAGATGGCCGGCGCGCGCGGGCACCTGCTCGGGACGGCCGCGGAGCTCGATCCAGGCTGGCTGGAGGGCGCGCGGCGCGTGGGGGTGACCGCCGGTGCGTCCACGCCCGAGCACCTGGTCACGGCGCTCGTCGACCGACTCCGCGATCTGGGGGCAGACGAGGTGGTCACCGTCGAGACGCGCGTCGAAGACGTGTTCTTCGCGCCACCACCGCTGCGTCACGGCTGATCTGGAGAACGATCCGAGCCGCTCGGATCGTGCGAGGGGTACACTGGTCCGCGGCGAGTCCGATGACCGACAAGACAGGCGCGCTGCGCACGCGCGCGGCCGAGACGGAAACGACCTGGCAGTGCTTGACCTGCCACCTCGAGGTCGTGGATACGGTCTTACCGCGCAAGTGCCCTCGGTGTGGCGCGTCTCGCGTCAAGTTCGTCGAGGTTGGCGCCCAGGCTGAGAACGAAGCCTGACCTCCGCTCGCGGCTGATCGTCGCGGGGCTCGTCGCGCTGGCACTGCTGGCCCTGGGCGAGCAGGCGCCCGGCGCGTTTCCCGTTCACGTCAGCATGCTCGCCGACGCCTCGATGGGCGAGGTGCAAGTCAATGTCGACGGCCAGACCCACAGCGTGCCGTCGTCGCTGCCTGGGGCCTGGCGAAGCGTGGTGCTCGAGCAACCGCGACCGGTCGATCGCGAGTACCAGATCGACGGCAGCGACACGACTTCGACCGACGATCGGGACCAGGTGTTCATCGCGGGCTTGCTCGACACGCCTCTGTATCGCCTGGATGCGTTCTTGCGCGACGAGGCGAGCTACAGCCGCTGGGAACGGCTGGCGATTACCGACCTGCAGACTGGCCGCGCCGTGGCACCCGAGGGACCGCTGCCCACGGCGTTTCGGCTCGACGTTGACCTGAGGCGGCCGGAGGCGGCCGCGCGCATCTGGCTGGTCGACGCGGCCGGCGACCAGCGCGAAGGGCTCGAGCTGGACCGGGACACGCGCGTCGCCCGCTGGCTGGTCAACCGCGACCAGGCGACGCAGGCGCTGCCGCGCTGGTTTTTTCCTGAGCAGCCGGCGCCGTTTGCCGCCGAGTTGTTGCAATTGCTCGGCCGCGGCGTTTTTGCGGGCTCTGGTCTGCTGATGGTGGCGCTCGGCGCGGCGAAAGTGGCACGCGCCATCGCAGTCGCTCCGCGTTCGGCGAAATTCACACACGGTGAAGATGGGAAAGCAGGACCAACGTGCCGGCCCCCAGATTGGGCAGCCTCGATGCCCCTGAAGGCCAACAGGGGTGGCCCGATGGCCTTTCTGTCGGTGGAGCGCGTTCCAGATCTGGCGCTGGCGGCCTGGCTGGTCGCCGCGGCACTCGTCGCCACCGAGCAGTACCACCAGCTGCCCCACATCCTCGACGCGGTGTCGTACACGTTTCAGGCGGGGCTGTTCGCCTCGGGGCAACTGTCGTTGCCGGCGCCGCCGGTGGTGCAGGCGTTCATGGGGCCATTCGAGGTGCTCTGGCAGGGGCGCATCTTCTCTCAGTACCCGCCCGGGGCGGCCGCGCTGTACGCGCTCGGCAGGCTCGTCAATCTCGAATGGCTGGTTGGCCCGTTCGCGTGCACGTGCCTGATTGGCGCCACGGCCTGGACCGCGCGCAGCCTGTACGGCCCGGCGTGTGGTCTGGCGGCGTTGGGACTCGGCGTGATCTCGCCGTTCATCCTGTTCCAGGCGGGCTCGTACCTGAGCCACCCGATCGCGGGCGGCCTGGCGGCTGGAGCGATCGCCGCGTTCGTGGCGGGCGAGCGGTACCGCTCCGAGCGCTGGTACGCGGTGTGCGGCGGCTTGCTCGGCGCGATTTTCCTGGTGCGCGAAGTAGCTGCCGTCCTGGTAGCGCTGCCGCTTGGCGTGCGACTTCTCGCCTGCCGGCGCTGGTCGGCACTCGGGACCGTCATCGCATTCGGCGTCCCGTTCCTGCTGTTCTATCTCCTGTACAACGCCCGACTGACCGGCAGTCCGCTGCTGCTGCCGCGCATGCTGTTCGACCCGGCCGATCACTTCGGCTTTGGCGATGGCGTCGGTTTTCACACGCGGCACACGCTCGCGGCCGGTCTCGCCAACACCGACGAGCTGCTGACGCTCCTCCAGTTCGACCTGTTCGGCTGGCCGCCGCTCGTCGCCTACGGTCTGATCGGCGTGCCCTTCCTGCTGGGGCGCGCACGGGCGTGGGACTGGATGGCCCTGGGCGGCTTCCTCGCCTTCGTGGTCGCCTACGTCGGGTACTTCTACCACGGCATCGCGCTTGGGCCGCGGTACTACTTCGAAGCCGTGCCCTGGTTGCTCTTGCTGGGCGCGCGCGGGCTGCAGGTGCTGGCTGAGGTCGCCGCGTCTCGGACGATTCCCGTGGTGCTGGCTGGGCTGCTGACGCTGAATACAGTGCTCTTCTATACGCCGGCCGAGCTGGATCGGCGGACCGACTTCAGCGGCATTTTCAACGTGCCGACGCTCAGCCTCGAGTTCGTGCAGCCCTCGCTGCGGGGACCACGGCTCGTGGGGGTTCCCAGCAACACCCTGGTGATCACAGACCAATGGTGGGTTTACAACGCGGCGCTGGCCGCGTTGAACTGCCCGCAGTTGCCGAACTGCGACGTATTGTTCGCGCTGGCACCGAGTGCCGCCGATGTGGATCGGCTGCGAGCGCAGTACCCGGAGCGGACCGTGATGCGCGCGGTCCAAACCGACGGGCAGATCAACGTTGTACCCCTCTGACCAGTGCTGCACGCGTCTGCCGCGCGGCTAATTGACGGTCCCGAAAGCTGTCGCACCTGGCGGCGAACCGATCCGAGCGCGGCAACGGCTCCGACATAGACGGTCAACCGGGCCTCAACCTTAGCTCGGGTACAAGACGGTATCGGCTGTCTCGGGCTTTTCCCGGGACGCGCGCTCGAGGATCGGAGTCTAAGAAGTGCTTGGTATCCCAGTCCGCTATTTGCTCAAGCACCCGCGTGCCGTCACCGAACTCACCGCAGATCCACTTGATACGTGGACGCAAGTCCGCGAGTCCTACCTGGGGGGCCAGGAATCACGTATTCCGGTATTTCCATACGAAGTCGATCCCGATTGGGAGCGTCAACTCCACGCCCTCATTGGTGCCGAATGGCCCTGCACATTCGCCAGCGACTTCGCCGAATTATGGGCGGCGGTCATGGCCGAACTCGAGTCGCAGGGAATTCGGCCTGGACCCGAGAGCTTTCTTCATTGGAACGACGGTGATACCGGGTTCATTCGAGCAATCTCGTGCCTGATTCGTCACCTGAACCTCAGGTATGTGGTTGAAACAGGCGTCGCGCATGGCGTCACTTCGCGCTTCATTCTGGAGGCTCTGTCCAGAGGCGGTGGTGGTCATCTCTGGAGCATCGACGTGCCGCCTGTGCAAAGCGTCTGGCAGAAACAAGTGGGAATGGCGGTTGGCCCGTCGCTTCGAAAGCAATGGACGTATATCAAGGGGACGAGTCGGCTGCGCCTTCCAGAACTCCTGGGGAAGCTTGGCGAGGTCGATCTGTTCGTGCATGACAGTCTGCATACAGAGCGCAACGTTCGGTTTGAGATGGACCAGGCGTGGCGCGTTTTGAGGCCGGGCAGCGCAGTCGTCGTCGACGACATTGACGCCAATTGGGGATTCCATTCCTTCACCCATGCGTTGTCGGATCAGCATTCCTTCGTGTGCGAGGCGGAGCCCGTCCGTCCCGACTTCCGGCGCGTCAACAGCAAGGGTATGTTTGGAATCGCATTGAAGACTGGTGGGTCGGTCCCACGCGCGGTGGGGGCAACTCCACTCCGCGCGGTCCGCTAACCGACAGTCTTCAAGTTAGCCTGTTCGGCTCCAGTCGGCGATGTTCCAGCTCAGGTCGTCGAACGGGCTCAGGCTGGGGCCTTGCAGGGTCTTGAGTTTGCCGTCGGCGTTGTTGCGATCGATGAGTGGGATTGGGATGTAGTTGTTGACGGCCAGATCGTTCAGCTGCATCCAGAGCTGCTGGGCCTTCTGTACATCTGTTTCGGCTTTGACCTGGTCCAGCAGGTTGTTGTAATCGGCGTTGATCCAGCGCGTATAGTTGCGCCCTGCCCACTTGTTCGATTGCTGCGCAACGTCGGTATCGGGGTTGCCGCTGTAGAACGACTTCATGTAGTTGAGCGGGAACGGCGAGCCGAACGTCGTGGTGTACATTTCGACGTCGGTATAGAAGTGGCTGTTGGTGTCGGGATTACCCGCGTCGGCCGAGAAGAAGACGCTGGCGTCGACCGACTTCAGCTCGGTTTCGATGCCGATTTGCTGCCAGCCGGCTTTGACGATGTCCTGCTCTTTCTGTCGGAGCGAGTTGATCGTCGTCTGATACACGACGTGCATGCGCATACCCGAGGGCGTCATGCGAATCCCGTCGCCGCCACGCGTGTAGCCGGCTTGATCCAGGATCTGGTTGGCCTTGTCGATGTTGAATTCCATCGTCGTGCTTTTCGACGCCAGGTTCGTCGGCGTGGTCAGCACATTGGCCGTGGCGTTGCCGGTGGGGCCGTAGAGCTGCCTGGCCATCGTGTCGCGATCGATGGCCAGCGCCATTGCCTGACGCACTTTGATGTCGGTCAGGAACGGATGCTTTGACTTGAGGCTGGCGCGCTCGCCGTCGACTTCGGTGTTTGGATCGGCCTGGTTCAACAGGATCTGCTCGACGCCGCCGCCCGGCCCGGTGACCAGCTCGCCCTTGCCACCCTGGATCAGACCGTTCAGGACCTGCGCCTCGACCTGCAGGTTCCAGCCGTAGTCGTACTCGCCGGTTTGCAGGACCGCGCGCGCCGCCGAGGGCGCGTCGCCACCACCTTTGATGTCGATTTCGCTGAAAAACGGCTTGCCCGGATCCCGGTAGTTCGGGTTGGGCACCAGCGTCAGGGAGTCGCCCGGTCGGAAGTCCTGGACCATGTACGGGCCGGTCCCAAACGACTTCAGGTTGAACGGCGCGTCGCGCGAGGCGGCGCCCACGTACTGCTCGAGCGCGTGCTTCGGCAAGATCTGCCCAGCTGAGCCAACGAATGGGACGTACCAGCCACCCGTCGGCGCTTTGAAGGTGAGCCGCACCGTCATCGGGTCGACAGCTTCCACGGATGCCAGGTCCACGTAGTTGCCCAGCGTCGTCGCGGCGGTGTCCGGGTTGGAGATGTACTGATAGGTGAAGACCACGTCGTCGGCGGTGAACGGTTGTCCGTCCGCCCATTTGATGCCCGGCTTGAGCTTGTAGGTCACGGTCTGACCGTCCGCGCCCAGGCCGCCGTTGTCCTTGCTCGGCACCTCGGCCGCCAACACCGGCGAGAAGGACCCGTCGGCACCGACGGTCATGAGCGGCTCCATGCCGAAGCGCGAGGCGATGGTGTCTTTGGTCCCCTGGGCGAGGTGCACGTTGAGGATGGTTGGCCCCTGCCACATCAGGATCTTCAGCGGGGCCCCGGAGCCACGCGCGCCACCGGCAGCGGCCGGCGCGGTGGTCGGCGCCGCGGCGGCAGCGGTGGTTGGCGCGGCGGCCGCGGGTTTGCTGGTGGCAGCGGCGGCCGGCGGGCTGGTGGGCGCCGCGGCTGGCGCCGACGTTGGCGCGCTGATCGACGGACCCGCCGAGGTGCACGCCGCAAGCAGCGAGGCGATAGCGCCACCCGTGAGGCCCACCGCCGTTCGCGTCAAAACTGTTCTGCGAGTGAACCGTTCGGGTGGCCGCATGCGCTCAGGTTGCTCCTTCCAGTGCTCTCTGCGTCAAAACTTGCGCCAGGTGTCTTTTGTATTCTGCGCTGCCCCGCAAGTCGCTGGCAGGGTCCAGCCCTTGCGTGGCCTGCTGGGCCGCCTCGGCGGGCGAGGCCCCGGAGGCGAGCGCCTGTTCGACGCCCGCCGCGCGAACCGCGGTTGGCGCGGCATTGGTGACGCCAACCCGCCACTGACCGTCGTCCATTTTCTGGGCGCCGACGCCCACGACCGCCCAGTCGAACATGCGGCGGCGGAACTTGATGTACTTGTGCGGGCCGCTCACGACGGGATAGCTGACCTCGACGACGATCTCGTCGGGGGCCAGCGCGGTGGTGAACAGGCCTTTGAAGAACTCGCGCGCGGCGATGCTGCGGCGATTGGTCGTGATCGTGGCGTCCAGCATCAACGCCAGTGTGCCGTAGTCACCGGCGGGGTCGCCGTGCGCCAGCACGCCGCCAATTGTCCCCAGGCTGCGGACCTGCTCGTCCCCAACCTCGGTGGCCATTTCGGCCAGCATCGGCAACGAGCGGTTGACGTCATCCGACTGCTGCAGTTGGTAGTGACGCGTCAGCGCGCCGATGCGCAGGTTGCCGTTGTCGCGGCGAATATAGCCGAGCTCGCCCTGCAGTCCGTTGATGTCGACGAGCATGCGCGGTTCAGCCAATCGCAGCCGCATCAGCGGGATCAGGCTGTGCCCTCCGGCGAGCACTTTGACGTCGTCGCCCTGGCCGAGGAGCCGCGCGGCCTCGTCGACGGACGAGGCGCGCTTGTATTCGAAGGCCGCGGGGATCATCGGACGCCTCCATTGGAGGACTGGGCAGCCTGGATCTGGGCCCACAGCCGATCCGGACTGGCCGGCATGTCGACGTGCTTGATGCCGAACGGTTTTCCCAGAGCGTCGACGATCGCGTTGATGACCGCGGCGCTCGCGGCGATGGTGCCTGCCTCGCCAATGCCCTTGACGCCGAGTTCATTGGTTGGGCTGGGGGTGACGGTGCGGTCCATGATCGCCGTCGGAATCTCGTTGCACGTCGGTACCAGGTAGTCGATCAGGGAGCCCGTCATGAGTTGGCCCGACTCCTGGTCATACGCAACTTCTTCGAACAGCGCCTGGGCGATGCCCTGGGCAATGCCGCCCTGCACCTGACCCTCGACGATGAGGGGGTTGATCACGGTGCCACAGTCATCGACAGCGATGTACTTGATGATGTCGACGCCGCCGGTCGCAGGGTCGACCTCGACAACGCAAATGTGCGCGCCAAATGGCCAGACGAAGTTGGGTGGATCGAAGTAGGAGATTGCCTCCATGCCGCGCTCGGTACCTGCTGGGAGACTGGCCCCGTACGCCGCGAAGGCAATCTCACCGAACGTCTTGCCAGTGGTGGGATTGCCGCTCACATGGAAGCGACCATGATCGAAGACTAGGTCTGATGGTGAGGCTTCGAGCAAATGCCCCGCGATGAGGCGCGCCTTTTCGACCAGCTTCTTGCACGAGCTGTGAACCGCCATCCCACCTACGGCGAGACTGCGGCTGCCGTACGTGCCGTACCCAAAGGCAGGCCCTTCGGCTGTGTCACCGTGTCGCACCTCCACCGACTCGTACGGCACACCGAGCGTATCCGCGGCAATTTGCGCGAACGTGGTCTCGTGACCTTGGCCGTGAGCGTGCGTCCCCACGTACACCTGCACGGACCCAGTTGGGTGCACGCGTACTTCGGCTGACTCGACCAGGGCAATGCCGCCTGTCGCTCCGGCCGTCGCTGCCCCCGGACCGACACCACACATCTCGATCCACGTCGAGAAGCCCAGGCCCAGGTACCGTCCTTGCTTGCGGGCTTCCTCCTGCTCGCGGCGGAAGTCGGTATAGCCCACGATCTCGAGGGCTCGATTGAGCGACGCATCGTAGTCGCCCGAGTCGTAGACAAGACCGAACGTATTGGTGAAAGGAAAGTCTTCTTTTTTGATGAAGTTTTTGCGGCGGATCTCAACCGGGTCCATACCCAGTTCCGCGGCGGCCTTGTCGACTATTCGTTCGACCAGATGGGTAGCCTCGGGCCGCCCAGCCCCGCGATAAATGTCAGTTGGCACGCGGTTGGTCAGGACGCCGACCGTGCGTGAGGCAATGCCGCCCGACCAGCGGTACGCCCCACCCGCGAGCAGGCACGCGCAGGCTTGAAAGGCGCTCAGTGTGGAGAGATACGCGCCAGCATCGAGGTACTGGGTCAACTTCATCGCCAACAGCGTCCCGTCGCGTTTTGCGGCCACCTCGACGTCGAAGACTTGCCCGCGTCCGTGCGTGGTGGTCAGTAGGCTCTCGCTGCGAGTCTCGATCCAGCGGACCGGTCGCTTGAGCAGCCTGGCGGCGGCGGCGACGAGGTAATCCTCCGGATAGGGGTCGGCCTTACTGCCGAATGCGCCGCCGACGTCGTGTGAAATGACCCGGATGCGCGTTTCGGGCAGCCCCATAGCGCCGGACAGGTAAAAACGCATCAGGTGCGGATTCTGCGTGCCCATCCAGACGGTGAGCTGATCGTCGAACTGGCTGTATTCAGCCTGGACGCCGCGTGGCTCAATCGGCGTGGGCGCTAGCCTCTGCTGCAGGATGCGCTCCTTGACGACGACGTCCGCTTGCGCAAAGGCGTCCTTGACTGTGTCTTCCGCCGTGTACGTGAAGTCCCAGCCAACATTGTCGGTGAGCCCAGAATGAACCCTGGTGGTGTCGGACTTGAGCCCTTCGAAGACGTCCATGACCGCCGGCAGTGGTTCGTACTCCACTTCGACTGCTTGGGCGGCATCGGCGGCAAGTTTGCGGTTTTCGGCGACCACCACCGCGATTGGTTCGCCCTGAAAGACGGTCTCCTGGTCCGCCAGCGGGAACCGTTCTGGAACCGTGTGCTTTTCGGCGACAAACGCCGGGGCTACCGGATGCGTGCCCGTGAGCAAAGGTTTGAAGTCAGCAGCCGTCAGCACTGCGACCACCCCGGGCATGGCTGATGCACGCGATGTGTCCACGTGGGTGATGCGCGCGTGCGCGTGCTGGCTGCGGACGAGCGCCATGGTCAGGGTGCCCGGTCGTACCAGGTCCTCGACGAAACGCCCCTGCCCTGTAATGAGCTTCGGATCCTCGCGGCGGTGGATCTTGAGGCCCAGCATCTGAGTAGCGGACACGGTCTCAAGCCCTCCCTGCCGCAGCCGTCGCCGGCGCCATCGCCTGGCTCGCCGTTTGAACGGCCGCAATAATGTTGGCGTACCCCGTGCAGCGGCACAGGTTGCCTTCGAGGCCTTTGCGAATCTCGTCCTCGCTCGGGCTGGGGTTGGCGCGTAGCAAGGCTGTCGCGGTCATGAGGAAGCCCGGTGTGCAGAAGCCGCACTGCAGGCCGTGCTCGTTCCAGAACGCTTCCTGGAGCGGCGTCAGCTGACCATCGGTCGCCAGACCCTCGACCGTGGTCAGACGCTTGCCGTCCGCCTGGACGGCGAACATCGTGCACGACTTGACCGGCCGATCGTCCAGGAGGATGGTGCACGCGCCACACTGACTGGTGTCGCAGCCGACGTGGGTGCCCGTCAGCCCCAGCTCCTCGCGAAGGAAGTAGACGAGCAAATCCCGCGGCTCGACCTCGCGGGCGCAGGTAGTCCCGTTAACGGTCACGCTGACCGGCACGGTGTCAGCCATAGGCCCTCCCCATTTGGAATGAAACGAACGGGCGGCCGCCACTGTGGCCGCCCAGGCGGCAAGAGACTCGACGGTATCTCGCGGCTTTCTGCGAGGTCAACCAGTGCGCAGTTGCGACTCACGGCTTACATCTTCATACGCGGTGTGCAGCGCCGGGATCAGCAGACCACGGGTCGACTGGACGCCCACCCATACCAGTTGCCAAACGATTGCGAGCAGGGCGGCGCTCAGCGGGTTCGGTCCGAAACGCTCGATCATCAGGAAGGCGACAATGAGCGGCAGCGCGACCGGTCCGCTGCCCAGCACGAACGTCCCGAGCAACTGCCAGAAGTGGCGACCGCCCAGCTCCCACGATCTCAGCGCCGCGCGGGTACCGCCCAGCTCGCCGTGCACCGCAAGATACGGCGCCAGCACGGTGCGCACGTGCTGGTGCAGGGCGACCATGGCGATCACGGTGATCCAGACCGCTGTCGGCAACCGCGCGCCGAGCGGGCTCCACTCCCACAGCAGCACCAGCGCGCCGACCGGTACCCAGAACAGGACCGTGGTGTGGACGTTGGTCCACACATAGCGGGGCACCCACGGCACGCCCCGCCGCGTCGCTTCGAGCACCCCGATGCGTTCGCCGCCGCGTGCCGCGTCCACGGCATGCATCAGCACCACGGGTGCGACGACCATCGTGATCAGCGGCAGGACCGAGACCAGCGTCTCAGACCAGGGCGCGCCGCGCGGCCCGAACAACACCAGGTAGGCCGCCACCAATGGGGGAAGCGAGTACAGCAGCACCAGCTTGAGGTACAGGTCGGGCTGCTGACGCGTGATCTGCAGGCCCTGCAGCAGGTTGTTCCAGGCCTTACTCAAGCCAGGCATCGCTCACCCGCGGCAAGGCGCGCACATCCTTTGATCTTAGTGGGGCGTGCCGACTGACCGCCCTACAATTGGCCGGACCATGGCTCCCACGCTGATCATGTCCGAGCGAGCGCCGTTTCCGGACGATCCGTTCGCGCTGCTCGAGCACGGCACGATGGAAGCCGTCGAGTTGATCCCGTGGGGCTCCAACTACACCTTCGCCGCGCTGCTGGTGGGCGAGGACGGCTCGCGGTGCTACGGCGTGTACAAGCCACGCCGCGGCGAGGTGCCGCTACGCGACTTTCCCAACGGGACGCTCTACAAGCGCGAGGTGGCTGCGTACCGTCTGGCAAGCGGGTTGGGCTGGGACATGATCCCGCCCACCGTGATCCGCGAAGAGGGACCCCACGGGATTGGCAGCTTGCAGCTCTACGTCGAACCGCGGGCGGGCGCCAGCGGTCAGTATGAGCGTCTGCGTGAAAGCCATCGCTGCGACTTGCAGCGCATGGCAATCTTCGACCTCCTGGCCAACAACGCCGATCGCAAGGGCGGTCACTGCCTGCTGGACGTGCGCGGCCACGTATGGGGTATCGATCACGGGCTCACGTTTCACTACGTGCCGAAGCTGCGCACGGTGATCTGGGACTACTGCGGCGAACGCTTCCCGCCCGAGCTGGTGGGCGCACTGCACGCCGTGCGCGCGGACCGCGAGCGCCTGGACGCCCTGGAGGAGGCCGTGCGGCCACTGATCGCCCAGCAAGAATGGGAAGCCCTGCTCCAGCGCTGGGACCGCCTGCTGGCGAACCCGTGCTTTCCAGACCTCGACCCGTATCGCAACGTCCCCTGGCCACCGTTCTGAAAAGAAGATTTGGCTCATAAGCGTGCTTATGCACGCCGCTTCGCGGCGGAGGGGCGCTGGCGGTCACCGACCAGGGCGACAAGAGACCAGGGTGACAAGAGATCTGATACCGAAGGTCACGATGCGGCCCATCGGCGAAGCCCCGTGGGGGGGTTCCAGGGGGAGCGGAGCTCCCCCTCTTGTCGAACACGCGGCTGACAACTGTGGTCAACCCATGTCGGCCACGCCAGCGGGGTAGAGGGGTGGAACCCCTCCGCCGCGAAGCGGCGTGCATAAACACGCTCAGAGCCTAATGTGCAGCGGCGTGCATAAACACGCTCAGAGCCT
>JAFAOS010000017.1 GCA_019247515.1 Chloroflexota bacterium | reverse complement strand
ACGTCGCCGAGCACGACCGCACCGATCGCAACACGGATCGCCTGCTCGGCTCCGTAGAGTCTCGCCGCGCGTTCGAGCTGCCACTGTGCCGCAGCGAGGCCCGCCAAACCCCACAGGCACTCGGCGATCGGCCACTTCGCGCCGATGTCATGCGAGAGGATCAGTCCCTCGCGGTACAGTGCCTCTGCCCGGACAAAGTCGTCGGCGAGCCACGCCTGGTTGCCGTTGATCGACAGCGCGAAGGAGAGCAACCACGCGTCGTCGACCTGGCGGGCCCGCACGAGCGATTCGGCGTGCAGTGCCCTGGCCCGCGGTCGGTCGCCCGCCTCGCGAAGGAGGCAGCCCCAGTGGAAGAGCGAATATGCAATGCCGCCTACATCGCCGACCTCTTCGAACAGGGCGATGCTGCGCTCGAAATCGCAGGTCCCACGCACAAGATCGCGCTCGCCGAAGCCCACCCGTCCCAGCGTGTGGTGGGCCCAGGCAGTGGAAGCGCGGTCGCCGTGGGCCTGCGCGTCGACGAGCGATTCATCGAGCAGTTGCCTGGCACGCCGGTAATCTCCCTGGCCGAACGCAAGCAGACCGGCGCAGTTGAGGGCACGCGGACGCGCAGCGTCGAGCGCCCGGGCGCGGATCTGCAATGCGACGTCGAGCCAACGGCGGCCTTCGGTCAGGTGCCCCCGCAACCGCCAGAACCAGCCCAGCGCGGCGGCCAGACGCAGCCCGAGCTCGCCCGGCGCGGGGTCGCGCTGGCACCAGTTGAGCGCGGCGCGCAGGTTGTCATGCTCGGCCTCGAGCCGTTCCAGCCACGCGCGCTGGTCGGGTCCGCGAATGTTCGCGTCTGCTTCCTCGGCCATCGTCACGTAGCAGGCGCAGTGGCGTGCCGCCAGCTTCGCCTCATCACGCGAGTGGGTGAGTTGCTCGGCTGCGTACTCGCGGACCATCTCGAGCATCCCGAGCCGCGGCTCCGCAGACTCGTCGGACTGCGTGACTCGGAGTAGGCTCTTGCGCACCAGTGCGGCAGCACCGCGCCCGACCACCAGTGGCCGCTCGTTCGGGAGGTTGACCACCTCCTCGGCCAAGGCAAGCGTGCACCCGCCAACAAATACCGAGAGGCGGCGAAAGAGCGTTCGCTCGTCAGCATCGAGCAAACGGTCGCTCCAGCCGATTGCAGCGCGCAGCGTCCGGTGGCGCGCGGGCACGTCCACCGCCGTGCCCGCGAGCAGGTCGAGCCCGGATCGACGCAAACCATCGAGGATCACACGCGACGACAGCACGTCGATTTGGGCCGCGCAGAGCTCAATCGCGAGCGGCAGCCCGTCGAGCCGAACGCAGATCTCCGCGACAACGCCCGCGTTTTCAGGAGTGACCGCAAAATCTGGCGTGAGCGCACGGGCGCGCTCGACGAAGAGCCCCACCGCCGGCGTCCCTGCTAGGAGGTCCGCCGCCGGCAGCTGCTTTAGGTCCGGCACGGCTAGAGGGAGCACGGGATACTGGCGTTCCCAGCGGAGTTGGAGCAGCGCGCGGCTGGTTGCGAGGACCTTCACGTCGGGACAGCCCCCCAGGAGCTCGCCGACGTCGCGCGCTCCGGCCAGTACCTGCTCAAAGTTATCGAGCACGAGCAAGAGACGCCTCGTCGTCAGGTACTGGCGCAGCCGGCCGAGCAGCGATCCGCTGCCGCTCTCCTCGACCGCGAGCACCCGCGCGATCGCCGCAATGACGAGCGCAGGGTCATCGATGGGCGAAAGGTCGACGAAGAGCGCCTCGGTGTTATTGCTGCTCGCCCATCGCTCAGCCGCCTCGATGGCAAGGCGCGTCTTGCCCACGCCGGCCGGGCCGGTCAGTGTCAGGAGCCGCACGTCCGGCCGGCCGAGCAAGACACCGATGTCTACGATGTCCGCCGCACGCCCTATCAATGCGGTCGGCTGCGCCGGCAAGTCGGGCGGCATTGCGGCATCCTACCGAAGAGATGCGTCGTCTGCTGGACCATCGGTCGAGCGGCTGGCGTTGGGCCGTCCTCCGATCGACCCGAGGTTGCCCACCGCGCACTCGGACGGCCCGCGGATCCCGCCAGCGTTCGGTCTCAGGGAAGGTCCAGCGCTGCTCCCCAAACAGGCACTACATTTTGGCGGATCGGCACGGGAATCGCCCCGACCACCTCCTCCGCACCATGGCCTACTTTTGCGCGCATCTCGGCTGTACCCGGACTACCCCCAACCGCCGCAGGCCCGGTTGAGCAGTTGTGACGCTTATCGGGTCTTTTCGGGCGGATGTGGCTAGTACCCGCGATCCGCCGATCTATACGCTGCGCCGCGGCCAGTCGTGGCTGCGTCTCGCCGTTCAGGACGGCACAGTAGTGGACGAGCATCTGGAGCCACGCGAGGAGGCGGCCTTCGACTTCCTGGAGCCGGTGCTGGTTCGCCCGCCATAGACTCGGTGGGCCGCAATGCTGGTCTGGTCGGCGATCGCGCTGTCGGTACCACTCACGCTTGGTCCTGCTCACTTAGCCTGGCGTCGCGTCGGCGCGGCTCGCCTGCTGGCGTAGCAACACCCGCTGCCGCCCCGTTTCGACCCTGACTACGCCCTGCTCGACCCTCACTGGAAAGCGGTCCAGCGGCCGCGGCGCTGGGCCGAACACCCTGGCCCCGTAGCGGTTGAAATCCGCGCCGCAGCACGGGCACGAGAACCGTCCGAGCGTGGCAAAGGTGTGGTCATCCGCCTCGGCGGGTCCGGACGATGCCGCCGCCGTCGGTTGCCAGACGACCACGCACCTGCGCTCGGGCCGGGTGCAATACCACCAGAGCGCCAGGAATCCCTCGGGGACGCACGTCACGTAGCACTGGCCAGCCGATTGGACGACGACGTCGCCGACACGAAAGTCGGCAGCTGGACGGGCGTCGATTACGCCGCCGAAGGGGCCGGCGTGCGGAGACCAGAGGTAGCCTCGGATGACACCCACCCCGATCTCACGGGCCAGAACACCGACAGCGCCCCAGCCCAGCCAGCGGAGCAACAAGCGGCGCCCCCGCGGCGTGCGCGAGTCGATATCGGACGCGTCGACTGGGTTAGGTTCGATGCTACCCATGCGATCGTGCCACCTCTTACGACAGCCGCAGCCCGAAGACCGGGTCAGTCAACGAACTCAAGTTCTTCAACAATGTCCCGGAGTCGCCCGAGGACAATCTGGCCGCATCAGACGAATTGGGGGGTCCAAAGTACTTCAACCACTACTCCTGAGGATGGACGTTTGCGGGTAACACGCCCTTCCGGCGCTGGAAGCGCGAGACGTACCACGGCGGCGTCAGCGACCCGTTCATCTTCCACTGGCCCAAGGGCATCCGCGCCAGCGGCGAGCTGCGCCACCAGTACGCGCACGTGATCGACCTGGTGCTGACCGTGCTGGAGGCCCTCGGCCTCGAGTCACCGACGCATATCCGCGGCGTGACCCAGTCGCCGCTCGAGGGTGTGAGCTTCGCCCACACGTTCGATGCCGCCGACGCCGAAACCAAACATCACACGCAATACTTTGAGATGTTCGCGCATCGATCGCTCTACCACGATGGCTGGCGGGCAGTTTGCCCATTTCCGGGTCCTTCATTCAAAGAAGCGGGCGCGTTTTTCGGCCAGGTGATGTTGACCGAGGACCGCTTGCGCGAGCTGGATACGCACGCTTGGGAGCTGTACAACGTGGCCGAAGACCCGGCGGAGACGAAGGACCTGGCTGCGGTGGAACGCCCCAGGCTTCTCGAGATGATCGCGCTCTGGTACGTCGAGGCGGGAAAGTACCACGTGCTACCACTCGATAGTCGCGGCACACAACGCGCCGCTGACGCGCGCCCGCAGTTGACAGCCGACGGAGTCGGTATGTGTACTACCCGGACTCGGCAAGCGCGCCACCCACCGTGGCCGTCAACGTGCTCAATCGTACGCACAGCATCACTGCCCAGGTCGAGATCCCGACCGGCGGAGCGGAAGGCGTCTTGCTGAGCCACGGCAGCAGCTCTGGCGGCTACACGTTGTTCCTCCAGCACAACCCCCCGCACTACGTACACAACTACGTCGGAGTGGAGGAGTTGTACGTCGGATCAACAGATGATGTTCCCGAAGGCTCCGTCGAACTGCGTTTCGAGTTCGAGCCCGCTGGACCACCCGACATTCCCAGGGGCCGAGGTACCCCGGGACGCGCACGTCTGTTCATCAATCGGATGCTTGTTGGGCAGGCGGACTTTCCGCCGACGATCCCTCTGGGTATCAGCCTCGGAGAGGGACTCATGTGTGGCCGCGACAGCGGGGCTTCAGTCACGTCCCGCTATCGAGCGCCGTTCCCCTTTACCGGCACCATCCACAGCGTCACCGTCGATGTCTCGGGCGAGAAAGTCGAGGATAAGGAAGCGCAGTTCCGCATAGCCATGGCACGCCAGTAAGCAAACAGCCTGCACCGCTGCCGAGGCGTGCGTTTCGTCAGCTCTCCAAGCCGACGGTCAACGCCCAGGACGCCATTTCCTATTTTCAGCCGTATGTCGGCATAACCCGGACTGGGGATTCCGTACGGCTCGACCGAGCAGACGTGTCCGGTCAGGTCACTTCAGACCTGGCTGGAATCCGCCCATATAAAGAATGGGCCCGTGTTCAGGCCGCTGGATCGCTTTCAGCGGGTGCAGCCCGGTCGGCTCTCCGACAAGGCCGTCGCGCTTGTGGTGAAACGAAGAGCCAAGGACGTCGGTCTTGACCCGGCGCGCTATGCCGGGCATTCGCTCCGAGCCGGACTTGCCACCAGTGCCGCCGCTGCCGGAGCATCAGAGCGCGTGATCATGTCCCAGACTGGCCACCGCTCGGCCGACATGGTCAGGCGCTACATCAGAGAGGGCTCGTTGTTCCGGGGTGAGTGGACAGATCTCTGGAAGAAAGGAGCCTTGCCTTAGGCACCGGAGGCCGCACAGCATGAAGCCTGATCTGGAGATTACTGCATGAGTTCCACCTTGCAACGGGTTCGCTTCACGGCCACCGAATACACACGTATGGCGTCGATCCTTGCCGGGCGCCGCACCGAGCTCATCGACGGGGAGATCATCGAGATGGCGCCGATCGGTACCGCGTACCTGCTGGTCGTGACCCATCTAGCGGTCCAACTGCAAGCGCTGCATGCACAGATGCGCCTGCTGCTGCAGCAGCCGTTGATCGTGGACGAGTTCGACGAGCCTCAGCCCGATCTGATCGTCCTGCGCGAGTCCTTGGGCCATCGAAAACCGCGCGTTGAGGACTGCTTCTGGTCGTTGAGGTTTCCGATTCGACGTACACCACCGACGTCGCCATCAAGCTGCCGGCTTACCTGGCGGCCGGCGCCCCGGCTGTCTGGATCGTCAACATCTCGAATCACGCCGATCCTGTCGTCGAGAACTGGGCACCAGGCATGCGCCAGCCAGGCCTTACCAGAGATACCGTCAGTGTGGCCGGTATCAACGTCTCACTCGCTGCCGTCTTTGACGGACCGGGCGAGATCCCGGGCGAGGAGGATTAGCGGTGTGTTTCCCCACCGACGGGTTCTCTAGCGACGTTCGGCGCGCCGCCCTTGCATGGGCTGGCAGTGCCGCGCAATGACGGACTCCACCTTGCAATCCACGAAGGCAACCGCTTGGTGTCAGGCGAAGCGATTCCAGTTGCCACCCAGCGCGAGCGTGCCCGCGTCAGCGAGTGCAGCTCGGCCGCCTGTCGGACAAGGCTGTCGCCCTGGTGGTCAAAAACAAGAGCCCAGGCGGCGGACTCGATCCAGTGCGCTATGCTGGACACTCGCTCACAGCTGGATTGGCTACCAGCCCCGCTGCTGCAGGCGCATCAGAACGCGCGATCATGTCCCAGCCCCGCCACCGCTGCCCGTCGACCAGCGCCAGCTCCGCTACGTGCGCCCGACGAAGACGGTGCGGTGCGCCGCCCGGCAGGCTGCGGGCGACCTGTGCCACGGTCGCGGCAAGCTCGGTGATGGCGGTTCCAGCCCGACGGCCAACCGGTGCCGCTGCAGCAGCGCCCCGAAGGGCTGCGGCCCGTCGCCTGTGGCGGCGATCCCCCGGCGGCCACTCGGGCATCCGTCCGGCGCGAGCGTAACCGATCCGGCCCTCGCGTGGCACCGCGGCTGGCGCCGGACGTGGGCGGCGAGTGCGTGCCCAGACGGTGCGCAGTCTGCCTCGCCAGGACAACGGCGGCGGCGCAGAGTAGGGGCACGCCCGACACGGTTCTGCTCGAGTGCATCGATGCAGACGCGGCGACGCTCACCACACCACAAGGAGTCTCTCCCCATGTTCCCGCGTTTCGTTCGCACCGCTGTAGTTGCCGCCGCGGCACTAGGACTCACAGTCGCAGTCAGCGTGGCGCCGTTCGCTCAAGCAGCCGCGGCCGCCAGCGCCACCGCCACCGCCGACCAGGTTCCGTCTCAGCCGCTGGAGCCAGACCCGACTATGATCTTCATCTTCATCGATACCTAAACCACAATCAAGGTGGATTCTGCCTGACTGGATGGCTGCAGGCTGGCCCGCCACAGCGGTGGTGGCAAAGCCGTCGAGCAGTTCGATCTGGGCATCCGTGAGCCAGACCGAGCTGCGACGCCTCGGTACCTATCATGCTACGGACCCCGCCACCGGCCCGAGCTCAACGACGGCGCTACAGGCCTTGCGCACGGTGAACCGCGTGAGCACGTGGTTCACCTGTGACGCATGCGGCGCCACTTCGTCGTCAGCAGGATGGGCCTGCCTTTCTGCTGCGCGTGGGCGCAGCGCGGGACTCGTCAATGTGCCGCCGGTCGGACCCGGGCCGAGCCCGCAGCTCTACCTACGCCGCCAGCGCTTTCGGCGCGTGGCAGACTGTGCATCGACTGGGCACCGTCTGTGCTTGCATTGGCCAGCGACGGCCGGCGCTCGCCATCTACCACGTTGGGGGCGAATCGGCAAGGCTGGCGCCGAAGGACACCCGGGTGGCCGCTGCGGGATCACCGCTATCGCGCGACGGGGGGCAGGCGTTCGGAGCGCTGCTCCAGCGGCACCGCCTCGCAGCCGGGTTGTCCCAGGCCGAGCTAGCCGAGCGGGCCGGGCTCAGCCAGCGCGGTATCTCGGACCTGGAGCGAGGCCTGCGCCGGGCACCCTACCCGGCCACGCTCCGCCGCCTGGCGGAAGCGCTGGGGCTGGCCGAGCCCGAGCGCACGGCCTTGCTGGCGGCCGGCCGTGGCGGGAGCTGGCTACCGGCGGTCGGCACCAGCCTCCCGGCCCCGGTCGGCGAACTGCTTGGCCGCCAGCACGAGTTGGCCCTCGCCGGGGAGCGGCTGGCCGACGGCGCCCGGTTGCTGACGCTGACCGGGGCCGGGCGGGGTCGGCAAGACACGCCTGACCTTGGCGCTGGCCGGCGAGCCCGGTGGGACCGCCGATGTGGACGGCGTGGTCTTCGCCGACCTGACGCCCCTGCGCGAGGCGGCCCTGGTGCCGACAACGGTCGCGGACGCCTTCGGCCTGGCCGGCTGGGATGGGCGCCCACCTCTGGAGCAGGCGCTCCGGGTGTGCCTGCACGGCCAGCGCACGCTGCTGCTGCTGGACAACTGCGAGCAGGTGTTAGCGGGCGCGCGGTTGGTGGGGCGATTGCTCGACGCCGTGCCCGAGCTGGTGGTGCTGGCCACCAGCCGCGAGCCGCTCCGGCTGCGGCTCGAGCAGGAGCTCCCCGTGCCACCGCTGCCGGTGCCTGCCCGTGGCTCTGGCCAGGTCCTCCCGCAGCTGAGCGCGAACCCGGCCGTGCGGCTGTTCGTGGAGCGGGCGCGGGCGGTGGACCCGAGCTTCCTGCTGACCGAGGCGAGCGCGCGGGCGGTGGCGGAGGTGTGCAGGCGTCTGGACGGGTTGCACCTGGCGATCGAACTGGCGGCGGCGCGCGCGAGGCTGTGGCCGCCCGAGGCCCTGATCGAGCGGATGAGCCGGCGGCTGGAGCTGGACCTACCGGCGCGGGCGGTAGACGTGCCGGCGCGCCACCGCACGCTGCGGGCCGGCCCTCGACTGGAGCTACCAGCTGCTAGCGCCCGCCGAGCAGACGCTGTTCCGGGAGGCGGCGGTGTTCGCCGGCGGGGCAACGCTGGAGGCGATCGAGGCGGTCGGCCAGGCGGACGGGCGCGCGCGGACAAAGGTCCTCGGCACGCTCGAGGCGCTGGTCGACAAGAGCCTGGTGGTCCGCGACGCAGAGCCGGCTGCGGCCGCGCTGCGCGTCCGCTTGCTGGAGCCGGTGCGGGAGTACGCGCTCGAACAACTGGCCGCCGCCGGTGACGAGCTGCCCACCCGCGAGCGGCACGCTCGCTTCTTCACGGACCTGGCCCAGCGTGTCGGCCGTCTCGTGCCGGACCCCACGCAGGTGCGCCACTTCGCGGCGCTGGAGGTCGAGCACGACAACCTGCGGGCGGCGCTGGCCTGGTACCTGGAACGCGGCACCCCCGAAGCGGCCGAGGCCGGGCTGCGGCTGACCGGCCCGCTGGCGGCGTTCTGGTGGACCCGTGGCTCCTTCGAGGAGGGCGCGCGCTGGTGCGGCGCGATGCTAGGGCAGGCTGGGCCGCTCCCGGTCGGTAGTCGGCCGACGAGCGCCCGCATCAAGACGGCCTCCGCGGCTGGGCTGCTGATGACCTCCAGAGGCGAGTTCGGGCGGGCGCGGGCCTCCCTCGACCTGGCCCTCGACCTGGCGCGCCGGGCCGGCGAGTCGACGCTGGTGGTGGAGGCGCTCGACTACCTGGGGGTGCTGGGGCTGTACCAGGGCGACCTGGCAGCGGCGCGTCGCTGGCTCGAGGAAGCGCTCCCCTTGGCGCGCGACGCCGGCGAGACCGGGTGGGAGGTATTCATCCTGACGAACCTGGGGCGCGTCGCGCTCGAGCTCGACGAGCTCGGGCCGGCCCGCGCGCTGACCGAGCGCGCGCTCGCCGTTGGTGGCACGCTTGGGGCCCCGCTCGTAGCCAGTCGCAGCGCCTTGCTGAACCTGGGCCGGGTTGCCGCGCGCGAGGGCGAGGTCGAGGCAGCGCTGACGCACTATCGGGAGGCGCTACGGCAGATGGAGAGCGTGGGCTCGCCGCACAGTGTCGCCGTCTGTCTGCAGGGGCTGGCCGACCTCGTGCAGCAGCGCGGCCACTGGGCGCGCGCCGCGCGGCTGCTGGGAGCTGCCGACGGCCTGCTCGCGACCAGTGGCGCCTTGCTGCAGGTGCCCGACCAGCAGGCGTGCGAGCGGACGTTTCGTAGCGTGCGGGCACAGCTCGGTCCCGCCCGCTTCGCCGAGCTCGTGGCGGTCGGCCGCACGCTGGGCCGCGCCAGGATCATGCGTGAGGCGCTCGTGGATGAGCCGTCCTCGTCGACCAGCCGGCGGCGGCGCGGCGGTCCGCTCGGCGTACCGGCGCCGGACGTGGCGGCGCCGAGCGCACCGGGACAGCCCGGCCGCGTGCGGCCGGGGCGCGCGCATCCCGCGCCGCATGTCAGCGGCCGACCTGGGTGCGGCGGGGGCCGCCGCCAGCCGGCCGGGTGAACGGGCAGACCGGCAGCGTCAACAAACGGGAAGGGGGCCGCTACCAGAAATCAGGCGGAGGGTTCGTGGCGCAGCCTCACGCTCGTGTTCTGCCACACGGCCGGGAGCAACCCGGCGCGGGCGGCAGTCCGAGCTGCCAAGCACAAGATGCACGTGCACCCTGGCGGTATGGAGCGTGATCCCAGCCACTGGGCGACCTGGCGGTCCGTCTGGCCGCTGGCGGCCAGACGCGCGATGTCCCACTCGCGCCGTGTCAAGCGCTCGCGCCGGTAAGCTGGTGCCAGAAGCTTCCGGTCAAGCCAGCATTGGCGTAGGGTGAGGGCCTATTCCCATTAGAGGGGGAGGCGCTCGCCATGTCCTTGCACCCGAAGTCGATTGAGCCGGTGCCAGAGGAGACCGCCCGCCCGCTGTCGGAAGCGCTGTGTGGCCAGCACCGGAGCAGGGGTTGCCCTGGCTGCGGTATCCCACCATTCGTCTTGCCTCCGTCAAGCAGTTGCCGACGAGCCGTGTGCGAGGCTGCTGCAGATCGACAGGGCCAGGTTCAGGCTCTGGACGTCATTTCGCGCCCAGACGCCTGCCGAGTCGCTCTCATCGAGTGGACCAGGCACACGCGACTCACTCCGTCGATCTGGTCCCAGTCCTGGAACTTGTCCGCGCCGACCCATTGGCCGGTGCGTATCAGGTTGCTACAGATAGCGGCGTCATCCTGGACCAGACCCTGATTGTTCCTGCTGGCGAGTCCGACAACCACGTACTGGGGGACGCCGGTGAACCCGACCGCACATCGGCCATCACGCTTCTGCGGATGCGGCAAGCGCACATGGGGGCGAGCAGCGGTCCGTGCGGTGCTTCCGTGCCCTGGGCAAGGCAGCTATCCTCATGGCTAGCATGCCGCGCACCGGGCGCGTTCCGCGCGCGCGCTCGGCGCTTGCGGACAACACGCCGGGCGGGCTACGGCTGAGGCGTTCACGGAGGAACCGCACGGACCGACCGTCCTTATCGGCCGCTGCCTGGGAGCCAACTGCACGCCCAACCCCACTCCCTCTGCCAGTGGGCCGGCTGCTCGGACGTGAGCGCGACCTTGCCCTCGCGCACGAGCTGCTGGCCGGTGGTGTGCGCCTGCTTACGTTGACCGGACCGGGCGGTGTTGGCAAAACCCGGCTCGTTCTCGCCCTGGCGGACGAACTCGCCGCGGCTGAGTCCAACCCGCAGGTGGCGTTCGCGGACCTGACGCCACTGCGCGAGGCCGCGCTGGTCCCGCTGGCGATCGCCCGCGCGTTCGGCCTGCTCGCGTGGGACGAACGGGTGTCGCTGGCCGAGGCGCTCGGCGGCGCGCTGAACGGCAAGGCCGCCCTACTCGTGCTGGACAACTGCGAACAGGTGCTCGGTGGCGCGCGCGTGGTAGGCCCGCTGCTGGAGGCCCTGCCCGAGCTGATTGTGCTGGCCACCAGCCGCGAGTCGCTTCGGCTGCGGGCCGAGCAGGAGCTGCCCGTGCCGCCGCTGCCTGTGCCCTACCCGGGGTGCGGCGAGACGCTCGCCCAACTCGCCGAGAACGCCGCCGTGCGCCTGTTCCTTGAGCGCGCAAAGCTGGTCGCGCCGAGTTTTCAGCTCACCGAGGGCAATGCCCGCGCGGTGGCCGAACTGTGCGTCCAGCTGGACGGGCTACCCCTCGCGCTCGAGCTAGCCGCGGCGCGGATCAAGCTGCTGCCGCCAGCGGCGCTACTGGCCCGCCTGGGGCAGCGGCTCGACCTGCTGCAGCAGCACGCGTTCGACGCGCCGGCGCGTCACCAGACCCTCAAGTCAGCCATCGCATGGAGCTACCAGCTGCTGAGCCACGAGGAGCAGCACGTTTTCGGCGGGCTCGCCGTGTTCGCCGGCGGCTGCACGCTGGAGGCGGCCGAGGCTGTGCTCGGCTCAGACGTGCTGGAGGTGGTCGGGGCGCTCGTCGACAAGAGCTTGATGATCCCGGTCGCTTGCGAGGGGGCCGACGAGGCGCCGCGCTTCGGGTTCCTGGAGTCGGTGCGGCTCTTCGCCCAGGAACACCTGGCAGCCTCCGCCGAGCGAGTGGCGGTCCATGATCGTCACGCGGCGTACTTCCTCGGGCAGATCGAGCGGAAAGAGACACAGCTTTTCGGCGGTGCTCGGCCCCGTGAGTGGTACGGACGCCTGGATCGTGAGCATGACAACCTGCGGGCAGCCCTGCGCTGGGCCACGGAGAGCCAGCAGGCGCACTTGGAGTTGAGGCTGGCGGCGGCAGTCTGGGAGTTCCGCTGGGCGCGCGGGTATGTCGAGGAAGCTCGCCGAGCACTCGAACAGGCGCTGGCCCACGCGGATGTGAGTCCGAGCCGGGAGCGAGGGGTGTGCCTTGAAGGCCTGGGGAGCTTGTTGCTCACCGACGGCCGAATCGAGGCGGCGGTGGCACGCTTCCGCGAGAGTGCCGCCGTCTTTCGCGCCATCGGTGATCGGGCGGACCTGGTCTTCACCCTTGGTCAGCTAGGCGCGACCGCGTACTCGCTCGATTCGTCCGAGGCTGTCACCGCTATCTCCCAGGCGTTGGCGGAAGCACAGACGTCCGGCGATGCGCTCTTGACCGCCCACGCGTGCTACACCGCCGGAGCTATGGAAGCGACGCGGGGGGACACGACCGCCGCGCGGCACTTCCTCGGTCAGGCTGTCGAGCTCAGCCAGGGCATTCCGAATCCACTTCTGACAGCCCATGCTCTCCACCATTTGACGCTCGTCCTGTGCCGCGACGGAGCCGGGACGCAGGCCGTCGAGCTCGGCCGGCAGAGCTTGTCACTCATGCTCGAGCACGGCGACCTAATCGGGGTGTTCTGGGCATCCGTCGACGTGGGGTGCGCGCTGGGGACTGCCGGCGACCATAGGGGTGCTGCCCAGATCTTGGGTGTAGCCGAACGCCTGCGCCGGGATACCGGCTTCGGCCCGCTCACTGGGTCCATGAAGCCAGTGCATGACCGAGCCATCGGGGAGGCCCGAGAACGCCTGGGCGACGCCGCGTTCGAGCGTGCCTGGGCAGCCGGCCTGCATCTCGCCCGGGGCGAGGCGATGGCCCTGGCGCTGCAAGCCGAGGTGACGCCCTCCGCCGGTCCGTCTGTCCGGTCAAGCGACCCGCTGAGCCCACGCGAGCGGGAGGTGGCGGCGCTGATCGCCCACGGGCTGACCAGCGCCGAGATCGCCGAGCGGCTCGTCATCACGCCCCGAACGGCCGACACCCATGCCGACAACATCCGCACCAAGCTCGGCCTGCGCTCACGCACGGAGATCGCCAGCTGGGCGACGGCCCGCGGCCTGACCTCGTCCGACCCCCAGCCCAGCTGAGCCGCGCCTCGCCCCGCAACGGCCACTGGCCATAAGACGCGGGACGGCCTGCAGGTACGGCCTGCGAATACGGTGAATTCACGATGGCGGATCGGGGCCATGGCCTGAGGATGGGTCCATCCAAAACCCAGGAGTGATCCCCATGCAGATCAGTTCCCGCAGGTCCCGCCTGCGCCCGTTCCATTCACTCGTCTTGTTGGCGGCCGTGCTGGCCACGACAGCCAGCAGCATCGTCAGCAACGCCAGCGCCGCGCCCTACAAGGATCCCACTGGCGATGACGTGGTTGCACACGTCGCCAGCACGCCCGCACCCGTGGCCTTTCTGAAAGCCCCGCCCACCACCTGAGCGTCGTGCTCAGGTGCATCCCATCCAGGAGTTCCTCCCGTGGACCTGCTCCCCCGCGCGCTCGCCAGCGCGCTTCTGCTAACCGTCACGAGTCTCGCGCCCATGGCGGCCCACGCTGCCTCCGACACTGGCACCCCCGGCCACACTCCGGCGGGACCGCACCGACCCGCGGCCAGGGGTGGACCGCGCCAGCCCACGCCCGCCCACCAAGCCGCATCCAGTAGCCGCCCGAAGCCGACCACCCATGCGCCTCGAGCCATGGCCACCCGCAGTGCCGGAGCCGCCGCGGCCGCCCGACGCGACGACCAGCGCCGTCGTGCCAGCCGACTTCAACGGCGATGGCAAGCCTGACCTGGTCTACGTCAACTCGAATACCGGCGAGATGAAGGTCGTCTACATGGACGGC
>JAFAOS010000015.1 GCA_019247515.1 Chloroflexota bacterium | reverse complement strand
AGGGTGTGACGCTGCGCAGCGAATTGTCGCGCGCGTTTACCGTCGACGCCCTGCATGCGACGCTCGCTCCTTATGCGTTCGCGGCGGCCGGGCGCGGCTGGCTTGCCACCGCCACGAGCCTCGAACAGCCGGCCTTCAATGCGGGCGCGGTCGGGCTCGGCGTTCGCGGCAGCGTCGAGTCCTCGGAGAGCCAGCCGGGCGGAAGCCTCACCCTCGAGGTCGCACGTGGCTACACCGATCTTGCCGGCGTCCGACGTGGCTGGCGCGCCAACCGCGCCGGACACCGGAAAGGTCCGTGTAGCCACGTGCGACCTCGAGGGTCAGGGTGCTGTCCCCGCTTGGGACCGCGATCGCGGAGTGGCCTGGCAGCACGAGCGTCGGCACGTTCGGCGCAGCCGTCGGGCGAAGACTCGGCGGCGTCCATTGGCTCGGCACCTGACCTGGTACCGTCGTTTGCGCATGACCCGTCGCAGGTCCGACGAGCATGGCGATGCTCACTCCGACGCACAGGGCTGCGTGGAGAAAACATCGCAGCATCGTTCTCCGACCTAGCTCATATGACTTTTGGCGCACGCCAAGAGACAGGCGGTGCGCGTCGTTCACTCTCGTGAACACTAGGGTGTTTACTTTAATGGAATGTTGAAGATGTTCCTGAAACAGCGTGAGAAAAACCGCTTTTGCCCCAGTAGAAATACGGAGTGGTTTTACATTTCGAGAACCGCGCGCGCGTCCGCCAAGATCACCCGCGCATGCGCCGATACGAGCAACGGCACGTCACTGACGATCGCGGCGTCGTGGCCGCCCGCTAGGATCGGGACCAGATCCAAGCGAAGAATGACAACACAACAATAAATTGTCGAGGCCTGCCTATCCCCCAGCGCGCACGCTGCATTTCGTTAAGAGGGCCTACTCAGGCTCAGCTAGCCAACGATCTGCCGACAACGCTCCGAGTGCACGCGCGGCACGAATGAGCCCAGCAATCTCTTTACGCCGCGCAACCGCGTCCTTGGTATAGCGTCCATGCTTGAAGGCGTTCCGATTGCCTTTTGGTGCGCCCGGCGAAGCCCCACCGTGCATCCTACATCGACCGTTTGCCATCCCCGGCGACTGGCATGGCTTCCCGCTTCGTGTTTTCGCCCCGCATCGTTTCGCCCGGTGCATGTGTAAGTGCATGGGGTTGATCCTTCGATTTTCCTCGTATCCCACCCCCTCGACATTGCCAACGATGGACTTGGCCGCCTTCATGGACGTGGACATGTTCAACGGTGACCTTTTGCTGTCCCTTGCCGCGATGCCGATTGAGGGCCTCCAGGAGCGTCGTGTACGTCCGAGAGAGCTTGTTTGCTTGGGTGAGATTCTCCCGCCGGCCCTCGAATGTCTGCTGACCAAGCATTGCGCGCCGGTAGCATTCCATCGATGCGTTATGGCAAGCAACGAGTTGCGCTGCCAGCATGCCTTCCAACTCGTCGTTCGGGCTAATCCCAACAAGGCCAGCCACGGCGGCATTGATTAGCTTCTGCAGCCGTTCGGAGTCCGAATTTTCTGCCCAGATCGTTTGTATCGCCTGATTGGCAATTACGTTGTTCCAGGTATCCGACTTTGAGCCGCCAATTCGTTTTCAATTCCCCCGGCAAACTTGCTGGATCATGAGCCTCCACGACTGCGGGGGATTCTTTGGAATTTGACTTGCGCGCCATGCCTATAGCATCCGTCGATCAACCGCGTGTAAGCCCCACTCACAACAGACCATCAGTCCGTTGTCCCATTGTCGTCGCATCCTGAAAGCCTCCTCTTCGGCGATATAACGTTGGATTCGCCCCAAGCTCTTGCCAGAAGGTCGAGGTAACGCGCTATGTCCTGAATCACATGCGGGTCGGGCGATCGGTCTTGATCAATTGCATGGAGGATCTTCTCGGACACGTCGGCAGCTGCGGCGTTGACGTCAAACTGGGCGCAGTGAGTTGCCAACGCGAAAACGATCTCAGCGTTCATAGAACGCCCATTGTGCTCCGCCATTTTAGCGATGACGTCGCGCATTCCGTTCGGTAGCCGCACAATGAACTGATCGGACCCCCTGCCCGGGCGGGTTTTGCTACCGGTCTTTTTCTTCGCCATCCGACACCCTATCGCACCGTGCTATGCTAGACCTTGCGAACACGATCGCACCGTGATACATAAAGAAATATCACACTTAAGAGAGTTTGTCATCATGGCAAGGACCGCCGACTGCGCCGAAATGGTTGTTCGACTGCCTCGGGACGTTAAGAGCTGGCTTGAAAAAGAGGCTGCGCGCACGTTGGCGAGTCAGAACAGCGAGATCGTCCGCTCCATTCGCGCGTGGACGAACGATCCGGAGCAGCAGGCAAGGTCCCGGGCGTAAAATGCCAAAGCAGACCGCCCTGCCTCCGACTTTGCCGCCGCGCTTGGTGACACGTGAAGTCGCAGCGGCTTACGTTTGCGTGTCACCCAATACGTTCGATGAGATGGTTGGCAGGGGGATCATGCCGAAACCCCGCATTCTGGTAGGCAAGAGAAAGGCGTGGGACCTGAAGGAGGTCGACGTAGCCGCAGACGCCCTTCCCCACGATGGAGAGGATCACGCCGCCGCAGATGAGGGATGGGGCTGATGCCACGCAAGCTGCCGCCGCACGTCGAGCGCAACCACGTAAAGGGACACACGTATTTGTCGTTCCGTGTCGGCAAGGGACCGCGCATTAGCCTGCCCAACGATCCAACCTCGGAAGAGTTTCGCGACGCCTACGCCGCGGCCGTCGCTGGCAAGGGCTCTGCCGAGCTCACGATCAAGAAAGATGCGCCTGGCACGATTGGCGCGCTAATCGCCAGCTACAAGGCGAGCGGGCAATTCAGGGCGCTTGGAGACAGTTCGAAGTGTGGCTACATGTCCCGTTTGGAGGCCATGCCGGTGGACCACGGACATCGCAGCGTCGCTGGTCTGACGAAGGACCGCATCAAAACCTTCGTTCTCGACCCCCTCGCGGATCGCCCCGGCGCGGCACTCGACACGCTCAAAAAGCTGCGCATCCTGATCAGGCACGCAATTGAGAAGGGGTGGCTGAGGTATGACCCCTCAGTTGGCATCAAACGGCCGAAGGGCAAAGAAATCAGGGCGTGGACCGACGCCGAGCTGACGGCGTTCGAGCGACGTTGGCCGATCGGCACGAAGCAGCGCACTGCATACGCCTTGATGCTCAACATGGGGACCGCGCGGGTCGATACCCACTTGCTAACCTGGAACCAAGTAGATAGCGACGCGAGTTACACTCGGCACAAGACAGGTGTCCCGGTCGAGATGGCCGTCGCGGAGGACTTGCAGAAGGCGCTGGAAGCCACACCACGCAAGCACGTCACCGTTATCAATACCGAGTACGGCAAGCCCTACACGGTGGACGGCTTCAGTCGCTTTATGCGGGACGCGATCACTGCGGCCGGCCTGCCCCTCGACTGCCAACCGCACGGCCTGCGCAAGACACTTGGACGCCTGATGGCAGACGCGGGATGCACAGCGCACGAGATCATGTCGACGCTCGGCCACACCACATTGGCCGAAGCCGAGAGGTACACACGGGAAGCTGATCGCAGACGCGGCGGTAAGCGTGCCGTCGAAAGGAAATCAAAGCAGTGATAAACGGCATGGCGCTCCCTAGGGAACGCCAACAATTGAACAATATCAGCGGCATAGAATAAGGTTTGGGCTAACATTCCTTCATTGAATTTCAAAGGGTTTCAAAACCAGCCCCCAAATCTTGTGGCTACCTTCGCTGCGTTCGTTTGGCACTGCGGCTTGGCGTTCGGATGGCGCCCTCCTTAGATCATCGGTCTCGCCCACTACGTCGGCGACCGTCGCCGTGGACACTTGCTGCGCCGGCCGCGATGGTGCTGGCATGGCCACACGACGACGACGCAGCGAGTACGACCATGCCCACCGCGTCGCGCGGCGGCTTGTGCACGCGAACGCGGAGCCGTCGCCGTACACGGACGACCGCCCGCTCTACGTCGCTCTCCATGGCGAGCGTGACGGCGAGCGTCTTGATTTGGGGATGCCGCTGCGTGCGCACCGCATGTTCCCGACAAAGAGCCGGTCGAGGGCGCATCGTCTCGCCACCGCCTTCGCCAACTTTGCCGCGACCGCCGACCAGTCGGACTGGCGCGTCTGGACGATCCACTACCCCTCCAGGAAGACGGAAATCGGCGGCCTTGTCGGGGACCTGAAGCGGTTCAACCGCCGGATCAACACTGTGTTCGGACAACTGCGGAAGCATTGCAAATTCGAGCTTCTGATTATCGGAATTCACATCGACTGGGACCGCTCAATGGGTCACTTCGACATCCACGCGCATTTCGTCTACATCATCCCTGGCGACAAGCTCCGTGAAGAAGCGCGCAGTCGGCTGATGACGGCCTTTTCCCGGGCGCACACCCCCGACGACAAGCTGAGGACACCGCACGGATTTGCGATCTACGTGTTCCGGACCTTCAAACTGAGCCGCGTCGTGAGGTGGCGCAGTGAAGCCGTGCTCGCTGCCTGGGACCTCATCAATCATCGTCCCCGGTACGTCCGGACAGGCCGAGCGTTTGCAGAGTGGCGCAGGAAGCAGCGACCGGTAGTGGATGTTCAGCAACAGCAGGCCGCGCGCAAGACGCGTGAGAACCGCAAAGCCACGCGATATCAGGGCACGGGCTGGGATCATCGCGACCGGCCCCTCGTTCGGAAAACCTGGAAGATCGGAGAGGAGAACGTTCCTGGCACGCTCTTCCGCAGCGCGCGACCACCGCTCAAGGCAGCCGGCCCAGCTTCGCCCACCGCCGCCAATAGGAATCCTCCTGCGTTTGGGGACACAACGCAATCGCTGACCAACGACCGGCACGCCGCAGGAACTCGGAAAATGTCAACCTCATCGATCGCCGAATCCGAGCGAACCCGTGTCACGGCGCCCTTTGAGCTTGCCGGTTTTCAGCGCAGCGTAGGCGCAGAGGTGTATCGGTGTAACCACGACGGGCGGTTACAGGTTACACCCGCCAGGAGTGACCACATGAACTACATCACCAAGATCGAAGTGCACGATGCCGCCGACCGCATCGATTCTGACGGGCAGCGGCCCTCAGCCAAGACCGTCCGCGCACTGGTGGGGCGCGGGTCTTTCACGACGATCGACAGCCACCTCCAGTCGTGGGTGCCGCGGGACCAGCGCCTCGAACTCCCGCCGGTCCCGGAGGGGTTGACGACCACCGTGTCGTCCGTGATCACGGACCTCTGGCACATCTCGCGCGCCGCGGTCCACGCGGAGACAGCAGCGCAAATTGAGCGCGCCAACGCCAACGTTGCCGAAGCGCGCGCCGCAGCACAGCACGCGGGCGAGAAGGCCGACCGGCTCGCCGATGAACTCCGCGCCGAGCGGCAGCGCTCCGCCGACCTGGAAAAGATGATCGCGAAACGCGACCAGCAGATCGAGGAATACGTCGACTGCGTCCGCCAGTGGCAGGTCGAGGACGCCCGCAAAACGGGCGAGATCGAATCCCTCCAGCGCCTGGTCGCGCAGTTCGCTCCGGCGGCGACGGATAAGCGCAAGGGCGCAAAGAAGGACGCCGCCGAACAGCCGGCCGCGTAGCGGCGACGGAGGGACGGCTGCCGTAGCGGTGCCGGCGATCGCGGTTCCAGATGCGTTGAGCATCGACCAGGGGCGCGACGGACGAGACCGGTCGGGACCGCCGCTGAGGCGCCGGCGACCGCGGCTCCGGACGCGACAAGCTTCGACCTCGGGGCGCGCAGCAGCACGGGACCGCCAGCGACGGACTGCACGGTCGGGGCGGCCCCTGCGGCGTCGTCAACCGCGGCTCCAGCCACGACGAGCATCGACCTCGGGACGCGCAGCAGTACAGGACCGCCGGCGATGGGCGGGACGGCCGGGGCCCGCCGCTGCGGCGCCGGCGACCGCGGCTCCGGACGCGACAAGCATCGGCCTCGCAGGGCGCAGCAGCACAGGACCCCCGGCGACGGACGGGCACGGTCGGGGCGGCCCCCCTCGGCGCCGGTGACCGGGCTTCCAGCCGCGACAGGCCTCGTCGACGGGCGCGCAGCCGCAAAGGACCGCCGGCGACGCGGAGGGTCGCAGCCGCCGCAGCGGCTACGACGACCGTGGCTCCGGAACGAGAGAGGTCCTCGGCCGCCGGTCCGCAGCGGCACCGGCCCGTGACGGCGGGGCCGGACCGCGGACGCCGGCGGCGGCGAGCGCAGCGGATCCGGACGAGACGGTCTCGGCCGCCGGCCCGCAGCGGCACTCGCCCGGACAGCGGGACAGGACCGCGGACGCCGGTGGCGGCGAGCGCAGCGGATCCGGACGAGACGGCCTCGGCCGCCAGCCCGCGCGGCACTCGCTCGCGACGGCGGGATCGGACCGGTCGACCACGGCGACGCTGAGCGTGGCCGGATCCGGACGGGACTGGGCTCGGCCGCCGACACGCTGCCAGCGCGCACCATGGCGGTGTCATCACGGAACGCTAGACCTAAGCGCTAGTGAGCGTTTACGCCGACGCCAGGGGCATCGCGGATGAGCCGCCCCCGGCTGCACTTGCAAGCCAACCGTCGGCCACAACGG
>JAFAOS010000574.1 GCA_019247515.1 Chloroflexota bacterium | reverse complement strand
GTGCGGATCGAGCACGTGCCGCTGATTGTCGAGATGCGTCGCAATCTCGTCCTCGAGCAGAGCAAGTTCCCACAAGAGCTGGTGATGCTCTTCAACAATCTCGAGCGCAACGGCAACCCGTACTCGTTTCCCGCCAGCACGCGCGCGGACTGGGCCGCCGAGTCTGGCGTGCAAGAGCTCGCCGACGTCGGCGACCCGAGCTCCCTGGAGCTCATCTATTGGGTCGGGTGCATGTCGTCGTTCGACGCGCGCAACCAGCGGGTGGCCACCGCGCTGACGAAGATCTTCAAGGCCGCCGACGTCAAGTTCGCCATCCTGGGCAAAGAAGAAAGCTGCAGTGGCGACCCGGCACGGCGCGCCGGCAACGAGTACCTGTACCAGATCCTGGCCCAGACCAACATCGAGCGTCTGACCCAGTACAAACCCCGGCGTATCGTGGCCAACTGCCCACACTGCTTCAACACGCTGAAGAACGAGTACCCCCAGCTGGGCGGCAACTTCTCAGTCGTCCATCACTCGGAAATCATCAAAGAGCTCATCGGCTCCGGACGCCTGAAGGTTCCAGCTCAGACGCTTGAAAATGGTCAGCTCGCCTACCACGACCCGTGTTATCTCGGCCGCTACAACGAGGTGTACGATGCGCCGCGCTCCGTCATGGACAGCGCGGCCGGCGGCTACGTGGAGCTGCCGAGATGTCGCGAGCGCGGCTTCTGCTGCGGCGCCGGCGGCGCACGCGCGTTCATGGAGGAAAAGCGCGGCACGCGCATCAGCCACAACCGGCTCAACGAGGCCGTGGCCACCGATGCCAGCGGTGTTGCCGTCGCCTGCCCGTTCTGCGTGACGATGTTCGAAGACGGCGTGCGCGCCCTCAACGTCGAGGAGCGCTTTGCGGTGCGCGACATCGCCGAGATCGTCGCCGACGCGCTGCCCGCCGAAGCCTGAGCCGAATCCACCCCCGAACGAACTCGTCTGGTATTTTTTGCGACGATGGACATCGTCGTCACCGTCAAGCAAGTCCCCGATCCGGACATTCCGCCGACGCACTTCAGAGTCGACGAGGCCGCCAACAAAGTCGTCCCACCGGCCGGGGTCGCGCCGGTCATGAATGGCTACGATGCGAATGCCCTCGAAGCCGCGCTGCGCCTCAAGGAGCAGTTGGGCGGCAGGGTGACGGTCGTCAGTCTGGGCCCTGACGCGGCGCGCGACACGCTCAAGCGGGCCATTGCCATGGGTGCCGACGCGGCGATCCACATCAACGACCCGGTGCTCAACGAGGCCGACAGCACGACCACCGCGCTGGCGCTGGCCGCCGCCATCAAAACCATCGAACACTTCGACCTGGTGTTGTCGGGCCGCCAGGCCTCCGACACCGACGGCGGTCAGGTGCACCTGGGCATCGCCAAACACCTGGGACTGCCGGCCGTGTCGCCGGTCCAGAAGATCGAGGCGTCATCCGCGGATTCGCTGATCGCCGAGCGCATCGTCGAGGACGGCTATCAACGCCTCAAAGTCACGCTGCCAGCCTTGCTCGGCGTCTCGAGCGAGATGAACGAGCCGCGCTATCCGCCGCTCAAAGGCATCATGGCCGCCGGTCGGGCCCAGATTCCGGTCCTGACCGCCGCCGACCTCGGACTGGGCGAGGCGTCGCCTAAAGTCCAGCTGCGGAGACTGTACGTCGAGACGCGGGAGGCAAAAGTGGAGCTCATCGAGGCCGAGTCCCTCGAGGACGCTGGCAAGCTGCTGGCCGACAAGCTGCGCGAAGCGAGGCTGGTGTAGTCATGCCCGGTGTGCTGCTGATCGCCATCGCATCCGGCGAGCAACTGTCTCCGACGACCGCCGAGCTCGCCGGCGAAGCCGTGCGACTGAGCGCCGACCTGGGTGGTCCGGTCACCGCGCTCCTGGCGGGCAAGAACATTCAGGGCCTGGCCGCCAGTCTGGGCGGACTCGGCGTCGAAAAGGTCCTGCTCGCCGACAGTCAGGGGCCAACGCCGCCCTCACCCGAGTGGCTGCTGGCCGCCGCCGAACAGGCCGCCGGGCAGTCCGATCCGTCGGTCATCCTGCTGGCGCACGGTGGGGGCGGGCGTGACCTCGGGCCGTCGCTGGCGTACCGCCTGGAGACCGGCATCGTGACCGACGCGACCGCGCTGCGCGTCGAAAACGGCCAGCTGATCATCACCAAGCCCGTGTTCGGCGGCAGCGCCATCGCCGAGTTCAGCATCACCTCGAGCCCGAGTGTCGTGACGCTGCGGCCACGCGCCTTCGAAGCCCCCGAAACACCAGCCGCGAAAGAGGCGCAGGTGGAAGCCGTTTCGCCATCGACGTCCGGTGACGCCATCGAGGTCCTCGAGGAGATTCGCGAGCAGGCGACCGAGGGCCCCAGACTGAAGGACGCCAAGGTCATCGTCTCGGGCGGCCGCGGACTGGGCGGTCCGGAGAACTGGCATTTCATCGAAGAACTGGCCCAGGTGCTGGGCGCCGCCGTTGGCGCGACACGCGCGGTGACCGACGCCGGCTGGGTGCCGCCCTCGCTCCAGGTCGGTCTGACCGGCTCGACCGTGGCGCCCGACCTGTACATCACCGTCGGCATCAGCGGCGCCGTGCAGCACATCGCGGGCATCTCCGGCGCGCGCAACGTGGTGGCCATCAATCGCGACGGTGACGCCAACATCTTCAAATACGCGCGGTTCGGGATCGTCGGCGACTGGAAGCAGGTCGTGCCGGCGTTCACGCAGCGCTTGAAGGAGCTTCGCGGCTGAGGCTCAGGACCCTTGCGCTGTTGCTCCTCGTGCTGGTCTGCGCGTGTTCCGCCCCGGCGAGCGCCGCGCCGGTGCAGACCGCGCGCGGGGTCCTGCTGGACGTCGAGGCACCGAGCATCCAGAAGGTGGACAGTTTCACGTTGCGCACCGACGACGGCCAGGAGATGCACTTCGTCACGGCGCCGAACTTCAACGCGGGCATCAGTCATCTGATGACGCCCGGCCACATGCGCCAGCACATGGCGCTGGCCGATCCGGTAGAGGTGACCTACCGCGACGACAGCGGCACGCTTGTGGCGCTGACCGCTATCGACGTATCACAGTGAGACGATGCCGCTGACTCGCAAGCCGCGGCGCCGGCCACCATCAGGGTCACGCCGCGAGCCACCCAGGCCACCATCTCCGAAAGGCAAACCGCCCGACCACCACGACACGTTGGCCGGAAGCGGCATGGAACAGGAACCAACCCGCTGAGCAGGCCGGCGACGTCAGGTCAGGACCGTCTTCAGCGAGGGTTCGAGCTCCTCGAATGGCGCGGCGCCCTCGAAACGGTCACGGACGATGCCCGTCCTGTCGACGATGAACGTCCACGGGTCACTCGGCAAGTGCCACTCGTCGACCGTCCTGGCCGTGTGCAAACCGTCGAACGGGTACTGATAAATCTCGACGTGGATGAAGTTGGCCGCCTCCGCATACGAGGTGTGCAGCTGCTGCACGGCCTGCAGCTCTGGCGCGCACGTTGCGCTCGTGCACAGCGCGGGCGTCGCAAAGAGCACGACGAGCGGCTTCTGAGCGGGCTGCAGCGCGTCGGCGATGCTGATGGCGTGCAGGTCGCACGCGGGTGAATTGCTGCAGATGTGCGACGTATCGCCGCCCACGTCCTTGTCGGTCGGCGACGCGGAGCGCGGCGCGGGATCGTCGTAGCCAGGCGCGCTGAATTTGTCCTGAACGGCGAAGCTCATCCGCGCCACCTTGGGATTGCCATCGCCGGCATCCAGGGTGACCTGTGCCCCCCACGGGCCCGTCTCAGGAAAAGATGCGGGTGCGACCCAGATGCCCTTGCTCTCGCCACCCACCGAGCGGAATGCCGCCGGTGTCTCGGCCCGCTTCTCCGCCTGGCCGTTGGATTGCAGTTTGAAGAACTCGACGTTCAGCGCGCCCGCGGTGATCGGCTGATTGTGATCGTCGATCAGACCGATGGCGAAACGATTGCGACCCAGGGCGACTTCAGAGCTGGCCTGGACCGCCGTGAGCGGCGCACCAGCGGTGCGGGGTTTGACCAGCGCGTTGACCGCCGTCGGTGCCGCGTTCGGCGCCTGGGCCGCGGGCGCGGACTGACACGCGGCCAGCAGCGAGGCCGCGGCGCCCCCGAACAGGATTTGCGCGAAGTGGCGGCGGCTCACCGGCATGCCGCCGAGTATATCCGTCAGTTCAGCTGCAAGCGCCGAATGGGATGCTGAAAAACTCTGCTTCTCTCTAGAGAAGAATTGCCGGCACTGCGAAAGTTGGCGGCCACAAACGTGGGCTACCGCCCGCTGACGAACGCAGGTTCAGTGATTCCACCTACGGTGGAGCCCTTCGAGACGTTTTTCCACCAACCTGCTAACACTAACGCCTGATCTGTAAGACTGACGACGTTTGGTACCGATCTGTGGCGCAATTGACACGTGCACGCTTGACCATGAACTTCTGACTGGGTTACAACCGGAACCGCCAACTGGCTATGCAGGCGCGCTCGACAGGCGAACCCGAGTTGCTTCAGGCTCAGCGTCGCCGCTTCGAACAGCGCGAGGCTGATCGCGCCACATCCGGATCGTCGAGACGTGGTCGCCGACGGCGGCAATCCCCATCATGGCTCCAGCGCAATGCGCTGAGCGTGGCCGCCGTGTCGGTCCTGATCGCCTTCCTGGGGCTGGGCTTCGGCCTGTTGCAGATGCTCACCCATCCCGAAGGCTCCGCATCGCCATCGGCCGCGCAGTCTGACCCGGCGCCGGTGTTGCAAGCGGCTGCCGTCGGCCCAGGCGTGCCGGTGGTCGCCAACCTCAACGGGAACGAGTCGACGGCGTCAGGTCAACGCGCGATTCAGGCCAGCGCGAAGGTCATCGAACCGAACTACACCGTCGCCGCCGGGGACACGCTGGTCAAGATTGCGGCCAAGTTCAACACGACGACAGACCGCATCCAGGCGTTCAACAACCTGAGTGACCCGCGCGTCCTGCGCATCGGCACGCAGCTGGTCATTCCCCCACCCTTCTAGGCCAGAGACCCCCGTTCTTGCCTCGGTCCGGCGTGCCATCGGCTCCGCCTCGCTCACCTGCTCCCTACCGGCCGCCCGGGACTCGTCGCCCCCTGACGGGCACGGGCACGGGCACCGCGAGGTACGGCTCGCCGCGCGGCTGGCTCACGCTGCTGGTGCTCATGCTGGTCGCGATCGTGATCGGGGTCGGGCCGTCGCAGCTGTACGAGTTCACGTCAGGGCTGTTCTTTCGTCGGCCCGCGGTGGTGGACATCCCGCCGCCACCACCAAGTCACTCAGAAGTCGACCTGCAGACGCGCCTGCAGCCGGTGGCTAGCAGCCTGTCGCACGGCGAGCTGGCGATGGCCGCCATCGACCTCCAGAGCGGCGCCACCGCGAGCATCGACGCGCAGCGCGTCTATCCCGCGGCGAGCCTGTTCAAGCTGCCCATCCTGATGGCGGTCCTGGACCAGGAAGACGCCGACATGCTCGACCCCAATCGCATGCTCGAAATCGAGCCTGACGACTGGACCGACGGCAGCGGTGTCCTGCAGGCACGCATTGGCGACCGGCTGTCGGTGCGCGACCTGACACAGCTGATGATTCAGGACAGCGACAACATCGCCGCCCTGGTACTTCTCGACGTGATCGGCGTGGAGGCGGCCAACGCGATGGCCGAACAGCTCGGCATGGACGCGACGCACGTCGTCGACCATCGCGCAGGCGAAGCAGGCGACCACACCACGTCGGCCCAGGACACGGCGCACCTGCTCTTTGAACTCGCGACCGGTGAAGCGGTCAACCAGCGCGTCTCGGAGCAGGCGCTCGGCGTGCTCGAGGCCAGGCAGAGCGTGACCTGGCTCGGCGACGACCTGCCGTTCTGGGTCAAGGTGGCGCACAAATGGGGCGACCTGCCGGGCGTGCGGCACGACGCGGGCATCGTCTTCACGCCGCGCGGCAACTTCGTGCTGGTGGTGCTGACCGAGGATGCGTCGCCCGACGAAGCCGCCGAGCTGATCGGCCGCGCATCGAGGGTGACGTACGACTACCTCGGGGCGGGCCACTGATCCCGGGACAGCGCGCGGCTCAGTGCGGCTCCCTGAGCGCGCTCCCTCAGTGCGGCTCGCAGTGCGGCTCCCTGAGCGTGCTCCCTCAGTGCGGCTCCCTCAGTGCGGCTCGCAGTGCGGCTCCCTCAGTGCGGCGCGCAGCAGTGCGCCTCCCTGAGTGCGGCTCGCAGTGCGGCTCTGTGCGGCTCATTGCGGGAATCGCTGCGCCTCTTCGTCCCGCAGCAGACTGGCGCATTCGACCCTCAGCAGCTCGTAGGCTTGCTGTACGCGCAGCAGGTCGTGCTCGAGCGTTGCCGCCCGAACCCGCTCGGCGCGCAACTCCGCGTCGGCCCGCTCCAGGCGTCGGTCGGCATCGGCGAGGCGGTCCTGCAGGATACGTTCGAGGCGCGCTTCGGCGTCGCGATCCTGACGCTGACGGCGTTCGGCCTGCTCGATGCGCCGCTCGCGCGTGCGCAGGCCGGAGTCGACCAGGAGTCGGGCAAGGGTCAAGGTGGCGGTGATGAGCGCACTGAGGATGGCGCCGCCGCCGAGGGCGTTCCAGAGGAAGTCGGAGTTCATGGGCCTGGGTCGCGAAGGGCGCGCCTCCAGCAGCCGCTGCGCCGCTACGAGCGCCGCAGCGGGGCTGCTCAAAATACTGAGCTAGAACGTATGTGCTAAGTATACTGGGCGGCGCTCAATCGTGTACAGTATCCTGAGCAGCTCAGCCGGCGGGCGGCGCGGTCGACATCATGCGGCCGCGCACGTCGTCGCGACCCGCGGCCCGACGGCCGCCGGCTGCACCCCGCACGATGCCCACCTCACCGCCAGATACCTCCCCAGCCGACCAGCCGCCCGGCGGGTCACGCGTCGCTGCCGACGCGGGCGGGCTCGACCGGCGCACTCTCGACCAGTCCGGTCTTGAACGGCGCACTACTGACCAGCGCGCGCTCGACCCGGGCGCCCTCGGCCAGCGCATCGCCAGCCTGCGGCACGCCAGCGGCTGGAGCCAGCGCCGCCTGGCCGAAGCCGCCGGTGTCTCGCATGGCTACATCGCCCTCCTCGAGCTCGGTCGCCTGCCGTCACCTGGCAAGTTCCGTCTTGATGCGGTGGCGCGCGCCCTCAACCTGCGCACCTCGGACGCGCTCACCAACCCCAGCCTGGATAGGCGCGCCGAGACCGAGACGGCGAGCGGACAAGAAGGCGTGGCAGCAAGTTCCGGGGCGGCGGGCGGACAAGGAGGCGTGGCTGCGAGATCCGCGACGGCCAGCGGGCAAGCAGCGAGCACCACTCTCTACGCCGCCGGCGAACGCCCAGCGACGCCGACGACGCCCACAGCCACGACGACGACTACCCGGTCAGGCGGCGGGCGCGCCGACTTCTCCGTCGGCAACGTCGTCGGTCGCCTCGAGCAGCTCCGCGTCACCGACGCGCGGCCACTGCCCGTCTTCCGCTGGGGCGCTTGCGGTGACCCCCGCGACCAGGAGAGCGGACCCGACCCCGACCGTCTCGAATACCCCCCGCCCGGCCGCGAGACCCTGATTGGTCCCAACGGCTTCGGCGTCGTCGTCAAAGGCGACAGCATGGCCGGCCGCGGCATCTACGACGGCGACGTGGTGTGGGTCAATCCCGAGCGGCCGTACGCCGTTGGTAAAGTCGTCCTCGCCCTGGTGAGCGACGTGGGCGGTGAATCGGCCGGCATGGTCGTCAAAACGTACGCGCGAACCGAAGTCGGCGACTGCTTGTTGAGCGAGACCGCCGCCGGCCGCAGTCCGGTGGTCTGCAGCGAGTTCAGGGTTATCGGCCCGGTGGTGGGCATCACCTCATGGCGACTGCCCGGCTGACTGACCGCCCGCGCGTCCGCCGTGCGCTGAGCGTTGAGCGTTGAGCGTTGCCCGGCGGCGTGGCTCAGGCCGCGGCCTTCTTGCGCGGGCGTGCCGTCTTGGCGGCTGGCTTGCCTGACGCCGAATGGCGCGGCGCGTCTTTGTGCTCGGCATGCCGCTCCCGCTCCGGCTCCGGCTTTGAGCCGGACGGGCTGGCCTCGGCATTGCGCCCACGTGCCGCCTCGATGCTCGCCCGCAGCGCCGCCATCAGATCCGTTACCGGGGCGCCTTCCGCCTCCGACTCCGGCATCACCACCTCCCGACCCTCCGTCTTGCTGGCGATCAACTCCAGCAATGCCTCGCGGTAGTGGTCGTGATACTTCGACGGATCGAAGGGCTCGTCCAGCGCGTCTACCAGCGTGCCGGCCACGGCCAACTCGCGCTCGTTCACCGACACGCCAGACAGGCTGACCTCCCGTTCGCGGATCTCGTCCGGATAGTGGAGCGTCTCGAGGACCAGCGACGAGTCCAGCGGTCGCAGCGCGCACAGGCTCTCCTTGTTCCGAATCGCCACGCTGGCCACGCCAATGACCTTCTTCTGCTCGAGCACCTTCATCAGCAACGCGTATGGCTTGACGCCCGTCTCCTCGGGCTCCAGGTAGTAGCTCTTCTCGTAATAGATCGGGTCGATCTCCGCGGACTTGACGAACGCCGACAACTCGATGGTGTGCTTGGCCGGCAGCGGCAACTGCTCGAGGTCCTCGTCGGTGATCTCGACGTACTGCTCCTTGCTGACCTCGTAGGCCTTGATCAGCTCGTCTTGCGGGACTTCCTCGTCCTCCGCGGCGCAGAAGCGCTTGAAGCGGATGCGGCTGTGATCCGAACGATGCAGCAGGTGAAAGCTGACATCCTTGTCCTGGGTCGCTGGGTACAGCTTGACGGGAATGCTGACCAGCCCGAACGTGATGACGCCTGACCAGATGGAGCGTGCCACTGCAGAAGACTCTGGCAAGATGCGCGCCAGTAAGCGGTTGCAACTCGCAGGCACGCGAAAATGCGCGGACGAGAACCCCGCAAGGCTTATGCTTCCTAGAACAAGCGTTCGGGGCGAGCGTTCATGCCAAGCAGAAAGCCGTACGGCCAAGAGCCGTGGAGTGCCAAAGAGCTCGCGAGGGCGGTAGAAGAAAGCTACTCGATTGCGGCCGTGCTCAGCCGGCTGTCTTGCACCGTGTCAGGCACGAATTACCGGTGGGTGCACCGGCTGGTCGCCAAGTATGAGATCGATACTTCGCACTTTCTGGGTGAGGCGTGGCTGCGCGGCAAGCATCACTCGTTTTCGGCACGCCGACCAATCGCGGAAATCCTGGTCGAGAACAGCTCGTATCACACCCTGGCGCATTTGAAACGCCGTTTGCTTCGGGAAGGGTTCATCGCCAACGCGTGCGCGCGCTGCGGCATCTCCCGTTGGATGGGTCAACCGCTGGCGCTTCAGCTCGACCACGTCAATGGGATTGGTGACGATCATCGGCTCGAGAACATACGCCTGTTGTGCCCGAACTGCCACTCGCAGACAGACACGTACTGCGGGAAAAACACGGCACGCGCGAAGGCCGCCCGCGAGAAGTGCCGGGGGCGGGACTCGAACCCGCACGGGGTTTCCCCCGCGTCATTTTGAGTGACGTGCGGCTGCCAATTACGCCACCCCGGCCGGCAGAGCGCTTATTGTAGCGACTACTCGCGCGCGGCCGACCAGCCCTGCAAGTCTTGCATGAGGTGGCCGCGCAGGCTCGAGCTAACCCGCGTGGTTCGATCTGGACCCACCGAGGCGATCAGCAGCACGCCCACTAGCACCGCCAGGACCGCCGCCAGGCCAAAACCCGCCGGCAGCTGGGCTCGCCCCTCGAGCGCCGGGTCCGGCCGAGGTGCCTGCGAGCCGAACACGTACGACATCGACTGAATCTTGCCGTCCTGGACAACCGCTTCAACGGTCACCAGGAATCCGTTCTGCGGCGTGATGCCGTTGCCCGTGCCCGTACCTGTATTGGAATTCGTGCCCGGCGTGCCTGGGCCGGTGCCGGTACGGCCCGTAAAGGTGGTGCCCTGAGCCGCCTGGCCACCTGTGTAACCCGGGAGACGTGCCGTCGGCGCGGCGGGCTGCTGCGTGGCCGTTCGCTCGGTCCAGGTCACGATGTTGCCGCTGGTGTGTCTGTCGGCAGCCACGATGTACGGCGAGCGGGCTGAGATCGAATCGAGGTACTTGCGAATTTCGTCCTTGCCAGTCAGCGTGGTGTTGCGCTGGGTGATCGTCGCGTTATCGGCAAAGTACGAAAGCGCCGTCTCCATATCCTGCCGGCTGCGCGCCGCCTCGTACGCATTGATGACCGCGTTCGGATCAACCCCTGGCTGCGGCGTGGCGGCCCTGGACGCGATCACGCCGCTGGTCACCACCAGCGCCACGCCGACCATCACCGCGAGCCACAACCGCAACATCCTTCTGCGGCCAGTATAGACGGCGTGCCGGGCGTCGGAGAGAGCTCAGCCGCCGATCTGGCTCATCGAGCGCGAGGCGCGTTGGAAGGCCTCGCCCTCGTTGATCTTGTGCTTCAGCTCTTTGTGACTGACCGCTTCGAGCAGTATGCCGGCGAGCTGCGCGTCCGAGGCGCCGGTGCGCAAGGGACTCCGCAGGTCCCACTCGTCGATCGAGAACAGACACGTACGCACCTGGCCGTCAGCCGTCAGACGGATGCGATTACACGTGCCGCAGAACGGCTGCGAGACCGGGTTGATGAAGCCGACTTCGCCGAGGCCGTCGGGAAAGGTAAATCGCCGCGAAGTGCTGCTTGGCTCGGCGGCCACCGGCACCAGCGGCATGAAGTCGCGCTCGATGATCGCCTTGATCTCGGGACCACTCAGCACGCGCTCTCGCTGCCAGTTGCCGTCTGCGTCGAGCGGCATGAACTCGATGAAGCGGATGACGTATGGCTTGCGTCGAGCAAGCCGCGCGAAGGCGACGACTTCCGCTTCGGTGAAGTCGCGCATCGCGACGACATTGATCTTGATTGGCGAGATGCTCGGATAGCGCTCGAGCTCTTCGAGACCGCCAAGGACCTCGTCCAGGCCGTGCCGGCGTGCGATCTGGTGAAAGCGGTCGTGCTGCAGGGTGTCGAGACTCACGTTGATGCGCTTCAGACCGGCTTCGGCGAGCGGACGGGCCAGCCTGCGCAGCAGGAAGCCGTTGGTGGTCAGACTCAGGCTGCGCAGCGGCAGGCGCGACAGCCGCGCAACGAGCTCCGGCAGGTCCGGTCTGAGGGTCGGCTCGCCACCCGTGAGCCGCACCTCCTCGATGCCAAGCTCGACTCCGATGCGCGCCAGACGCTCGATCTCGTCGAAGCTCAGAATGGTATCGCGGTCGAGCCACTGCATGCCTTCTTCTGGCATGCAGTAGACGCAGCGGAAGTTGCAGCGATCGGTGACCGAAATGCGCAGGTCGCTGATGTGGCGGCCGTAGGCGTCGATCAGCCGACGCGTTCCGTTGAGGGTCGCTGGGCTGTGGGCGGACAAAGTAGAAACCCGGACGAATGACGCCGGCTGATCGATGAGAAGACTCATGCTGTATGGCACAGGTGGGGCTGCGTAGATTTGTAGTATAGCCGTTGCGACAAGTTGACGCAGGTTAGCAGACCGTCGACCTCGGTGACTGTGAGTGGGTTCGTGCCGCGAACCGCTCGCAACGGCCGGGGCGCGGCAGCAATCAGCGCAGCGCGTCGAACGCGCGCCGCGCCCAAGGCCTGAATCTCCGCATTAGCGCCCAGCGCTGCGAGCTCGTCGGCCGCGTACCAGCCGACGCGGTCGCTCTCCGCCAGGCGCGGATCGATCTCGGCGGCGTGCAGGTCGTCCGGATCGGGTCGCGCGAAATAGACCAGGTCGATGTGCTCGTGGCCGGGGTAGATGGCTTCGACCTGGACACCGGCCGGCACGACCAGCTGGCGTGGCTCCTCTACGGGAAGGCCGTGGGCACCAACGAGGCAGGCGCAAATACCGGTCTCCTCGAGCACCTCGCGCGCCGCGGCCGCGTCAGGCAGCTCGTTGGCTTCGATGTGACCACCGGGCGGCAGCCATTTGCCGAGCTTGCGGTGGAAGTGCAGCAGCACCCTGGCGTCGTGGACCACGAACACCGCCACCGTAAAGTGACGCAACGTCTCTCCGGGAGGTATGGGCGGGTGCTCGGCCATCGAGTGCGCCAGTCTATCCTGCGCCCAGGACCGTGAACGACGACGCCGCCGTGCGCACGCTCAACCGCTGGGCTCGCGCGTCGCCACGCCTGGCGATGATCATTGGCTGCGCGGCGGAGAGACTCGCGGTCCTCGAGGTCGGCCTCATGCTGTTGCTCGGGCTGAGCGGTCGGCGCCAGTCAGCGCTGCGCATGCTGGCGGCGGTCGGCGCGGTGTACGCCGCCAGCGAGCTGCTCGGCCGCGCGTGGCCACGGCCGCGACCTTTCGAACGACTCGACGACGTCACCCTCCTGGCGACCCATTCGGCGGGCCGTTCGTTTCCCTCGCGCCACGTGGCCTCCGGCCTGGCAATGGCCACGATCGGCGCCCGCGAGCACGCGCGGCTCGGCTGGCTGATGGCGGCTGTGGCCTGGGCGCTGGGCATCAGTCGCGTGGCCGCGGGTTTGCACTATCCCAGCGACGTCGGCGCCGGGGCAGCGCTCGGGCGCCTGGTCGGCGATCTGTTCACTCGGGGAGTTTGACGCGGCGATTGGAGTCGATCTCCAGCAGACCTTCGGCCGCCAGCGCATGGATCAGATCGACCCTACCCTCAACGCGCTCCGCCAGGGCATCCAACTCCAGATGCCTGCCGGTGGGTAACCCGCGCAGCTCGTCCAGAATGCGCCCCCGAAAATAGCGGTTCGACGACCTGAACTCGCCAGCTGGCGCGCGGCGACCGCCAGAGGGCCGCGGGCCACCGCACTCGTGCAGCAACGGACAGATCAGGCACAGCGGCTGGCTTACCCGACACACTCCCGCGCCCAGGTCCATCAACGCCTGCCCCCACGCCCACGCGTCAGCGCGGGGGATGACGCTGGCGGCCATGGACTCGACGCCCGCCGGCTCGATGCCAAACACGCGGCTCAGGACGCGCCGCACGTTGGTGTCGACCATTGGCTCGGGTTGCTCGTACGCGAAGCAAGCCACCGCGCCGGCGGTGTACCGCCCGATGCCTTTGAGTCGCAGCAAGCCGTCAACCGAGCGTGGCAGCTTACCCCCGAACGCGGCGACCGCCTGCGACGCGATTTCGTGCAGCCGCACCGCACGGCGGTTGTAGCCCAGGCCCTGCCAGGCGCGGATCGCGTCCGCTCGGGACGCCCCGGCCAGGTCGCCGAGCGTTGGAAAGCGCGCCAGCCAGGCGTGGTATTTCGGGATGACGCGGTCGACCTGCGTCTGTTGGAGCATGACCTCGGCGACCAGGATCGCGTACGGGTCGCGCGTCTTTCGCCACGGCAGATCGCGCGCCTCTCGGGCATACCACCCGAGGAGAGCCGACTGGACGCGGCTGACGTCTGCCATGCGGTGTTGGGCAAGCGTAGCGATCCCGGACCGCCCTTGGGAAAGCCGTATGCTCCAGCCAGGCGAGTCGGCCCGTGATTCTCGAGACGATACTGGATGCTGTAGGGGATACCCCGCTGGTGCGGCTCTCGCGGCTAGGCGCCGGCATCCGCACCCCGATTGTCGCCAAAGTCGAGTTCCTCAATCCGGGCGGATCGGTCAAGGATCGCATCGGCCTGGCGATGATCGAGGCCGCCGAACGGTCCGGCCAGTTGCGACCTGGCGCCACCATCGTCGAGCCGACTTCGGGCAACACCGGCACGGGCCTGGCGATCGCCGCGGCGCTCAAGGGGTACCGCCTGGTGTGCGTCATGCCCGACAAGATGTCCAGCGAGAAGATCGCCCTGCTGCGCGCGTACGGCGCCGACGTGGTCATGTGCCCGACGGCCGTGCCGCGGGAAAGTCCACAGAGCTACTACAGTGTCGCCGAGCGCCTCGCGCGCGAAATTCCCGGCGCGTTTCAGCCCAACCAGTACTTCAACCACGCGAACCCGGCGGCGCATGAGGCCACCACGGGTCCCGAAATCTGGGAGCAGACGGACGGCCGCATCACCCACTTCGTTGCCGGCATGGGCACGGGCGGCACGATCACCGGTGTCGGTCGGGCACTCAAGCGCAAGAACCCGTCGGTGCAGGTGGTCGGCGCGGACCCGGTCGGCTCGATCTATTCGGCGGGCGACCAGTTCACACCCAAGATTTACAAGGTGGAGGGCATCGGCGAGGACTTCCTGCCCAGCGCCATGGATCTTTCAGTTGTGGACCGCATCGAGGTGGTCGACGACAAGGAGAGCTTTCTCATGACCCGGCGGCTGACACGCGAGGAAGGCATTCTGGCCGGCGGATCGAGTGGCTCGGCGCTGGTCGCCGCGCTGCGCGTGGCCCGCGATGTCGACGATCCCGACGCGCTCATCGTCGTGTTGTTGCCGGATACAGGTCGCAATTATCTGAGCAAGATTTACAACGAGGAGTGGATGCGCTCGAACGGTTTCCTCGAGCAGTTTCCGACCCACTCGGTCGGCGACGTGGTCGGCAATGTGCAGGGCCAGCGCAAGTTGCCAGCCTTCATCGGCGTGCAGGCGCGTGATAGCGTGCGCTCGGCGATCGACACCATGCAGAACTACGGCATCAGCCAGCTACCCGTACTGGAAAGCGACGGTGACGGCGTCGTCGACGAGGCGCGGATGGTCGGCTCCATCCAGGAGCGGACGTTGCTGGACCGAATCTATCGCGACCCGACGCTGGTCGACTCTGCGGTTGGCGCGGCCATGGACCCGCCCTTTCCGACGATCCCGCGCGGCGCAGATATCGACGACGCCTTCGACGTGCTGCTCGGCGGCGCGCCAGCGCTCGTAGTGCTCGACCGCGACCAGCCGGTGGGCATGATCACCAAGCTCGACCTGCTCGAGTTCGTCGCCGAGGAAAGCCGCAGTCGCGGTCGGCACGCGCATCGATGACCGAGGCGCCCCAGGACGGCTTCGCCACACGCGCGATTCACGTCGGCCAGGGGCCGGACCCAGCCACCGGCGCGGTCAGCGTACCCATCTATCAGACCAGCACCTATGCCCAGTCCGAAGTTGGCGTGCACAAGGGTTACGACTATTCGCGCACGGCCAACCCCACCCGCGCCGCGCTCGAGAGCTGCCTGGCGTCACTGGATAGCGGTCGCTTCGGTCTGGCGTTTGCCAGCGGCATGGCCGCCGAAGACACCGTGCTGCACCTGCTCGAGGCTGGCAGCCACGTCATCGCTTCCGACGACGTGTACGGCGGCACGTTCAGGTTGTTCCATCGCGTGCTGGAGCGCGTCGGGCTGCGTTTCACGTTTGTCGACGCAACGCGCACTCAGAACGTCACGGGCGCCATCGAAGCGGAGACACGGCTGATCTGGCTCGAGAGCCCGACCAATCCGCTGATGAAGCTGATCGACATTGCGGCGGTGGCGTCGGTCGCCCACGAGCGCGGCATTCGGGTGGCAGTCGACAACACCTTCGCCAGCCCGTACTGCCAGCGCCCGCTGGAGCTGGGCGCCGACCTGGTGCACTACAGCACCACCAAGTACCTGGGCGGACACTCGGATGTGGTCGGCGGCGCGCTGGTCACCTCCGACGCCGAGCTGTATGAGCAATTAAAGTTTCTGCAGAACGCAGTCGGCGGCGTGCCAGGGCCGTTCGATAGCTGGCTGGTGCTGCGGGGCATGAAGACCCTCGCTGTGCGCATGCGCCAGCACTCGGCGAACGCGCTGCAGATGGCTTGCTTCCTCGAGCAGCACCCGTCCGTAAAGCGCGTCTACTACCCTGGCCTGCCATCGCATCCGCAGCACGCGCTGGCCAAGCGCCAGATGGTCGGCGGCTTCGGGGGCATGCTGTCGTTCGAGGTCCACGGCGGCGTCGAGGCCGCGCGCGTAGTCGGCCGCCGCACGCGGCTGTTCACGCTGGCCGAGAGCCTCGGCGGAGTCGAGAGCCTGATCGAGCTACCCGCGCTGATGACCCACGCCAGCCTGCCGGCCGATCGCCGCGCCGAGGTCGGCATCGACGACGGCCTCATCCGTCTGTCGGTCGGCATCGAGGACGGCGACGACCTCGTCGCCGATTTACGACAAGCCCTCCCCTGAGAAGAACTTCCTTTGCTGGTCGCGGGGGCTTACGTGCGGCGGGCGAGGCGCTTCAGGTCGTCGAGATTGGGCTTGTCGGGACCCTTATCGTCGTAGCCAGGCACCTCGAGCACCCAGGCCACCGGCGCAAGGGCCGAGTGCGCCAGCAAGCGCCGAAACGCGTCTTCGCCTAGCTGGCCTTTGCCGATGTTCTCGTGGCGATCGACCGCGCTACTCAGGCCGACTTTCGAATCGTTGGCATGGATCAGCTTCAGCCGCTCGATACCGATGAATTCCGCCACCTCGTCGACCGCGCGCTGAATTCCGTCGTCGACCCGCAGGTCGTAGCCCGAGGCAAACGTGTGCGCCGTGTCCAGGCACAGGCCGAGGCGCTGATCGCGGCCCAGGTGCTCGAGCAGATTGCCGATCTGTTGGAAGCGCGAGCCGAGGTACTCCCCAGAGCCGGCCGAGTTCTCGAGCAGAATCGATCCGCTGACGCCGCGAGCGAGCACCTCTTCGAGCGACGACGCGACCTGCGCCTCGGCTTCCTCGACACTCTGGCCGCGACCCGACCCAACGTGGACCACGATGCCCGCCAGACCGACACGGTCGGCCCACGTGGCGCACGCGCTCAGGTTGTCGATCGACTTCTGGCGGATGAGCGGGTCACCCGCGGCCAGGTTCACCAGGTACGTGGCGTGGGCGTAATTGGGCCCGATGCCCGCTTCGCCGACAAGCCGCCCAAACTCGTGGACCTGCTCGTCGGTGTGCTTGGGAAGCTGCCAGCGCTGTGGGGCGCACAGGAAGATCTGCATGCACTCCGCGCCAAGCGCCTGGGCACGCGGGACGCACGTGGACAGGCCGCCCGCGGTCGAGACGTGTGCCCCTAACTGCATGAGGATTGACGCCCGAATGGTAGACTGCGTCAGAGATTCAGCGATGGCGTATTTCATCAACGACAAGTGCGTCGGTTGCACCGCGTGTGAGACGGTCTGCCCGGTTACCGCTATCAACGGCGTCAAGAAAGAGTTCTATTTCATCGATCCGAAGCGCTGCATCGACTGCGGCGCTTGCGGTCGGGCCTGCCCGTACGACGCGATCTTCGACACGTTCGGCAACACGGCCGAGAAGGTGCGCCGCACCGAATGGGCGCGTCCCGTGGTGCAGGAAGAGATCTGCAGCGGCTGCCGCTACTGCGTGGATATCTGCCCGTTCGAGTGCCTGAGCATGCTCGATATGGACAAGCCGTGGATATCCGTCGCCTCGCTGACCAATCCCAAGGCGTGCGTCTCGTGCTACCTGTGCGAGGCAGCCTGCGATAAAGGCGCGATCGTGTTGCGGCCGCCAGACAACGTGGCGCCGCCCGCGGCCGCGCGTTTCGCCAAGCGCTGATCGCGAAGCATTGAGCGCCGAGCTCGACCTGGCTCGCGTGCGCCAGGTTGGCGTCACCGCGGCGCGCGCCGCGGGCGAGCTGCTGGAGAGCCGCGTGGATTCGATCCAGGAGATCCGCCACAAGGGCGTGGTCGACCTGGTCACCGACGTCGACGTGGCCAGCGAGAAGCTGGTGTGCGGCACGCTGCGGGATGCCTTCCCGACGCACACGATTCTCGGGGAAGAAGGCGGCGCGATCGCTGGCAGCGAGCCCGGTTACCGGTGGTTGGTCGACCCGCTCGACGGCACGACCAACTACACGCACGGCTTTCCGCTGTTTTGTGTCTCGATCGGCTTCGAGGTGGACGGCCAGCTCGTGTTTGGAGCGGTGTACGCGCCGTGCCAGGACGAGCTGTTCGTCGCCGAGCGGGGCCGCGGGGCGACGCTGAACGGTCGAGCGATCCACGTCTCGGATGTGACAGAGTTACGTCAAGCTCTGGTCGCCACGGGCTTTCCGTACGATCGCGCCGCCCTGCCGCGCGCCTTGCGCAGCTTCGAGGTGATGAGCTTCGCCTCGCAGGCCGTCCGACGCGTCGGTAGCGCCGCGCTCGACCTGTGTTATGTCGCCTGCGGCCGCCTGGACGCGTACTGGGAGCACCAGGTCAAGGCGTGGGACCTGGCGGCCGGCGCGCTCATCGTGCTCGAGGCGAGTGGCCAGCTTTCGGCGACCGACGGCTCGGCGTTCAGCGTGGATGCGGGCCAGGTGCTGTCGAGCAATCGGCGGCTGCACCCGCTGCTGGTCGAAGCGCTCGCCGGCATCTGATTTTTTGCTGTTTGGCTAAGACGCTCAGTTGCGTCGCTCGCCGCTCTCGCCAAACGCGTCGAGACCGTGCCGAAACAGCCACTCGCGGCTGGCGCGGTGCAGGTCACTCAGATCAGGCCGCGCGAGGATCATGCGGTGGAGCAGCTCGAGCATCTCCTCGTCTGACTTGTCGGCAACGTCGGCGACCTGGCGGTCATCGCCAAAGCGCTGAGCCGAGTCGAGGAGAAAGGTGCGCAAAGCCAGCGGGTCGCGTCGCCGCAAAACAGCGCCGAGGCGAGCGGCGTAGGACGGTTCACGCGGCACGGATGCGAAGGGTAGCCCCGGGGAGATTCGAACTCCCTACCTTTTGTTTAGGAAACAAACGCTCTATCCTGATGAGCTACGGGGCCGAGTGTGCGGGCAGTTGCCGTACATCGCGGGCCACCCCACAGTGCAGTTAAGTGTAGCCAGTCTGTTCAGTCGCGCCGCGTCTCGATCCTTTGCTCTGCGCCGCGCAGGCGCCACTGGCGATAGCCCGTCTGCAGCTCGAGGCCGAGCAGGAAGGCGACGATCCAGCCGCTCAGCAGCAGGAAGAACTCGACAGTCTCGACGGGCATCAGCGGGGCCTCCGGGCCATGGCGAGGTTGGTAGCAGGTCGTTGGGTGGCGAAATATAGCCCACGCCCGCGCCGCGGCCAAATTCAGAGCAGGCGAACGGCCGTACCCGAGCGTGGCGGCACGTGTACGACGACGCTGCTGCCGTCCGCGATGGGCGTCTCCTGGCCGGTGCGCAGGTCGCACGCGGTGCGCAGCGGCGCGCCCACGTCGAGCCGCAGCACCGCGTCCTGGACGTGGTCGGCCGTGTTGGTGACGATCGCAACGTGCCCGTCGCCGCGACGAAACACGGCGGACTGGACGCGCGTGCCGATGCCCGACTGAGACGCGATGGGTACGCCGAGCCACGCGTGCAGGGCCGTGACCAGCTCAGGGGTGGGTGAGACGCCCAGGACCACCACACGGCCCGTACCATGCGCGGCGAGGTAACCGACGGTCAGGCGTTCGCCAACTGGCAACTGCACGTGGGCAAGGCCGCCTTCCTGCGTTGGCGGCAGCGGCGCGATGCGCTCGGCGATGATCGGCTCACCCGGCGAGTCCGCGTACACAAAGACGGCCGGACTGCTCAGCTCGACCCGCGCGCTCCCCAGCGCCAGTCGCAGCCGCTGCGGGGCAGCAGCCGTGGTCACGCCAGTCGGCTCACGCGCCAGCTCGAACAGAGCGCCGGGTTGAAACACCACCAGGCAGCCCCCGCCGGACACATAGTCCACCAGCCGCTGCCGCTGCTCCGTGGAGACCAGCGTGCCGCCGGCATAGAAGAGCAGCGGTCGACCCATCGATCCCGAGTCCAGGTCGAAAAACTCATAGTCGACATCGGCGGCGTACAGCGCGCGCAGCACGTCGCGTCCGACGTCGTCGAGGTGGGCGGCGCGCTCGAGCACGTTGAAGGTGGCCGCGGTGTCGGTGAGCTTCTGAAGCGACGGCGGGTCCAGCTCGCGAAACAGCCGCACGAGCTCGGCAAAGGTCGGCGCCAGCTCGGGGCGCAAGCGACCCAGCTCGGTGATCGGGCTCATGTACCAGCTGTCGCGCGCCGCCAGCATGTACCAATTCCACCCGCACAGGCCCGCCTGCAGCGTCGAAAGCGCGGTCAGGTCGTACTGGTCGGCCGGCAGCGCGCCGACGCGCGTGTGCCAGCCGTGCCAGATGCCTGATTCGAACTCGGGACTGAACGGCAGCGAGGCAAAGGTGCGCGTGTAGCGGACCGTATCCAGGAGAGCGCGGTGCTCCTCGGGATCATCGGCGATGCGCGCGGTGGGGTAGACGTCGGGACCGGCCAGGTCGCAGGCCGCGTCGATCGCCCGCCAGTCCTGGACGGCCATGCCCGTATACGTGTTGGCGTAGATCGGCACGTCGACGCCCAGGCGGCGGTACTCGTCTGTCGTCCAGTGGACGACCTGCCTTGCGTACCAGTGTCGAAAGCGACAGAAGTCGAGATAGCGTGGGATGAAGCGTTGCGGGACGGGCGCCATCACCGGGCACGCCTCGGAAAAGTCCGCGCAGGACGCCGCCCAGGCGGCGTTGAGCGTCGCCACGTCCGTGTAGCGCTGGCGGAGAAAGGCCTCGAACAGGTCGCGGACCTGTGTGCCGTACACGTCGAGCCACGGGTCCGCCTCGTTGTCGGCCTGCCACAACACGATTGGCCCACCGCTGGTGGCCAGAAATGGTCGGGCCAGGTCCACGACGGCCGCCATCCACGTCTTCGCCTCGCGCACGAACTCGGGGTGCAGGCGATGGTATTTCACCAGACGCTCGGGGATACCCGAGTTTGGCCACTCGGCGTAAATGTACGGGCCGGGCCGCAGCAGGACCCACATGCCCCGATCCGCGGCCAACCGCAGAAAGGCGCCCAGGTGGCGCCGCGCATCGCGACCGCCCGCAAAGTCGAACTCGCCCGAAGCGACCTCGTGAAAATTCCAGCACACGTACGTGCTGACGATGTCCAGCCCCAGGTCGCGCACCCGCTCGAGGACCGCTGGCCACGCCGACGCGTCGAGCCGCCAGTAGTGCACCTCGCCGGACAGCAGCGCGCGGCTCTCCTGGCCGACCCACACCCGCCGCTCGGCCACGCGCACCGCAGGCATCAATCAAGCCTATCCTTAGCATATGGTCGCGACTGCGAAAGACCCGGCGAGCGAGTCTGCATCCTCGTCGAACTCGATCAAAGGCCTGTACGCGCACTTCATCGGCGGTCGCCGCGTTCTGCCGGATGGTCCGCCGGACCTGGTCCGTGAGAACCCGTCCGCCTCGGCCGAAATTCTGGGCGGCATGCGCTCGGCGGATATCGAGCTGGTCAAATCGACCGTTCGCATCGCGGCCGAAGCGTGGCCGGCCTGGCGCAACACCGCCGCGCCGAGCCGCGGCAAAGTGTTGCTGGAAGCGGCGCGCCTCATGGACAGCTACCGCGAAGAGTTCGCGCGGCTGATCTCACTCGAAGAAGGCAAAGCGCTCAAGGACTCGCGCGCGGAGGTCCAGCGCAGCATCAACATCACCGAGTTCATGTCCGGCGAGGGCCGGCGCTTCGGCGGTTACACCTCCGGCTCGGAGTCGGCGACCAAATTCGCCTTCACCACGCGGCAGCCGCTCGGCGTCGTCGCCTGCGTGACGCCCTGGAATTTCCCGCTCGCCATTCCGGCCTGGAAGATCGCGCCGGCGCTCATCGCCGGCAACTCGGTCATCCTGAAGCCCGCCTCGTCGACACCCGCCAGCGCCGTGCGGCTCGCCGAGATCTTTCTCGAGGCCGGTTTACCCGCGGGTGTGCTGAACGTCCTGGCCGCCCGCGGTGGCCCCGCCGCCGAGGCGCTGCTCGACGCCGAGGAAGTTCAGGCCGTGAGCCTCACGGGCCACACCTCGACGGGCCTCAAGGTAGCCGCTCGTTGCGCCGGTCGCGGCATTCCGGTACAGGCCGAGCTTGGCGGCAAGAACGCGGCGATCGTGCTGGCCGACGCCGACCTCGACCTGGCGTGCGCCGGCATCGTGGACGGCGCGTTCGGCTCGACCGGCCAGCGCTGCACGGCCACCAGCCGGACGATCGTGGTCGAGTCCGTCGCCGACCAGTTGCTGGACCGGGTCGTCTCGCGCGCCCGCCAGCTCACGGTCGGTCCGGGCGTGGACGAGGCCACCGACGTCGGCCCGGCCGTCACGGCCGACCAGCGGGACAGCGTGCTCCGCTACCTCGAGGTCGGGCGCGAAGAAGGCGCCGAGAACGTCTACACCGCGCAGCTGGGCACGTTGCCTGAAGGCCACTGGCTGGCGCCGACCGTTTTCGATCGGGTGCAGCCGTCGATGCGCGTCGCCCGCGAGGAGATCTTCGGGCCGGTGCTGTCGGTCATCCGCGTGCCCGACAACGAGGCCGCCTTCCAGGCCGCCAACGCGGTCGAGTACGGTCTGGCAGCCTCGGTCTACACGCGCGACGTGCGCGCCATCTTCCAGTTCGTCGATAAGGTCGACGTCGGCATCGCGCACGTGAATCAGCCGACGCTCGGCGGCGAGGTCCACCTGCCCTTTGGCGGTGTGAAATCCTCGGGCATCGGTCCGCACGAGCAGGGCCGCGAAGCGGTGGACTTCTTCACCAGGGTCAAAACCGTCTACATCAACTACGGGTAATGCCTGACGACCGCCGCTATCGCGCCGGGGTGGACATCGGCGGCACCTTCACCGACCTGATCCTGATCGACGACTCGACCGGCGAAATGACGGTCGGCAAGGTGCTGACGACGCCCGGCGACCCCTCCAGCGCGGTGGCCGACGTCCTCTCGGAGGCACTTTCGCGCACGGGCGCCTCGCCAGGCGCGGTGCGGCACGTCATCCACGGCACAACCCTGGTGACCAACGCCGTGATCGAGCGCAAGGGCGCCGGCACGGCGCTGTTGACCACGCGCGGCTTTCGCGACGCCTACGAGATCGCGCGCGAGCATCGCTACGACCTGTACGACCTCTTCCTGGAGATGCCGACGCCGCTGGTACCGCGTTACCTGCGGCTGGAAGTCGACGAGCGCGTGTACGCCGACGGCAGCGTCGCCCGCGGCCCCGATGCCGACGCGGTCGCGCGCCTGGTCGCCGAGCTGCGCGACAAGGGCATCGAAGCCATCGCGGTGTGCTTCGTCCACAGCTACGCCAACCCGAGCCACGAACAACTCGTTGGCGACATCATTCGCGAGATCGCGCCGGACATTCGCGTGTCGTTGTCTTCCGACGTGGTGCCCGAGATTCGGGAGTACGAGCGCACCTCGACCACCGTCGTCAACGTCTACGTGCAGGGCCTGGTCGAGGACTATCTTGCCGAGCTCGTCCAGCGTTTGCGACAGCTGGGCGTCGGCGGCGAATTGCTGTTGATGCTGTCGTCGGGCGGCATTTCGACTGTCGAGACGGCCACGCGCTTCCCGCTGCGGCTGCTCGAATCGGGACCCGCCGGCGGAGCGCTGGCCAGCGCGTACTTCGGCCAGCTCGCCAACGTGCATGACCTGATGGCCTTCGACATGGGCGGCACGACCGCCAAGCTGTGCGTGATCGAAGATGGCAAGCCGCTCACTTCGACCGAGTTCGAAGTCGATCGCAAGTACCGCTTCAAGGCAGGCAGTGGGCTGCCGGTGAAAACGCCCGTGGTCGAGCTGATCGAGATTGGCGCCGGCGGCGGTTCGATCGCCCGCGTCGACAGCCTGGGATTGCTCAAGGTCGGGCCCGACAGCGCGGGCGCCGATCCAGGGCCGGCGTGCTACGGACGGGGTGGCGCCGAGCCAACCGTGACCGATGCCGACCTGCTGCTGGGGTATCTCGACCCCAACTTCTTCCTCGGCGGTCGACTGCGCCTGGACGGCGACGCCGCCGAGCGCGCGATCCACACACGCGCCGCCGAACCGCTGGGCATGAGCGCCGTGCGCGCGGCGTGGGGCATC
>JAFAOS010000551.1 GCA_019247515.1 Chloroflexota bacterium | reverse complement strand
CATTGAGCCCCTGAACGATGACGAAGTCGGCGGTCATCGCGTCCGCGAGGGTACCACGCGATTATGACCGCGCGGTCGAAACGGGTGTAGGATCGGAACCACACTCTCGGGGGAAACAGGCAGGATGTACGACCAGGCTGGAAGAATTTCGCGCCGCGCTCTTCTGCGGGCAGCTCTCGGCGGAGCGGGCGCCGCAACGATGGCCTCCATCCTCGCGGCGTGCACGCCCGCGGGTGGCACGTCCGCGGGCACCAGCGGCGCAACCGGCGCGGTCCCCGCGGGTGCGGCGACGAGTGGGCCGGCGCAGAGCACTAGCAGCAACGGCGGCGGCGCGCTCAAGATCGGGCTGCTGTCGGGTTTTTCGGGGCCGTACGCCGCCTTTGGCCCGGACATGGCGGCCTCCATCGACGTCTATCTGGACCAGCACAACGGACTCATCGGCGGCATGAAGCCCACCATTGTCCAGGAGGACGAAGGCGCCACACCCCAGGATGCCTTGCTCAAGGCCCGCAAGCTGGTGGAGCAAGATCGCGTCAACGTGCTCGTCGGTCTGGTCAGCAGCGCGAATGCACTGGCGGTGCGCGACCTGCTGGACAGCTCCAAGATGCCGACGATCATCACCAATGCTGGCGCCGACGACATCACCGGCTCCAAGCGGAGCCCGTACATCATTCGCGTGTCGTTCAGCAGCTGGCAGGCGGGCGCGCCCGCCGGCAAGTGGGCGTTCCAGCAGGGCTGGAAGAACGTCTTGGCCTTCGCCCCGGATTACGCGGCTGGTTACGAGCAACTGGCCGGCTTTGCCGACGCCTACCAGCAGGCGGGGGGCACCGTCACGGACAAGGTTTTCCCGCCGTTGGGCAACAGCGACTACGCGCCGTTCCTGGCCAAGATCAAGTCGGGCAATCCTGACGCAGTGTGGGGCTTCTTCGCCGGCGCCGACCAGATCAAATTCGTCCAGCAATATCAGCAGTTCGTAGGCGACAGCATTCCACTGTTCGGCAACACCCTGTCGCGTAATGCGGCGGAGGCAATCGGCAAGACGATTGCCGTCGTCAAGATGGGCGCGACAGGTTGGGAAGAGTCACTCGACAACCCGCTCAATCAGCAGTTCGTGGCGGACTTCATGAAGAAGAACAACCGCCACAACGATTACGGCGAGTACACGTATGACGCCATGGGGCTGCTGGACAAGGTGCTGACCGATTTGAAGGGTGACACAAGTCCAGACAACCTGGTGCAGGCGCTCAATGGCGTGACGTCGTTCCAGAGTATCCGCGGCGAGATCAAGATTGACCCGGAGTCACACGGTCTGATTCAGACGTACTACCACACCGAGCCCCAGATCGACGGCGACACCGCCAGGATCCATGTGGTTGGCCCGCTGGGGGTATTCGGGCCGCACTCGCAAATCAGCTAGGTGCGCTTCGGACTTTTTTACGAGCACCACTTTCTGGAGGAGTATGCGCACAGCTCCGCGCCCGAGGTGTTCCTGGCGGCGGCCAGTCAGCGGACACAACGGATTCGACTGGGGCATGGCATCGTGCAGCTGCCGCCCGGATACAACCATCCGGCGCGGGTCGCGGAGCGTATCGCTACCCTGGATCTGATCTCTGGAGGTCGGGTGGAGTTCGGGACTGGCGAGTCCAGCTCCCAATCCGAGCTGGGCGGCTTCGGCGTCGAGCGCGAGTTGAAGCGCGCGCAATGGGAGGAAGCGCTGGACGTCAGCACCCGCTTGCTGGTGGAGGAACCGTTCAGCGGCTACCAGGGTCGCTTCGTGTCGGTTCCCCCGCGCAACCTGGTGCCCAAACCCAAACAGAAGCCGCATCCACCCACACCCGCGCCTCCTCGGGCTCATTCAGTCCGAAGCCTGCGTGCCGGCCGGCTACTCCGTAAACCCGAACGTGGCGGTGGTGGTGCCGTTTATGTGCCACACCGACGAGCAGACCGCCATCGATCGAGGCATCGATGGCGCCCACTTCTTCGGTTACTCGCTGGCGCACTATTACATTTTCGGCGCCCATCGTCCCGGCCTCACCAACGTGTGGGATGAATTTCAACACAACCGCGCTCAGCGCGGCTTCGCGCGCGACCTGGTCACCCCGACGGACGCCCCGCTACCGGTGCGACTGCTTCAGGAAAACCTGGGCTCGTTGCGGGGCGCCATCGGGACTCCGCAACAGGTCACCGAATTGTTCGAGCGCTACGAAAAGGCGGGCATCGACGAAGTCATTTTCGTCTCGCAGGCCGGCCGCAATCAGCACGAGCACATCTGCGAATCGATCGAGCTCTTCGCGCGCGAAGTGCTGCCGGCGTTTGCCGAGCGGCATGCGCGCTCGGAGGCGGACAAGCGCGCCCGGCTGGCGCCGGCCGTCGAACGCGCGCTGCAGCGTCGGCCTCCGGCCAGGCAGGCGCCGGCGGAGTATACGATCTGGCCGGACCACGAGCCGTGGCAGCCCGCCACGCGCAATGGGCACGTCGCCGAAGGGCCTCGAGATGTGGCGAATGCGGCGTTCGGCTGGCTGGTGAAGGGTCGCACGGACGCGCAGCTGGACGTGATCTTCGGCTCCGGCGCCGGCCAGAGGCTGATCTTTCGAGGAATGGAGCGCGCCTACGTGAAGGGACCTCGGAATCTGGAAAAGGGTACGCTCCAGTACCAGGTCCGCAGTCGGCGGGGTACGCGGAGCTGGATAGTCCGCATCGCAGACGGCCAGCTGACAGCCAGGCCGGGCGCGGAGCCACGCGCCGACGCAACGCTGCGTCTGGACGCGGCGACATTCGCGCGGATGGCGGCGGGTCAGCGCACCGCGGGTGGCGCCGCGATGGACGGAAAGCTCCAGATCGAAGGCGACCTGCGCCTGGTGGCGCGGCTGGGTGCAGCGCTCGGTCAGCGCGCGTAAGCGGCCGGCACGCCCCCGTCGACGTTGAGGATATTGCCCGTCGACTTGGCCGAGCGTGACGAGGCGAAGAACAGCACGGCCTCGGCGATGTCCTCGGCATAGACGTTGACTTTCAGGGTGGTTCGGGCGCGGTAGTGCGCCTCCAGTTGATCGGGGGCGATGCCGTACGTGCTGGCGCGCTGCTCGCGCCAGGCGGAGGTCCAGATGCCTGAATCCTGCAGCACCGCGTCAGGATTCACCGTGTTGATGCGGATGCCGGCGCCGCCGCCTTCTTCGGCCAGACAGCGCGCCAGGTGGATCTCGAGCGCCTTCGCCGACGAGTAGGCCGACGCATTGCGACCGCCCACCAGCCCGTTCTTCGAGGCAACGAAGACCACGCTGCCACCGCGTCCCTGGGCCCGCAGCACTCGAAAGGCCTCGCGCGCCACCAGGAAATAGCCGGTCCCGAGCACCGACAGGTTCAGGTTCCATTCGTCCAAGGACGTGTCTTCGACCGGGTGCGAAGTCGAAATGCCGGCGTTCGAGACGACGACGTCCACGCCACCATACGCCAGCACGGCTTCCGAAAACGCGGCGGAGACCGCGGATTCGTCGCCGACATCGATGGCCACGGCCAGCGCGCGCCGTTCGCCATGGCGCTCCGCCAGTTGGTTGGCGACGTCCGCCGCGCCGGCGGCATTGCGGTCGGCGATCACCACGTGCGCGCCCGCCTCCGCGAGGCGCCGAGCGATCGCTCGCCCGATGCCGGATGCAGCTCCGGTGACCAGGGCGACCTGGCCTGCCAGCTCGCGCGGGGCTGGCAAGAGGCTGAGCTTGTAGAGCTCCATTGGCCAGTATTCGACACCGAAGGTTTCGGACTCGGTGAGCGGCGCAAAACCACCGAGGCCGACGGTCGTCGACAACACGGCGATGGCACGCTCGTACAGCGCCGACGCCACGCTGGCCTGCAGCGCATCAGGTCCGGTGGTGATCACGCCGATGCCCGGGACCAGCACGACGCGCGGCGCCGGATCGCGCTGGACGACCTGCGCGTCGTGGCGCGCGACGTAGGCGGAATAGCGGTCTTCGTAGGCGGCGACGCCCTCCACGAAATGTCGCGCGAGCGACGCGGCATCGTGAGCAGGCGACACCACCAGCGGCCAGGGTTTGGTGTGGACCAGGTGGTCCGGACAGGCCGGACCAGCCCCGGAGACCTCGGCCACGTCCGGTCGGTCGGCGAACGCGCGCGCCCGGTCGCTGGTGTCCAGGTGGAGAACCATCGGCCGGCGGCGTGACACCGCCCCGCGCAAGGCAGGCAGCGCACTGGCGAGCATCGCGCGACCAGGCGCGGGTGTGGATGTAACGGCAAAGACGCGACGGCGGTCCACGTGCTCCGCCAGGGCTTCGGCGGCGCGCGCGATGGCCTCGATACTGCGCGCGTAGCATTCCTCGCCGCTGTCCGCCCACGTGACCAGGCCGTGCTTGGCCATCAGGACGCACGCGGCATCCGGTCGGTCGCGGACGGCGAGCGCGATCTTCTTGCCCAGCGAGAAACCCGGGCGCTCATAGTCCACCCAGATCGCGCGTCCGTCCCATAACCGCTCCGCCAGCCGGCGTCCCTCCGGCGCCGCGCACAGGGCGATGATCGCGTCGGGATGGGTGTGGTCCACGTACTCGAACGGCAGCATGCTGTGGAGTGGGGTCTCGATCGAAGCGCGCGGTTGCCCGGGCCGCAGGACGGCATGTTCGTAATACGCCACCAGGTCCTCGTCGGAGACGGCGTCGCGCTCCAGCAGCGGCAGCACGTCCTCCATGCGGAGTCCGGTGAACTGCGCGGGCCGGATCGAGGCGAGGTCAGACCCGGAGCCCTTGACCCACAGCACGCGGGTCGGCCGCTCCCGAAAATCCAGCTCGATGCATTTGCTGGAGGTATTACCACCACCCCAGTTGGCCACCGAGCGATCGGCGCCCAGCAAGTTCGAGCGGTACGCGAGAAGCTCCAGCGGGCCTTTCAAAGTGGAAGCGTGCCCGGCATCCCAGCGGTTCTGGGGTGGCACGATCGGGAACTGCCCGGCCGACCTGTGGCTTTCGGCCAGAGCGGACGGGGCAGAATCGCTCATTGCCAGCCCGCGGCCACGCCGCCCACGCGCGCCGCCGCGCGCCTCCGTTCCTCGTCGCTGGCCAGGTAGGCGACGTACGGGTCCTCCGGCAATCCGGCCAGGCCGCGCGCGGACGCCAGCAGCGGGCGAACGTCGGTGTCGTAGGCGTCCTTGAGCAGCCGGTTGGCTTCGAGCACATCGCCCGCGGACTGCGCCTGGCGTAGCGCGTCGAGGTCCACCAGCAGCGCCTTGGCCATCGCCTCCTGGAGATTCATGACCGAGCGGATGACGGCGGGCAGCTTCGGCTCGATGTTGTGGCACTGGTCGAGCATGTACACGACCTCGCGGGCATTGGCGTGCGCCACCGGATCGGTCAGCTGGTCCGCCTGGGCTTTGACGAGCTCGTGGCAGATTCGGAACAGCTGGTACGGATCGATGCTGCCGACCATCAGGTCGTCGTCGCCGTATTTCTTGTCGTTCAGGTCGAAGCCGCCGAGGCGCCCCTCCTGGAGGAGGATGGACACGATCTGCTCGATATTGGTGCCCATGGCGTGGTGGCCGGTGTCCACGCACACCTGTGCCCGCTCGCCGACGTGCTGACAGACGGTCAGCGCCTGGCCCCAGTCCTGAACGTCGGTGTGATAGAAGGCTGGCTCGTAGAACTTGTACTCCAGAAACATTCGGCCGTTTTCGGGCAGCGCTGGATAAATTTCACGCAGCGTTTCGATCAGTCGACGACGACGGGCGCGAAAGTCGTCCTGACCAGGATAGTTCGAGCCATCGGCCAGCCAGACTTTGACGACAGTCGAGCCGGTCTGTCGCGCGATGTCGCAGCACTCCAGGATGTGGTCCACCGCTTTGCGGCGGACTTCAAATGACGGGTGACACAGGGATCCGAGCTTGTAGTCTTCGTCCTGGAAAGTATTGGAGTTGATGCCGCCAATGCGCACACCCCGCTCCCGGGCGAAGGCGGCGAGCATGGAGAAATCGTCGACGCGATCCCACGGGATGTGCAGGGCGATCGAGCGGGCCACGCCCGTGAAGCGTCCGACGATCGCGGCGTCTTCGACTTTCTCGAACGGATCACGCGGGACGCCAGGTTGGGGGAAGACTTTGAAGCGCGTGCCCGAGTTGCCGTAACCCCAGGACGGCGTCTCAATTTCGAGCTCGGTGACGGCGGCTGCCACTCGTGATTGACTGCTCATGGCGACACTCCTTGGAGCTGGGCTCTTAACAGCGTAGAAAAGCGCTCGCGCGCCGCTGACCAATCGACTTGTGGCCCGTAGCGACGCGCCGGGAAGGACCTGGCCACCAGCGCGCGCCCCTCGGCCAGGGAGGCCACCTCGCCCAGCGCCATCGCCTGGACGATCAGGTTGCCAAGGGCGGTGGCTTCAGCCGGGCCGGCCAGCACGGGCACGCCGCACGCGTCGGCAGTCAGCTGGCAGAGCAGCGCATTGTTCGATCCTCCGCCGACGACGTGCACGGCGTCGATGCGCTGTCCAGTGGCCGACTCGAGCTGATGCAGGACCACGGCATACTTTAGCGCCAGGCTCTCCAGCAGCACGCGCACAAGCGTCGCCTGGTCGTCTGGCGCGGGCTGACCGGTCGCGCGACACATCTCGCGTACAACGTCTGGCAGGGCGCCCGGCTCCAAACGCAGAAACCGCTCGTCGTCCGGGTCGACAAACGCGGTCCACGGCGTGGCATTGGCCGCAAGGCCGGTTAGCTCCGCGTAGCTCAGCGTGGATCCGCGCCGCGCCTCTTGCATCAGCCACAGGCCCATGACGTTGGTCAGCAGCCGGATCGTGCCACCGACGCCGCCCTCGTTCGTGAGATTGGCGTCGCGCGCGCCGGGGGTGAGCAACGGCTGTTGGCGCTCCACGCCGAGCAGCGACCAGGTGCCGGAGCTGAGAAACGCGGTGCCGCCGGTGCTGGGCAGGGGTATCGCGGCCACCGCCGAAGCGGTGTCGTGCGTACCTGGCGCGATGACCCTGAGGCGCCCGCCAATGTCATCTCTCAGTTGGCCGAGAACGGTTCCGGGAGGGACGACGTCGGGAAACAGGCGGGTCGGAATCCGGAGACTTGCCAGCATGCTGGACGCCCATTGACCGGTGGAAGCATCCAGGCACTGGGTCGTGGTGGCGTTGGTGTATTCCACAACGTCGCTGTCGCACAGAAAATGGTTGACGAGGTCGGGCATCATCAACAGGTGGTCCGCGTGGGAGAGGTCCGGATCGGCGGACTCCACCAGGGCCAGCAGTTGGTAGAGGGTATTGATCGCAATAAACTGAATGCCGGTGGTGGCGTAGATGGTTTCGGTCGTCAATCGCTCGAGGGCGCGGTCGAGCATCCCTTGTGTGCGAGTGTCGCGGTAGTGGACGGGATTGGCCAGCAATCGTCCGCGGCTGTCGATCAGACCGAAGTCCACACCCCAGGTGTCGACGCCCAGGCTGGCGACGTCGCCGAGGGCGCGCGCCGCGCGGATTCCGTTCTGGACCTCGTCGAACAGCCTGAGAAAATCCCAATAGAGCGTGGCATGCAGGCGGACAGGAACGTTCGGGAAGCGATGCGCCTCTTCCAGGATCAGGGTGGAGCCGTCGAACGCGCCGACCAGGGCGCGCCCGCTTTCGGCGCCCAGATCCACGGCGAGGAGTCGCAAGCTCGGGATGAGAGTGTCCCCCTGTGAATTGTAAAACGTCGGCATGGAATGGAAACTCGAAGTGGTCGCTCTGCCCGTGGCCGACATCGATCGTGCCAAACGCTTCTACACCGAGCAGGTGGGCTTCCATTGCGACGTCGACACCCACGTCAGTGAAAATTTCCGCGTGGTGCAGCTGACGCCGACGGGCTCGGGTTGCTCCGTGAGCATGGTCAGCGGCTATCACGAGATGCAGCCCGGCACGCTCAAAGGCCTGCAGTTGACGGTCTCAGACGTTGAACAGGCACGCCGGCAACTGGTCGAACGCGGCGTCGAGGTGACGCCGGTCAGGTTCATGGACAACGGCGAGTGGCGGGACGGGCACGGCGGCCCGTGGAACTCGTTCATTTTTTTCAACGACCCTGACGGCAATGGCTGGATCGTCCAGGAGAAACCAGCTTGAAGTTTCACATTTGACGTAATTGATACGCCTGCCAAGGCGTGGGAGGAATCCGTAATCAATCTGACATCTACCGCTGGGAACAATCTCGGTTATCCCGGTGCTTGACCTCTCCCAACGGGTTTTCCGCGAAGTATGATGCAGCTACGGTCTATGCTTTCTGACCAGGGAGGACCAATGCGAGTCGACATTCCGAGGGCCTTCAGTACGCCCAAGATACTGTTCGCGGCAGCCGCGAGTCTGGCACTGATCGCCAGCGTGGTGGCGCCGGCCGTCGCGCAAACTACCGCGCAAAGTAGCGGTTGGCAAGGTGGACCAGGCGCCATCCTGGACAACACGTATCAGGGATTCATCGATCAGCCCAGCAACGGCGCCACGGTGCCCGGCAGCGGCTCATTCGTCGTCGGCGGCTGGTTCGTCGATACCACGGCCCAGGGCTGGGCAGGCGCCGACGCGATGCAGGTCTGGTTCGGCACCATGGACGGCGGCGGCAAGATGCTCGCGCAGGGCATTGCGGGTCAGTACCGGCCGGACGTTGGCAAGGCACTGGGCAACCCGTTCTACGCATATTCGGGGTTCTCCGCCTCAGTGTCTGGCGGCTCGGTCCCGTCGGGCGCTCAGACCCTGTATGTGTACATGCACACCGGCGGCAAAGGCTGGTGGTTCAAGACCGTGAGCGTCAACGGCGGCGGCGGTGGGGTGAATCCGACTCCTCCACCATCGGGCGGCGGAGCGCCGGTGGTGACGATCACGGCTCCGACCGAGAACCAGAATGTGCGCGCGAGCGGCAGCTCGACGTTCACGATCGCCGGGACGGCGAAGGATCCGACCACGGGCGCGGCCGGCATTGACTCGGTCGACGTCTGGATCAACGGCGAGCGGAATTCGGGATCAGGCACCGATCTGGGACAGGCCACGCTCAATGGCGATGGAACCTGGTCGCTGTCGTTCTCGCCGACCAAGTTCCCGTCCACGCACACCAACATCTACGTGTACGCGCATTCCAAGACGACGGGGCAGACCACCGAGGTGCTGCGCGGGTTCAATATCCAGGGCTAGACGTCGGCACCTCTCCCAGAGGGAGAGGTCGCGCGTCAGCGCGGGTGAGGGGTAGCCCTCACCCCCGCCCTCTCCCAGAGGGAGAGGGGGTCTGGGGTAGCCCTCTCCCAGAGGGAGAGGGGGTCTGGTGAGGTATGGAGTTCGGACTCAGCGAGCTGCAGGCGTCGGTTCGCCGCGAAGCGGCGGCGATCGCGGCCAGGTTCCCGCTCGACTACTGGGCCGAGCACGATCGACGCGAGACCTACCCCTGGGAGTTCGTCCGGGCTTTTGCCGAGGCTGGCTGGCTCGGCGTGCTCATCCCCGAAGCCTACGGTGGCGTCGGGCTCGGACTGACCGAGGCCGGCCTGCTGTTGCAGGCCATCGCCCGATCTGGCGCGGGCACCAGTGGCGCGGCGGCAATCCACTTCTACGTATTCCCACTGACGCCGATCCTCCACTACGGCTCCGAGTTCCTCAAGCAGACCTATCTGCCGCGCGCCGCGCGTGGCGAGATGCTGGTCGCCTTCGGGGTGACCGAGCCGACGGCCGGGTCTGATACCTCGCGCATCAGCACGACGGCACGGCACGACGGCTCGCGCTGGGTCATCAGCGGGCAGAAGGTGTGGACCACCAACGCCCAGAATGCCGAGCGCATCCTGCTGCTGGCGCGCACGGCGCCGCGCCGAGCCGAAGCGCCGCTGGATGGGCTCACCCTGTTTTTCACCCGCCTGGACCGCGAGCGCTGCTCGATCCGCCGCATCGAGAAGCTGGGGCGGGCGGCGGTGGACAGCAACGAGGTGTTTCTGGATGGCCTGGTCGCGGGCGAAGATGAAGTTGTCGGCGAGGTCGGCCGCGGGTTTTACCACTTGCTGGCCGGACTCAATCCCGAGCGCGTCGTCATCGCGCTGGAGGCGGTGGGGATTGGCCAGTGGGCGGTGGACTACGCCGCCACGTACGCGCGCGACCGCATCGTGTTCGACCGACCCATTGGACAGAATCAGGCGATCGCCCATCCGTTGGCTGGCGCATGGGCCGAGCTACAGGCTGCCGAACTGCTGGGTTACCAGGCGGCGTGGCTGTTCGATCACGGCCGGCCGTGCGGCGCCGAGGCCAACGCGGCCAAACTGCTCGGAGCGCGCGCGGGCTTTCGCGCCTGTGACGTGGCGCTGCAGACGTTCGGCGGCTTTGGCTACGCGCGAGAGACGCACGTCGAACGCCTGTGGCGAGAGGTGCGCCTGTACGAAATCGCGCCGATCAGCCAGGAGATGGTGCTCAACTATCTGGCCGAGCACGTGCTGGGGCTACCGAAAAGCTATTAGGTGCCGGCGGCGCGGTGCTGGCATGCTTCGCACACGCCTGAGAACTCCAGCGTGTGCGTGTCGACGCGAAACTTGAGGCCTTCGGCCAGACGCAGGATTTCGGCTTCCACGCCAGTCGCGTCGACGGGCAGCACCGTGTTGCACGTACTGCACAGCAGATGGTGGTGGTGCCCCTCGTCGCACAGCGTGTAGCCGTGGCAGCCGTCCACGTGGACGCGGGTCAGCATCCCGTGGCGCTCGAGCAGGTCCAGCGTGCGGTAGACGGTCGCACGCCCGACGCCCTCGGGATGGAGTTCGTACGAGAGCGCTTCGGGGTTGACGACGCCCGACTGGGCCACCAGCGCGCGCACGACAATCTCGCGTGGGCCGGTCATGCGCTCGCCGGAGTCGGCGAGCCGGCGCAGGAGCCAGTCCGCGCGCGATCGGTTGAGACTCCGGGCAACCATGTATCAGAACGATACGGCTTGTGAGATATCAGGGCAAGAAGTCAATAGCGCGCGTAGCGCCGTAGACCGGGTACCCGCCACGCGATCAGGCCGACCACGATCAGGCATGCCAGGCCGCCACTGACCACGGCGAAGACGGCGCCCGCGGCCGCGGCCACCAGGCCACTCTCCAGCGCACCCAGCTCGTTGGACGCGCTGATGAAGATCGAGCTCAAGCCCGTGACCCGGCCGCGCAGGGCGTCCGGCGTGTTGAGCTGGATCATCGTCTGGCGCATGACCATGCTGACCTGGTCGGCCATGCCCACCGCGGCGTAGGCCACTATCGACAGCGGCAGCGCCGTCGAGACGCCGAAGATCACCGTGGCCAGGCCAAAGACCGCCACGGCGACCAGCAGCACCGGCCCCGTGCGGCGTGGAATGCGCCACACGACAAGGAGCAGGGCCATCACCAGCGTGCCGGCTTCCATCGACGCTGACAGGATCCCGTACCCGACCGCGCTGGCGTGCAGAATGTCGACCGCGTAGACCGGCAGCAGTGCGCGCGCGCCGCCGAACAGCACCGCGAACATGTCGAGCGTCATCGCGCCCAGCAGCACCGGTCGGGCGCGCACGAAGCCCATGCCCTCGCGCAGCGCGTCCAGCTGGAGACGCCCGCCGCCGCGATGCTGTTTCAGGCGCAGCGGGATCAGGCTCAGCAGGCCGACACCGACCAGTGCGGCGTGTCCGATGTACGCGGCGCCCACCCCGCCAGTGGCGATCAGCAGCCCGCCGAGCGCCGGCCCGGTAACGGACGTGAGCGAGTTGGACGCCGAGTTCACGGTCAGGGCGCGCGTGAACAGCGAGCGGGGCACGACATCCGGCAGGATGGCCGAACGCGCTGGGAATTCAAGGGACGCCGCGATACCAGTGACGAACACCAGGACGAACACCATCTCCAGGCTCACCCGGCCCGAGGCGATGGCCGCCAGCATCGCCAGGCTGCCGACGCCCGGCACGAGCTGAGCCGCGAACAGAATCGTGCGCCGGTCGTACGAATCGACGACGACGCCCCCGATCAAGCTGCTGACAAAGGCGGAGATAAACGCGACCAGTCCGACGATGCCCAGGCTGAGGGACGAATTCGAGATCGCGAAGACCTGCCACAGGATGAGCGATTGCAGCAAGCTGGTCGCCACCCCCGTCGCGGAGCGGCTGATGGTGTAGTCGCGGAATGAGCTGACGCGGAGCACGGCGAGCAGCTCGCCGCGCCCGGTGTGGGCACGCGACGTGTGGGGTTCGGATGGCTCGCTTGGTGGGGTCAGGGTTTCGACGGAGCTCACGGCCGATGTTGAGGATGCCTGATGCGTGGCCCGTGATGCGTCGCCGGCGCATTGTTGTCGGGCTCCACGCGTACTTGTGAGACTGACCGGCACGCGACATGCAACCAGCCGTCGACGCGCTGGTTTGAACAAAGGGGGTGTTTGTCACCACCATGTCTCCGCTCACACTCGAGCCCCACGCCACGGACACGGTCCGTCAGGCGTTGCGGGCACGGTTCCAGGCAGTCCGCCAGTTCAGCGAAGGGCTGTGCGCGCCGTTGGCCGTCGAGGACTACGTCGTCCAGTCCATGCCCGATTGCAGCCCGACCAAGTGGCACCTGGCGCACGTCAGCTGGTTTTTCGAGACGTTTCTGCTGAAACCGAACATCGCGGCCTATCAGTCGCCAGATCCGGATTACGTGTACCTGTTCAATTCCTATTACAACGCGGTGGGCGATAAGTACCCGCGCCCCCGCCGCGGCATGATCTCACGACCCACGGTCGAGGACGTGTACCGCTATCGCGCGCACGTGGACGAACACGTCCTGGACCTTCTGGAATGTTGCGACCCCGCCGACCTGGACAGGATCTCACAGATTGTGACGCTGGGGCTCAACCACGAGCAACAGCACCAGGAACTGATCCTGACCGACCTGAAGCACATGCTCTCGCACAACCCACTACACCCGGCTTACCTCGAACGGGGTCCAGACGCCGCTTCGCCACACGGCCCGCTCACGTGGCGCAGTTTCCCGGAGGGCGTGTACTGGATCGGCCACGCTGGGGACTCGTTCGCCTTCGATAACGAAGAGCCCCGTCATCGCGAATTCATCCATCCGTTCCACATCGCCTCGCGGCCGGCGACCAACGCCGAATATCTCGAGTTCATGCACGATGGCGGCTACCAGCACTCCGACCTGTGGTTGTCGATGGGCTGGGCAACCGTCCAGCAAGACGGCTGGCGCGCGCCGCTGTACTGGGAGGAGCGTGACGGCGAGTGGTGGCAGTTCACGCTCTCAGGCTTGCGGCCGGTGAACCCCGACGAGCCGGTCGCCCACCTGAGCTACTTCGAGGCGGATGCCTTTGCTCGCTGGGCCGGCGGCCGCTTGCCAACCGAGGCGGAGTGGGAAGTCGCCGCCGAGGACGTGCCCATCGACGGCAATTTCGCGGACAATGGCCGTTTTCATCCGCAAGGCGCCACAACTTCAGGCGACCTGTCGCTGGAGCAGATGTACGGCGAGGTGTGGGAGTGGACCCAGAGCTCGTATTCGCCGTATCCGGGCTTCCGGACGGCGGCCGGTGCCCTGGGTGAATACAACGGCAAATTCATGTGCAACCAGTACGTGCTGCGGGGTGGCTCGTGCGCCACGCCCCGCTCACACATTCGCCCGACGTATCGGAATTTCTTCCCACCTGACGCGCGCTGGCAGTTCAGTGGACTGCGATTGGCGAAGGACGCATGAACGGTATTTCCCTGCACGACCTGTCCTCGGGACAGAAGGCATCGTTTGCGGATGTCTCGCGTGGACTGGGTAGCCCCCAGAAGGAGCTGCCCTGCAAGCTGTTCTACGATGAATACGGCTCGCAGCTTTTCGAACAGATCACGACGCTGGACGAGTACTACCCGACGCGCGCGGAGCTGCGCATCATGCGCGCCGCGAGCGCGGAGATGGCGTCGCGGTTGGGGCCTGAATGCGTGCTGCTGGAGTATGGCAGTGGCAGCAGCCTGAAAACGCGCATCTTGCTGGACCAGCTCGAGCGGCCGGCGGCGTATGTGCCGATCGACATTTCGCGCGAGCTGCTGCAACAATCCGCGGATGAGCTGGCGCGCGCGTATCGCGGACTGCGTGTGTTTCCGGTCTGGGCGGACTACACGCGCGGCCTGGACCTGCCGCGGGAGCTACCGGCGGGCAAGCGGCGGGTAGCGTATTACCCGGGCTCGACCATCGGCAACTTCGTGCCCGACGAGGCGCGGCGCTTCCTGACGGGCATTGCCCGGGTGTGCGGTCGCGACGGCGGACTGCTCATCGGCGTCGACCTCAAAAAGGATCCCTTGATGCTGCACCGCGCCTACAACGACGCCCTGGGCATCACCGCCAGGTTCAACTTGAATATCCTGACGCGGCTCAACCGCGAGCTCGGCGCCAACTTCGCCGTTGACCAGTTCCGGCACTACGCCTTTTACAACCCTGTATTTGCACGCGTAGAGATGCACCTGGTCAGCCTCAGCGAACAGGTGGTGCGCGTCAACGACGTGGACTTCCACTTCGACCGCGGCGAAAGTATCTGGACCGAGGCGTCCTACAAATACTCCCCGACCGAATTCGCCACGCTGGCCGCTTCGGCCGGCTGGCACGTGCAGCAGGTATGGACCGACGATCGGGGATTATTCAGCGTCCAATTTTTGACAGTTGCGGGCTGACCAGCGTCGGGCTGCTCGGGGTCGAGGTCTTTGATCCGACTGGCCAGGCGCGCGCCAGGATCATGCCGCCGAGCAATCCGCCCAGGTGGTCCTGCCACGAGATTCCAACCTGGAAGGGGCTGAGGCCCCACACGATGCCGCCGTAGACGACCAGCGTCACCAGGGCGATGACGATCGCCAGGACGCTGCGTTCGCGCACGGCGCGCACGATGATCCAGCCGAAATAGGCGAAGACGATCCCACTGGCGCCGATATGCACGGACAGGGGCGGGCCCAGGAACCAGGCGACCAGCGCGCCGCCCAGCGCGCCAGCGATGGTCACCGCCACGAAGCGCGAGGGCGACTGCAGGGCGATGATGCCCCCCAGAAGCGCGAACGGGACAGTATTGGCGACCAGGTGGGCCAGACCCACGTGCAGAAATGGCGCCCAGACCAGATTTGGCCACAAGCCGGCCGAGTCGTGCGCGCGGACGCCGTCGACGAGCCAGGCGCCGTGCAGCAGGAGCAGGTTGATGCCGGTGGCGAGCCACATCAGCGCCAGGCCGATCACGACTGGCGTCAGCCGCCAGAGGACCTCGACGCGTTGCCGCACGGAGGCAGTATGCCGAATCGAGGAGCGCGGCGCCACGATGTCCG
>JAFAOS010000543.1 GCA_019247515.1 Chloroflexota bacterium | reverse complement strand
TCCATGGAGCCTGCCATTCCGCCATCTGACCATTGCATCCATCGGACTGGCCATGCTCGCAGGCGGTGGCTGGGTGCTGCTGGCCGGCTCGTGGAGCGCCCTGCTTGGCCGTGTGCGAAACGTGAAGGCGCACCGGCGCATCCGTCGGCTCGGCACTGTGGTTGTGTCGACGTGGCTCGTATTGAGCTGCTGGGCGCTGATCGTTCTGCTCGGAATGCAAGTCAACGCGTACCAGAGCTTCACGACCGACGACGCGGCGGCGATGGCGTGGATGCGCTCCAATGTCGGACCCTCGGATGTGGTGGTCAACGATACGTACGCAGATGCTGGGGTCTGGGCGCCGTACAAAGCGGGGGTCCAGATCCTGCTCCCTCGGGCCTTTTACGATCCGGATACTCACGCGGACCGCCTGTTGGTGGTGGCAAATGTGGCCGATCTGGAGAGCAACCCATCGGCCGCTGCGGCGGCGTGCGGCTTCCATGCCCGCTACGTCTATTACGGTGCCGCGAACTCCAAGTGGATATCCCGCGTGTTTCCCAGCGTTGAGGAACTGCAATCGTCCTCAGGGCTGCAGCAGGTTTTTCAAGAGGGTAAGGCAGCGGTGTTCGCCATCAAGCTGGCGTGCTCCTGACTGACGACACTAACCGGCTGCCTTTTTCCTACGGCTCAATGAGAGCTGCCCCACTTGACCCGTTGAGATGAGCGAACCGTCGGGAATCCGTCCAACCGTCGCAAACGTACGACAGCGTCTCGTAAGTTGTAGGTCCTGTCCAAAGCCACGTGTCATTCTGAGCTTATGGCGAAGAATCCGCGTCTGGTGATCGGCGCCGGAGTTACGGACGCTTCGCACCGCTCAGGATGACACGCTCGTTTGCATGGGTCTGGAACTTGAGGAATTCAGAACTTACTGATGGACGGTGACGTTGCTGGTAGCGCCGGCGGGCTGATGCCAGGTGTCGCCTGCGTAGGCGACATTGATCACGTGCGTGTTCTCTCCTAATGCCGGATTGCCATCCGGATTGCCGCGGGAGGTGGGCGTGTACGTCACCGGTGTCGCGCAGGCGGCTGTTGCCGCGTCCAGTTGCTGAAGCACGCATGGGCCCGGCTCGGGAGGATTGAAGTCGCCGCCGCCAGTGCCATTCGCAGTCGTCAGAGACCAACTCAGGCTGCCCGTGGGTACGACAGGGGACGGGCTCGGGTCTTTGACACTGAACGTACACGTCGTCGTGGTCGGCGACCCGCCGAGATTGAGAACGACGGCAGGGGTTGGATTGCAACTGATCTGGACGTTGGCGGGGTGGATGTTGGCGACGTAGACGCTCCCCACGCCAGTGCTCGCGCCCGGGTGAACCGTATCACCCGGGTAGCTGGCCGTAAGCTGGTGCGCGTTGACCGGGGTTGTGCCAGCCGCCGTCGGCATATACGTGATCGCGCACTGCGCGGTTGAAGCGTTCAGCGGCTGCAACGAACACGGACTACCCGTGATCGCGCCAGCGAAGCCCGGACCACCGGTGGGCCCCGTCCACGTAACGCTCCCCGTCGGCGTAATCGGTGGGCGCCCGGTGACCTTGTCGGTAACCTGCACCGTGCACTGCGCTGGTGAGGGCGAAGCGCCTCCAAGAATGATTGGTGAGGCCAGAGTTGTGGTGCAGTTTACCCGAAACTCGGCGGGGTGCTGGTCTGTGACGTAGATATTGGTGGCCGGCGAACTTATGGATTGTTGATGGAGAGGATCGGCATTGTTGGTGTTGTACGTCGCGACAATGTGTTGAGTATCAAGATAGGGCGACGGCGGATCGCCAATGGACGTTGGCGTATACGTCACCCCAACAGGACACTGAGCGGTCTCGTCGTCGAGCTTGGTCAGCGTGCAAGTGTTAGTGGCGAAGCCGCCGGAACCGTAGTCCGCGCTGGAGGTCCACGAAACAGTACCCGTTGGCGTGATTCGGGTCGGGTTGTTGCTTCCATCGGGGGGCGACGCATCCTGGACCTTCGCCGTGCAGGTAGTTGACTCGCCCGAACTGATGAGCAGCGGCGAGGACATTTGCGTGCCGTTCGAGCAAGTCACGCTGACGCTGACCGGGTGCGGATTTACCGCGCCAATGCTAACAACGGCACTGCTGGTGCTGGCAGCATAATTCTGATCGCCTGGGAATGTGGCTGTCAGCGTATGCGACACGCCGGCTTCCCCTTGAACGGGGTTCGAGCGGAACAGAAGCGTGCAGCCGGAAGCTGTGGTGGTACAGGTGCTCGAACCGGGCGTCTGGGGGGAGAGTTGGCCCTGAGCCGAGAAGGTTCCCGTGCCCGCGGTGATGGTGACGGGGAGGTTCGCCACTGGACCCGCCCGGGAGGGATAGAGATCGTTGACGGTCGCGGTGCACGCCGCTGGTTCACCGACGGGAACCGCGGAGGGCGGACAACGTAAGACCATTTGAGTCTGATCGACAGCTGAAGTGACATCGGCAGGTGGTATGACGGTGGTCAGATGGCTCGACGTCGGCGCATATGTCGCACTGATGTCGACCGCGCCTCGCTCGGTCGGCGTGAATTGCGAAGTGCAAGTCGCGGTAACTCCACTGCCGCCCAGAACACACGCGGTGAAAGTTCCCTGCGGGCTGCTGAAAACCACGTTCCCGGTTGGCAGTTGGGCCGGTCCAGGCGTGGTGATGTCCTGAACGGTCGCGGTGCACGTGAAGGACTGACCCGTGAGCACTTGCGCGGGTGGAGACGGGAATGCGCAGCTGAATGTGAAGTTGACCGCGTGATTGGGTAACGCGTTGAGCACCGCGGCGGGTGGTGTAGGCTCGGTGTGCGCCATATACGTGACCGCCGCGCCACTCAAAGCAGACAAGCCGACCAGGAACGCAATCACCACGACCGCGGCCAGAAGCGCGTACTCGACGAACGCCTGCCCTTGTGTCCTCGAGTTCGTGGTGGTCATCGTGCTTCGACGCGGTTGGAGCGCGACCCTACAGCGACACCAGTGCGGCAATCAGTGGGTCGCCCGTCAACGCGTAGTCGCCCAGGCTTCCGTTTGGCTGCTCGTTACCGATGGCGGCCGTCGCCCAGCGAGTAATCTGACTGCCGCCGTTCAAGCCCAGGACGCCCCCCGCAAGATACGGAGCGTTGCACTGAACGATCACACTGACCGCCGGTGCGCTCGGGTTGTGGATCTGATTGCTCCGAACGGTGATCGAGGGATAGGCGGAGCACAGGTTACTCGCCGGGCCGAGGTTACGACTGAGAAAGCTGGTTGCCACCGTGGTCGCGTCAGAGCCGGTCTTACAGCGCGGGTCGCCCACGGGACAGACCGGTTGGTACCAGGCCGCGGCGAGCGCGGCCGCGTCGGCCGCGTTTTCAAAGTCGGAATCGAGCACCCGGAAGAGCCCGATATCGAGAACCAGACCAAGGACGCCAATGCACGCCAGGATCGCGACTGGCATGAACAGCGCAATTTGCGCCGGCTGTCTGGCACCTAGTCGCCGACGCATGCGACTCAGGGTTCTACGGGCATCGTCGTCATCGCGCTGATCGGCACGAGGCAGGGCTGGGCTCCGTCGGTACAACCGAAGAATGGTCGGATCAGCGGCGTAATTATCTCGGAGCCCTGTGCAGTCACCTGGATCTTTACAGCACCGTCCGGCTGGAGTCCTCCGACCACGTTCCAATTCTTATCGTAAAAGGTCTCGGTCATCACCAGGGCGGACGGTGACCCGTCGGTCCACAAGTAGTGGCCACTAAATGGCGCGGTAGTTACGCCGGTAATGTGGTCTTGCTGGCCGGCCAAGGTGCCGAGATCCGACGGGCTGGCGCCGGCCGCGGCAGCGCGCGCCAGGACGCGCGACATAGAGCTGACCGAGAGACGGGTGTTGATCAGCATCCCGAAGTCGAAAACCCCTGAGACCAGCAGCACGAAGAGCATTACCACCAGGCCGAACTCGACCAGCGCCTGGGCTCGGCGGCGTTGAGTTCGGGTCGTCTTCGCGTCGTGGCTTCGCAAGGCGCCGAAGTATAGCCCGGTTGCGGACGCGGACAAGAATTGCACTTAGCTTTCTCCCAGGAGCATGACGCGGCCGTCGCGGTCGGCGATCAGGATCGAGCCGTCCGGTCGGATGGCGGGCGCGGTCCAGATCGGAGAATGAGCGTCGTAATCGAAGATCAGGTGCCCGTCGGCGCCGTCCAGAGCGAAGACGTGGCCAACCGTGCTGCCGGTGTAGATCGTGCCAGTCGCGTCCACGGCGGGCGAACTATAAATCGAACCGACGATCGGATACTGCCAGCGCAACGCGCCGTCTGACCGATTCAGGGCGTACACGCCGCCCTTGTTGGCGCCGAAGTACAGGGTCGAGTTGTCGGCGCTGAGCGCGGCCGTGGTCCAGATGCCGGCGATCTCGCGGTCGGCCTGGAACATCCAGTCGAGCTGGCCGTCGGGCGAGATCGCGTAGAAGTTGCTGTTGTTGGCGCCGACGTAGACCGTGCCGTCGGGAGCAACGGTGGGTGAGGCGCCGCTGCCGATGCCGTCGGCGCCGGCGGGCGGCGAGTGGCTGACCACGGGCTGGCCTTTGCCCGGGTACTCGGCGAAGCGGAACGTCCAGCGCACCGTGGCGGTGCCGCCATGCATCGGCGGCGCCACCGCGTACAGCTTGCCGTTCATGCTCGAGACGTACACCGTGCCATCCGAGCCAAGCGCGGGCGAGGCCTTCAGCGTCGGCCCGGTCTGAACCGTCCACTCGACGTCACCATCTGGCGTGATCGCGGACAGGCGACCTTCCCCGCCTATGGCGTAGATCGTTCCATCGGCTCCGATCGTCGGGGAGGCCGTCTCGCGGCCCGGGCCCAGGTCGGCCGACCACAGCACCACGGGATCAATGCCGCTGATCGGCGCGCGTAGGGCGTAGAGGGTGCCCTGGGCGTCCGTCGACGCGTTGTTCGTGCTGAACCCGACATACACCGTCCCGTCGCGACCGACGGCCGGCGTCGCGTGCCAGGACGAGCCGCCTGGCGGGTGGAAGCTCCACCGCGCCGCCAGCTGGTTGCCCGCGCCGGCCGGATCGCGCAGGGCGAACAGGGTGCCGTTGTGCAGGCCGATGTAGGCGGTGCCGTCCGAGCCGATCGCCGCGGAGCTCTGGATGTCCGAACTGCCGAAGATCGGGTCAGGCGTGGGGACGATCGACGTGTCGAAGGTGCGCAGCAGCAGCGGCTTGCGCGGGCCGACGTACGGGCTGCGACCCGAGTGCTCGGCGTCCATCTGGTACATCGGTCGTCCGATGGCGGCGGGGCCGAGGGACGACTGATCGGGGGCTGGGCGTGGTGCGCAGGCAGTGGCGGCGATGATCAGCAAACCGATCGCGACCAGTCCCGGACGAGAGCCCAGCACTGGAGCAGTCTGACGCGTAGCTGTTGCGCCGCCGTTGCGGGCACGAGACGGAAAGGTTGAGAAACGGTTGCGTCACGCCACAAAGAAATAGTGCACTCTGAACAAGGGTTTTTATGCAGTCGCAAGCCTGCGGGTTCTCTCAACTCCCCAGTCAGAATGGAAGGGACCCGCGCACACCGTACCGTAGGTTGCGCGGGTGGACGAAGCGCAACCCGCGTAGAGCTACATGTGCTCGGTCTAAAGTGTCACGCTTGTGCTCAGTCCCTCAGACCCGCGCATCCTGTCGGCCGTTGCTCGGTGGCCGATAGGTCTTCGGGCGCTCCCTCTCCCTCTGGGAGAGGGCCGGGGTGAGGGCTACGTACGAACACAACTGCCAGCCCTCACCCGCGCTTCGCGCGACCTCTCCCAGAGGGAGAGGTGGTCGATGACCGCCGGGAATTCTGAGATCCTCAGTTAAACGCAGTGCGCCATCACGCCACCTGAATACTGTCGGCCACCGAGCAACGGGCCGTCAGGATGCGCGGGTCCAGGGCGAGTAGCCCTGGGGAGCAAGCCCGCAGGCTTGCGACAACTTAAAAAACTTGTCTAGAGCAGTCCAGATCTCCCGGGCTTGCGATAACTAAAACACTTGTTGAGCGCAAACAAGCATCTTTTCTTCTTCAGGCGAGCGTGGCGGTGGACTGGTCCACCTTTTTCATACTTACTACGCCGTCGGGGGTGTGGAGCTCGATGGTGCGGGTGCTCGGGTTGCCGCTGATTTCCAGGGTCGTGCCTGTCCAGTGCAGGTGGGTGCCGTCGTACAGGGTGAAGGTCGACTCGCTCGGACCGGACGGGGCGCTGGGCATGATGCGGATTACCAGGTCACCGCTCCAGGTGGTGACCCCGCTGGATGGATCGGCTTGCGCCAGCGTGTCGTGCGGGGCTGCCAGGGGGACGATGGCGCCTGCTCGGGCGAAGACGGGCGGGCCTTCGGCGTCGAGCGGCGCGTCGACGGTGACCTCCTGGCCACCACTAAAGATCGTGCCGCGCCAGTAGTCGACCCAGGTGCCCGCCGGCAGATACACGGTGCGCGTCGTGGCGCCGGCGGTCATCACCGGGGCGACCAGGAACGTCGGGCCCAGGAAATACGACTGCTCCTCCTGCCAGGCGCGCGGGTCGTCGGGGACTTCGAGGGGCATGAAGCGCATCAGCGGCACGCCGGTGCGATTGGCCTCGGCGGCCAGGCTGTACAGGTAGGGCACCAGGCTGGAGTGCACGCGCGCGCCCTGCTCGAAGGTGCCCAGCGTGCCGTCGTCGAGCCACACGTCGATCGGCGAATGGGGGTGATCGCCCAGGTGGTCGCGCAACAGCGCCGTCCACGTGGCCAGCTGGACCCAGCGCAGCCACAGCTCGCGCTCCTGCTCGTGGCTCAGGTCGGCCTGGACGTAGCCGGCCACTTCGGCGTGCCAGTACGGAAAGCCGCTCAGTCCGTACGACAGCGCCGCCGGCACCATCGACTGCAGACCATCTGGGCCTTCCCAACGCATCACCGCGTCGCCGTTCCACTGACCGCTCTGGAAGCGTTCGGCGCCCAGCGCACCCGAACGCACCAGCAGGCCGAAGTCGCCGTTGGGTCGCGCGGCGGAGGCGGCGTTCCAGGCCGACTGCGCGTACAGCAGCGGGTAGCGGTTGTGGGTCTGGAGGCCGGAGGTGCCGTCGGCCAGGCTGGCGTCGGCGGGGATGAGCTCGCCCAGGTCGAGCATGCCGCCGTCATAGCCGAGATCATTCAACGCCCGCCGCCACGAAGCGCTCCACCAGACCGAGGTATCGGGGTCCGTGTAGTCCAGCCAGGCCACCTGAAAATCGGGATGCACGTAGATGCGACCATCCGCGCGTCGGACGAGAAACCCGTGGGAGGCCGGCTCGAGGAAATTCGGACGATCGGTGTGAAAATCGGCGGTGAAGTAGTTGAGGACTTTGAACCCGAGGTTGTGCAGCGTGTCGGTGAAGCTGCGCGGGTCGGGATAGGGGCCGGCCTGACGACCGGCGAACGTGACGATTGGCCAACCCAGGTTGGCGTCCGAGTCGACGGCGTCGAAACAGAAGACCGCGGAGACGGGCACCTTCAGCTCGCGCAGCTTTTTCATCTCGGCGATCACGGCGGCCTGACCGCCCACCGACGTTTTCCACACGCCAAAGAGCCAGGGCGGGGGCAGAGGCGGCAGCCCGGTGAGCTGCGTATTGCGCTGGACCAGGTCTTTGAGGGTCGGGCCGTACGTGATCAGGACGCTCGCCGCCGGCGCGTCCTGGGTCCAGGTCCAGCGATCGGGCTGGCTGGCGGCCAGGTCGAACTGGGAGCGCTCGAACCGCTCGAGGGCAAAACCATGGCCCTTGCTCGAGAGCAGCGCGGGAACTGGCGCGTAGCTGCTGGCCCCGTAGCCGGCGACGCGGCGATCGTTGGCCCACATGTCGAGCGTCTTGCCGCGCTGATTGACACCATCGAAGCGCTCGCCAAAGCCGACGAACCGCTCGTCGGACGGGCTCAGGAACGCGCCGCCGACCGAGGCCACGCTCGCGGCGGCATCCGGGATGATGGTCATGCGCAGGGCGCCGGGCGCCAGGACGCGGACTTCGAAGGTGATGGCGTGCGCGGGATCGTCCGTTTCGGCCGCCATCTGGACCACGTCGCCGCTGACCACGTTGAAACTGGCCAGGCGGCGCGCCTGTCGGAGGTCGCCGGCAACGGTGCGATAGCCGATGGTCTGGTCAGCGGCTTCGTCCCACAACGTTTGACCATTCGCGTCCAGCAGGGACATCTGCCAGGGGTCGGAGCGGACCACCAGCGTGAGCCCGCCCAGGGTGACCTGCTGATCGGCGGGATGGTTGCCACCCGAGGCGACGCCGGTTGCCGAGATGCCTTTCAGACCAGCCGCGGCGCCGAGCGCGGCGGCGCCGAGCACCAGGAACGTGCGCCTGGTCAGCGGAGCGGACATCGCTCAGTCCGGGCGCTCGAGGTTGAAGCGGTCGAGGGCGACGGCGTTGGAGTCACCCCCGACGAACAGGCCGACGCCGCCCTGGCCAAACGTGTCGTCGCTCACCTGGGCCACAACGCTGCCGTTGACGCTGAAGGTCAGCTGAGCGCCGACCGCGCGCACCACCAGGTCGTTGGGCGAGCCGCCGGAGCGGACCGCGCTCGACCGCGTCCACGGCACCAGATCGATCCAGCGGTCTCCCTCGCGTCGCCACACGCCATATTCGCCCAGATCACCGGTTTCCAGCACATAAGCGTTGAACTCCTGGTTCACGCCGTCAAGCGGTTCCGAGCCCTGGTCGCGGACGATCAGGCCGTAGCCGCCACCGGGTGGACCGCCCGTCTTGCGGAAGGTGGCGCTGACGATCACGTCCTCGAGGGGCTGATTGGTGGGCACGCCGACGGCGACGAAGCGCATGGCGTCTCGGGCGACCAGGCGGTAGGCGCCGTCGCTCCAGCCGGCATAGGGTTCGTGCTCGAGCCAGCGTTCGGCGGCGCCTGAGGCGAAGCGCACGTCGAGCACGGAGCTGGCGTCGGGGGGCGATGTGGCCTCGGGTGCTGGTCCGGACGCCGCGCGCGCGGCCGTAATGCTAGTGGGGGCCGCGGCGCGTGAGGCGGGGGCGGCAAGCGCCCCGGACGCCGGGGCGCTGGTGGGGCTGTCGGCGACGGAATTGAGGGGGCCAACGCTCGTGCGCGCGGCGGCGAGAGGATCAACCGGGCCAGCGCTCGTGCGCGCGGCGGCGGCGATTGCAGGCGTGGGGTTACGGGCGGGCTCGGCTGGCCCTGGCGTCTGAAGCGGACCGCCGCGGACTGCCGTCAGGATGAACGAGGCGGTCAGCATCAGCACCGCGAGCGTCGCCGCCGCGGCGCTGGCGCGCAGGACCAGCTGGCGGCGGCGCTCTGCTGCCGTCGCTGGCAGCGCGGAGAACGACGGCGGCGCGGGCGCACGGCGGCGTGGGACGGCCACGCCGACCTGGCTCTGGCCTGGGGTGACGTCGACTGACGGGCCGGAACCGTTCGAGCGGTCGAGTTCTGGCTCGTGAGCCGCGCCGTTGGGTGCAACGGCAACGGGGCCACGAGCAAGATCGGGCCCCAAAGGCTCCGGGTTTGGGGACATCCGCGGCGCAGGCGCCACGCTCGAAGACATCTGCATCTGGCTCGCCGCGGCGAGGCGCGCGGCGACGCCCGGCGGCATCGGCGGCGGGGCGGCGCGGGCCGCGACTGCCCGCAGCGGTACCGGGCGCACCGCCGGCTCCGGCGCCGCCGCGACGACGACAGGCGCTGCCGTGAGGATCGTCGCCTCATCCGTGCGAAAGCGGGGGCAGGTCGAAAACCGACCCGAGAGACACAGGTCGCGCTGCTCCTGGGCCGAGACCAGCGAGGCGGCGCCGCCCGCGTAGCAGCGGTGCATGGCCGTCGAACGCGAGTAGTGGTGCTCCCGATCGTCGGCAAATCCGAGCAGCGGGCAAGGGGACGACGGCGACGGGTCATCGGCCTCCGGCTCGCCGTGGACCTTGCCGAAATCGCGGCTGCCGATGCGCGTGATGAGCTTCGTCACGTCGGCAGGGCCGAGGTCGAGCGTTCGCTCGATGGTCGGCGCGCCCTCGTCGAACTTGTAGTCGCCGCCCTCGAAGTCAAGGACGCAGTGCGCCACCGCCTGGAGCCCGTGCTCGTCGCCGCAACCGGCGCCGACCAGCCGGCCGCCGTCGAACGCGAGCCTGCCCGTGGCCGGGTCGTGCGTCAGGTGCAAGGTCCCCGTTCGCCGCTGCTCGCCGATCGACTGCACGACGCTCAGCAGGCTCGCGTTGGCGAGAGATCCTTTTAGCTCGACCACAGGTACTTGTCCGAATGCGGGGAACGGACCAACACGCAGTGCGTGAGGGTACCCAAACGCTGTTGACTTGCTGCCCGTCGACGGTTGAGAGGCAGTCGAGCCACGTCGATTTATCTGGAACCTACTCGAGGTCCGAGGCGCGGAACAGGGTTGTCGTGCTCATTCTGCGCAGGTAGGCAAGGTACTCGGCGCGGGTCATCCTTGGCTTGAACTCGGCCGTCACCTGTCTGGCTTGCCGCGCGTCGCTCGACAGCAGGTCGACCACCGTCATCGCCATCGCTTTGGCCGGGTTGGCTACGGCGCGGGTGTAGTCGTCGATGCGGTAGTCGGCGCCGTGGCCCGCGCCGCTTGCGCCGCCCGCGTAGGGGTGCACCGTCGGCAGGATGTGGCTGATGTCGCCCATGTCCGTGGAGCCGCCGCCGTGGCCCTTGTCGCGCACGCGCTCGGACCCGACGATTTCGACCGCGTTGGCGCGGAACATCGACACCAGATTGGGGTCATGGTGCAGCGGCAGATAGCCAGGCAACGTCGTGATCTCGACCTCGCCCCCGAGCGCCAGCGCGCCGGCTTTGAGGGCGCGATCCACCTTGCGATGCGCCAGCTCGATCGCCTCCAGGCTCGCGCCGCGACAGAACATTTCGACGCGCACGTCGGCGGGAATGGCGTTGACCACGTCGCCGCCACGCGTCACGATCGGGTGGACGCGGATGTGGTCCTCGTCGCGGAAGGTCTCGCGAATTGCGTCGATGCCCGCCAGCGCGACGCGCGCGGCCGACAGCGAGTTGATGCCCTGGTCCGGGGCGCCACCGGCGTGGCTCGTTCGACCCAGGAAGCGGACGAACTTGGCAACCATGCCGTTGTTGGTGCCGCCGACGGCGATATCGGCGTCCTCGGGGCGCGCGGTGGCGTGGACCATCATGGCGATGTCGACGTCGTCGAAGGCGCCCAGGCGCACCATCTCCGCCTTGCCGCCCAGAAACTCCAGCTGACCCTGCTGGCGGAACTTCAGGCGTTCTTCGAGCTCGACGTACTCTTCGGCCGGCACGGCCATGAGCGCCACGCTGCCTGACAGCTCGTCGGCCACCTCTTTCAACGCGAGGGCGGCGCCGAGCATCATCGCGATCTGCGCGTTGTGACCGCAGGCGTGGACGGCGCCGGTGCGCGGGTCGCGGTCCGGGTGTTCCCAGCACAGCAGCGAGTCCAGCTCGCCCAGAACGGCGACCGTCGGGCCGCTCGAGCCGCCCTTGAGATCGGCTCGGGTACCGGTGATGCCGATGCCGTCGCGGTGGGCCAGGCCCAGCTTGTCGAACCAGTCGTGGACCAGGCTGGCGGTGTGGTGTTCCTTGAAGCCCAGCTCGGGCTGGGCAAAGATCTGTCGGGCGAGCTGTTCGAGCTCGGAGGCGTGCGCGTCCACCGCCTGCCGGACGCGGGCTTTCATCTCCGCCGGAGTCACGCGCTTACGATACCGCCGAGGGGTCCAGGACCTTTTCCGCTGGAGTTCTGGGGCGGGCGCTGAGCAGGAAGCCGGCCATGATGCACGTCAGGCCAAGCAGCTCGCCGACGAAGAACAGCGAGGTGACGCCGAAGCGGGTCAGGCCGCTGGCTACGCTGGGGATGAAGGCGCCGACGGCGATCAGGATGTTGGCGGCGATGCGGTTCGACACCTCTCGCGTTCGAATCGCCTGGAGCGCGCTCAGCGCCGCGCCGAGGATGAGCACCAGGGCGCCGGCGATGTTGAAGGGCGGGGTCAGGGCGCGGATGTCGGGGTCGAAGGCCTGGCCGCTGACGATCTGATCCGGGCTGGTGGGCAGGAGCGCGAGGTCTACGGGAGCTCTCAGGATGGCGTACGCGGCGGCGAGGCTGGCCGCGATCAGGATCAGGGTGGCGGCTTCGGCGAAACGCTCTGGCTTGAAGGTGAGGACGGCGCCCAGGAGGATGGCGCAGCCGAGGCCGAGAAAGCCGATGAGCAGGTGGTCGGTGGCCAGGGCCGGGACGCTGGCGCCGAGGACGCAGATGACCGTCAGCGAGCCGAACGGTGGGTCTCGGTGCAGGTACAGCGTGCCGGCGCCGAGGAAGGCGGCGACGCCGATGGCGCCGGTGAGATACCAGAGCTTGTAGATCTGCGGATTCCAGCCGAAGCTGCCGCCGAGGGCCTCGGAGCCGTCGGCGAGGGCGTACCACAGCAGGCCGAGGGACCAGATCAGATAGTACGGCTGGCGCCTGTGGGCGAAGCGGCGGGCCATGATCGCGGCGAAGGCCAGGCCGATGAAACAGGTGAGGAGGGGGAGGAGGACGTTCGCGGACATCGCGGGGCGGCGCTGGAATTATCAGGTGACAAGACGGAATTCCCCAGAGGGGACCCATTGGGATGGAACGGACGCTGTCCCATGGTTCACCCGCTGCCTTACCGGTGGACCGTCAACACGGAATTCCCCAGAGGGGACCCATTGGGATAGAACGGGCCGTGGTCCACGGCTGACCCGCCGCCCTCGTGGTGGACCGTCACACGGAATTCCCCAGAGGGGACCCGGTGGGAGAGAACACGGTGTCCCATGGTTCACCCGCTTCGCGACGTGTGGAGTCGCCGGAGGGGCCCCAACTGGGAGCGAACGGGCGGTGTCCCAGTGGCTGACCCGCGGCCCTACGTGTGGACCATCAACACGTCATCGAGCCTCCCCTGGGGCGCGGCGCGTTGATTGTCGGCGGCCGGCGTGGCATCTTGTCCGGCGTGTGGCGG
>JAFAOS010000392.1 GCA_019247515.1 Chloroflexota bacterium | reverse complement strand
GCCGTCAGTCCCACCCGCGGGCGCGCGATAGATCCGTTCGGGCTCGATTGACCAGCCCAGGCCGACGATCGAGCCTTGCACGTCGACGCGTGTGTTGTCGTAGTCATTGCCGCCAGCCTCGATCAGGTTGGTGTTGACGATCTCGGTGGTCGCCGCATTATAAAAAAAACACAGCTTCGGCTCCATCCCGTTTATACCGGGTGGCACCTTGAGTGGAATGTCGATGCTCGCGTAGCCGGTGCACAGATCGACCGCCACACCCTCGATGTTGGGCGGCGCCGAGGGATTCGCATTGACATCGCCACCAAAGCTGAAGTCGGCCAGCTGCGGCACGCTGGCCACCAGCTGCCCACGGGCAAAGTCCAGCCGGGACGCCATGCACGTCCACGCCTGGGCCGTCTCGTCAAAGGTGAACAGCGACGGATACGTGAACCCCCAGTCCGCGGGTGACAGGCCGCTATAGTCGAACGTCAGCTGCAGCGGCTGGTTGAGCTGCCGAACTCGCTGGCGTGTGGCCTGGCTCCACGCCTGGACGCGGAAGGCACACGCACTCGTGAAATTGGATGGGATGGGCGGCGAGTCCGCCAGCGCACTCGGGCCAGGTGTGCCAGCCGTCACGGCTGCACTGACTGGCTGGAGGACCTCCAGGTGCAGCGTCACCGCTTCCTTGAACGTATCGGCACCCAGGTCCAGGTGCACACGATCGAGCTCGATCCAGGTGACTTGCCCCGGCTCCCACACGACCTCGACTGGCGGCGGTGCCGGTTGCGCGGCTTGCCCACCCGGTGGCGGAGTTTGCGACGACACGTTGTCAGCAGCTTCGTTCGACATGCACGACCATCCCCTACACGCTCAGCTCAGCTCAGCTCAACACGCGAGCAGCGTGCGTTCAGAGCACGTTTCGGACAACAATTTGGGAGCGCGTCGCTGGACAACGCGCCTCCTAGCGTTCCTTCCCTAGCTACACCGTCCGACACGAATCGGCGGACGGATCCGTCCCGCCAGTATGACGCGACTGGCTACGGCGCGTAGTAGCTCTGCCTGGCGACGCCATCGGAGCCGATGGCTGTGACGCCATTCACCTGGATCTCGCCCGTGCTTGTAAACCGGAACCTCTCCACCGGGTTCGGCCACAGGCCTGCCTTGATGATCAGGTCCTTGCCATACGTGCTGGTGGCGATGGAGACCGTATGCGACCGGTCAGAACGCATGATCACAAACGCATCGGCGCCATCTGAATTGGAGTAGACCGTGATGTTGTTGTCCGGGGTCTCCACCAGGATGCCACCACCCCCGACATCCAGCCTGGCCATAGGCGCGGTGGTCCCAATCCCTACTGCCCCGCTGGTCTGGATGGTGACGAACTCGTTGGCGCCACCCCAGCCCACATCACCAGCATGCAGCGCCAGCACTCCCGCCGACTTCACCCGCGAATAGCCGTTGTAGCTATCCGTCCACATCTCCAGTTCGAGTCTCCCATCATTCGCCTTCCAGCGCAGCGTCGGCAGGTCGCCCGCGCCGTCGCCGCCTGAGATCAGGTTGAGTACCTCCTGGACACCGCTACCGGCCGCCACGATGTCGGCGCGGCCAACCGGGGCAGGCGTGCCCACACCCAGGCTGCCCTCGACATATACGTCGCCAAAGGTGTCGGTCGGCGCCGCGGAACGCGCGGCGACACTGCTTCCGGTCCCGGACTGAGCAGCGTTCCAAGTGCCGAGTGCGTGCTGCACATCTTGCATCGCACGATTCATCTGCACCACCGCCGCACGCAGTTGCGAGACCTCATCCTCCAGTCGGCTCTGAGCCGCTTCATACCTCTGCTGGAGCTCGTTCAGGCGCGCAGTGACATCGTCTTGCATTTTCCGTCTCCGTTCACTTCAACGACACGCCAGTTCGATCACCTTCGCTACCATCGCTCTGGGCCAATAGCGCCATGACCACGAGACCGCCGCAATTCTCGATTGCCAGGCACCGGACCCCAGGCGCGTCCAATCACTGATCGCAATTCTGCGTGTAACTGCTGGAACGATTGAGGAGGCGAATTCCGGACGTGCAGGCGGCGTTGACTTGCTGGAACTGGTAGAGCGTTCGCCACTTTCAGAGCGAGGATGATTGCATTTCTGAGTGTCGGAGTATTCGGCCAGCACTCACTCGGCAGGTAAGAAGGACCTGCTTTCGCCGCCGACGAATACGAACGGTATCTTTGTCGACGTCGCAGACGGGCCTCAATCCGGACCGCCGCCTGAGGTGCGCGGCGTACTGGCGGGCTCGGCGACGCGGATGTCGAGGACTACCAGCGCGCCGTCGACTTGAAACCGATCCGCGGCAGCCGGTTGCCGCGCGGTCGCGGTGCGCGCCGGTGCGCGCCGGTGAAATCGACCGCTCTTCCAGGCCTGCGCCGACGTACACGAGCCGACCAGCGCGACGATGCGGCACTCCTGGCACGCTGTGCGGCACCGGTTTCTCCGCAGCGCTGAGGTGGCACGTAGTGAGCATCACCGATACCAATGGGCATGTCGCCGTGACGATGACCTACGACTTGCCAGGTTCCTGAACTTGCGAAGGGGGCCGCAATAAGGCGTCAAGTAGTGCTTGTCGGGCCTCGTACAAAGCTGCGTGCGCAACGGCAGCTGGCCAGCGCGCCGCGCCACACCTATGCCACTGTGCATCAGGCTCCAGCTCGCACCGATCGCCAGGAATGGGACGATCGGCAGCACGAACCTGAGCGACTGATAAAAATAGGGGCTGTACACGCTCAGGAGTAACGCTCCGGCGGTCAGGCCGAAGCGTCCCAGCGCTCCCTGAGCGCCGTGTTGACACGCCAGCACGATCAACGCGAACAGCCCCAGGAGCCCAACACCAGGCAGGATGAGGAAGCCGTCCACGCTGGTCAGCCCAGCACATACGCAAGCACGTTCGGTACGTGCAGATCGGCCATCAGCCCATTCGCAGGCCCAATCATTCGGCGCACCACGAAGCACTGGTTGGTCCCTCCTCAACTTCGCGGGGTGCCCGGCGACGGCCTGATCGTCCGACAGCAATGCCATGGCGGCGACCGGGTATTCCCTGTTCGCCGCCAGCATCGGAGGAGGCCGTAGTCGGCGCGCGGTGCACCGACACCGGCGGCGGCGGGACATCAGTTCCGCCAGTCCGCACGCAGAACTGTGGGAGCATCGAGTTTGACACATGAGCGATCGCGACTTCGCGACTCAAAACTGTGGCAGTTTGAACTAGGTTGGGGCCTTAATAGGAGGTGAAGACGAGTGCTTGATCGGCGACTAGCGCCGGTTACGATGGGTGCCAATGGCGAGGCGCAAGCTGCGGGCAGAGCAGGATTCTGGGTCCGAACGCTCGCCGACGAACACCGAACTGACACTCGAAGTGTCCTCGCTGCTCGCAAGCATCGATGGCCTGACTGAGTTCTGGCCGAAGGACGAAGCTGGCAAGCCGGTGCCACTTGGCCATGCCAGCATGCCCGCTGAGGCAGCGGATCGCATCAGCCAGGCGCTGAGCTCGATCAGCGGTAGCGTGGCAAAAGCAGCTGCCGTTCTTGAGCAAACCGCTCATGGTCTGGGACCTGCGACAGACCCGGCGACCGCCGAGGCGCACGCCAGACTGCAGTCCGCCACCAGCTTCTTGCGGGATCTCGGCATCCTGACACCGGACCAGCCTGAACCTGTGAAACCGCCGCCCATTCTTCCGCAGCAAACTGCGCCTGAGGTAAAGGCCGCGGCGATGGGTCTGGCTGATGGGCCCAAGCTGCGTCGCTGGGAGCCCATCGAAGGTGAGATCGCGTTGCGGCATGCTGTGCGCGGATCAGCACTGGAAACCAAATTGGTCAGTCACCCGCTGCTCGACTGGCTTGGACTGCCGAACACTATTGACAACCTCCGCGCAGAGCTCAGGCGGGCGGGGTTGCCAGCGGTGCTCTTGCTTCACGTCGTCATTGGCACCGCCCTGGACAAACTCGTTGCGCGACGGCTGTACGTGGACGTGTCCATTGACGACCTGATCGAAGCGATCGGATGGGATCCACGTTCACGGAGCGAGCGTGAGAGCCAACGAAGGACCGTCTGGCGCTGGATCTCGCTGTTTGATGCGATGAAAGTGATCGGGCGCCGACCAGGTAAGTATCGGGACCCTGATACTCGCGAGGTCATCGATCTGACCAGTGACGATGCGCTCATTCGCATCACTGGCCGGCGCGTGCCCGCTCAATTGGCGCTCGACGACAGCGTGCCGCCACTCGAAGTCACCTATGTCGCTGGGCCCTGGATCGAGCAGTGGAGAGGCAACCACCAGGTGCTGACGTACTTCGGGGACGTGCGTAAGTTGGGAGACATTCCGGCGCGGCGGCCATCAGGAGCATGGGCGCAGGCCATTGGCCTGGCTCTCCAGCAATGTTGGCGCGAGCGGTCGGCTGACGCCGACGTCGCACGCGTGGGTGACCACAACATACTCACGGTCCGATTCAAGCCCTTCACACGCCGCGAACTGCTCGACATGTTCCCACCGAGTCCCACTGTCGGCGACGTCCTGCAGAGCGGGAATCCGAAACGGGCTCAGGAGTACTGGCGCGAAGCGATCACGCAGTTGAAGCGGGCTCGGGTAGTGGGTTTCTACAAAGAGGTCGAGGAACTGCCCGACAAACGCCAAGGCTGGGCCGACGCATGGCTGACGCAGCCGTTGGACATACGCCCGGCCGAGGAAGGCCGCCAGGCGATTGCTCAGATCGCACAACGTGCGCGACGGGCCCGCCGGCCGCGAGCCGCCAGCAGCTCAGTCGGATAGCGTCGACTCAGAACTGTGGGAGTTTGAACTCCCGCGTATCGCGGAAACCATTCTGTTTGCCGCCTTTTCGCACAGGAGCCCGAGAGCACGCGAACGGCAACTATCTTTCGCCGGCATGCCGATCAACTCACAACTGTGGGAGTCCGGCTCACAACTGTGGGAGTTCGACTCACAACTGTGGGAGTTTGAGTTCGGCCGAGCCCTTAACACTGAATAGTGAAGAGCCGGCGCACTCAGGCCCTTACAGGCCTGGTGCGCTGCACAGTAGGGTCGGGACGTGCCGAGCACGCACTCGCGCGAGGCGACGAACGGGACAGCCAGCCAAGCCGACGAACGTCCCAGTCTCCTACGCCTGGCGAGCCTGCTCGAAGAGTGGCAGTTCGACGCTGAAGCCGCGCATCTGGCCTTCACCACGGGTACGCCGCGTGGCCCGATCACGAGCCTGCCATCGCTCGACCGCGAGTTAGGCGGTGCGCTCGCGCCTGGCGTGCACGTCCTGCATGCCGGCCCGGGTGTGGGCAAGACGGCCTTTGCTCTCCAGGTCGCAGCTCTATCGCCATTTCCAGCGCTGTACCTGAGTGCAGAGATGAGCGCGCTCGAGCTGTTCCGTCGCGTGACCGCACGGGTGACGTCCACGTTCCTGGGCCGCCTGCGCTCAGGCGAGCTCGAGCCCACGGCCTCGCTGGCACTGGCACGCAAGGCCGCGGCCGCGGCGCCGCAGTTGACGATTGCCGATGCAACCCAGTCATGGGCGCCACCGGAGTGGATCATGGCCACGGCGCAGCTGCTGCAAGGCGATGCGTCACACCTGCTCCTGGTCGTCGACTCGATCCATTCGTGGGCCGAGTTCGAGCCCGAAGGTATCGCTGAGTACGACGCGCTGAATGCGGGCCTAGCCGCATTGCGACGCATCGCCCGGACAATCGTGTGCCCGATCGTAGCCATCGCCGAGCGCAACAGGCCGAGCATGAAAGACGGCGGCATCTCTGCCGCGGCGGGCTCGCGCAAGTTTGAGTACGGCGGCGAGTCTGTGCTGAGCCTCAGCCGCGACAAGGATGCCGCTGGCGATGCCGCGGGCGACGCCCCGGTGACGCTGATGATCGAAAAGAATCGCAACGGCGCGCCCGGTAAGAAGATCAAGCTGCTGTTCAACGGCGCGCTGCAGCGGTTTCGGGAGGCCGACCGGTGATTGGCGACCGGCCGGTCCTCAGCCTCGCCGAGCTCGAGGCCTATGATCCGCGAGCACCCTTCCGCGGTGGCAAGGAGCGACGATTTTGCTGTCCGCTGCCGGCTTGCGCGGACAAGCGCATCGATGCTGCACACCGCTCCCTCACGCTGAACGTTGAAAGTGGCGCCTGGCACTGCTGGCGTTGCGGCGGTGCTGGCAAAGTGCAGGAGCGTTGGGTGGTGGCTCCGCTCCGCCCGGTGCAGGCACGACAGCGCAGTGCCGCGGCCGCACGGCGCGCGTTCGCGCTGAAGCCACGCTCGGCGATAGCACCAGCGCCCGTGGTAGCGCCAAAGCCGGCGCCGCCGTCCTCGAAGCTCACTAGTCAGCGGCTTGCCACGTTGGCTGGTTCTCCGGGCGCCGCCTATCTGAAAAAGCGTGGCCTTGCTGTAGATCTTGCCGGCAGTGCGGGTGTGCGTTGGGCCCCAACGTGGTATGGCCGGCCAGCGGTCGTCTTCCCGCTCCGCGACAACCTGGGACAGCTGGTGGCCATGCAGGGCCGCCACGTGGACGGGCGAACGGACCCCAAGGCTCACGACCTCGGCCCGAAAGGCGCCGGCGTGTTCGCCACACCGGGCGCGTTCGAGGCCTCAACGGTGATCATCGTCGAGGGGCCGATCTGCGCGCTGTCGCTGGCCGCGGCGGGTAGGTCAGCGATCGCCTTGTGCGGCACCAGCGCGCCGGCGTGGCTGATCAAGAAGCTGGCGTTCCGCCGAGTGGCAGTGGCCTTCGACGCCGATGCGGCAGGCGATGCCGCGGCGCCGCGGATGATCGGCGAGTTGCGTGCGTTTGGAGCCCACGTCGAGCGCTGGCGACCAACGGGCGTAAAGGATTGGAACGACCTGCTCCTGCTGCATGGCGCTGATGTCCTGGGCCGCGATCTGGCTGACGACCAGGTCGATGACGTGGTCGAGCAGCTGGTCCCACCAGCAAATGTGGCCGAAGCGTCAGGTGGTACCGCGCCGTCGACAGATGATGACCAAGACGACGAAGGCGACCAGGGCCTGGCTGTGCGTCAGGCGGCTGACCCGTCGGTGATTGCAATCCGCGATCCGGTCACTGGCGAATGGTTCGAGATCGAGGTCTCGAGTTGCCCACCGGCCTGGCGGCCGGTGGCGACCAAAGAAACCCACCAACGCGAACTCTGGGACCATCCTCCGTGAACGGACCGGTGGTAGCCGAATCGAGTGCTCCGGGTGAGGTGATCGAGCGCATCCGCAAGCTGTTCGCGCTGGCTGGCAGCCCGAACGAGCACGAGGCCGCGCTGGCACTGGAAAAGGCCCACGCGCTACTGCTGCGCTACAACCTGCGCGCCGAAGCGGTGAACAGCGGAGCAAACGCTGGCGCCAACGAGGTGACTGAGGTTTGGCTACCGGGCTTCGGTGGTTACCGCTGGCGCTCGAGGCTGCTCGGGATGCTGGCCGGCCACTGCTTCTGCCAACCGCTGCGCACACGCGATCAGGTGGTCCTGGTCGGGCGGCCGACGAACATCGCCGCGGCGCGGGCGTTGTACATGTGGCTGGTCCCGCAACTGGAGCGGCTGTGCCTGGAGGAGTTCGAGCCGATGCGCGGCCAGTCGCGTCCGCCGCTCTGCCCGCGCCGCAAACTCTGCAAAGGCGTTGGCCTGGAGTGGAGCTGGGTGTCGTGGTGGTGCCCAGACTGTGGCCGGCGTTGGGCGGAGTGGGACCGGCGACTGCGGCGCCGGCCGGCCATCACCTTGCGAACCTTCAAAGTCGCGTTCATGGCTGGAGCGGTCGAGCGCATCGAGCACCGGCTGCGGATGCAGCGCTACGCCGAAATGACGCAGATAGTTGGAGGTCGAAGCCTGATGCTGGCCACGGAGGTGGAAAACGACAATTACATCGCGCGTCGGTTCGCATTTATCCGCTATGGACCTGAGCGTGAACAGAGCGTAGACCGCGCGGCCTTTGAGTCGGGCTGGCGTCGAGCGGAAGAAGTCAGTCTGAGCAACCGACTGGCGTTACCGTCGGCGCGCCGGCAACGGAGCGGACGACGTTGATGACGGTCTGGCGCGCTATCTATCTATTCCGCCGTGTGAGGTCCGCACACTGCAGAAGATCGACCGCTGGCAGCATGCACGTAAGAAGAAGGAGGCCGCATGTCGCGACACCCCAGGCAGCGCAACCAGCGTAGGCCGTCGTCAGGCGGACGCACACCACAAGCAGCGGCCCGCGTTGATCCCGCTGCGGCGCTTCGTTCGCTGATCCAGGACGGGATTGTGACCGCCGCGTCGCTGCATGCGCGCGATGACCTGATCACCGCGGCTATGTCCATGCAGCGGCTGGGCACGCTGACCTCGGGGATGTGGTGCGCCTTAAGCCGCGAGCTGGCGACGGCCGCTGAACGGCTCGAGCGGGAGTCGGATGAGCACGTGGACAGCCTGTATCGCCGTGCGCGCGCCCTGGATGTTGACCCGGATGCCGTGCTTGAGGCAGGCATCGCGGCGGGGCACCTGGACGAGCACCGCGAGACGCTTGAGAGGGTGCTGGCGACGTTGGACGAGGATGTGCGTCGGTTGGCGGCGCCGGACGTCCTACTCGGGTTTAGCGTCGATGACGAGGTGTTGCTCAGGGAGGAGCAGCTCGAGGAGGACGAGGTCGACACCAGCGACGACAGTGGCGTGGACGCTGGGGACGAGGCGGGTGAAGCCGCAGATGACGCACCCCTGGCAATCCATGTCTGGTTGTTTGTGTGGCCCGCGCCGTTGAGGCCGGCGCGCGTGAGGATCGTGCCCGAGCTCGCGGTCGCCGACGCCGACGCCGAGCCCGAGTCTGACCTGTCGGTCAGCTTCAGCGCCATCGCGCCCGAAGCGGTAGTGGACGCACTCAGCTCGACCTGTGGCCTGCCGGGGGAGGGCATCCTGCCGGCGCTGTCCGGGCTGGGATTGGCCTGCTGGTCGGCGCACCAGGCCGACGAGCACGGTGACGACGACGATGACGATGATGCGAATGAGGCTGATCAGGTCGACGACGAGTGACGACAACGTCGGCGGACGTGGCGACCACGACGGTGGCTGGCGAGGGCGGCATGAGCGAGATCATCGCCGGTGCCAGACCCGGTATCGAAAGAGAGGAACTGGGATGAGTGTCTTCGACATCCAGCAGCCTGTATTCAGTCCCGACGGTGAGTACCTGGAGGATGCCGCCATCCGTTACCGCGAGGCGTTGATGGAAGGTTTTGCGGAATCCGCGGAGGGGGAGGACTTGGTGGGTCAGGGCGGCACGCTGGGCTGGGCGGACACCTTGATGGAGCTGGGGATGGGCTACCTGGGGGTGACGCCGGCAGTGATGACGGCTGAGGACATGCAAGAGGTCCTGTTCGAGCTGTTTCCCCGCAAAGTGTCGGCGGAGCCAGGGTGCGGACAGGAGATCGTCAGCGAACTGCGGGCCTTCTGGAAGTTTCTGCAGCGCGCGTATGGTCTGCCCAACGCAGCGTCTTGCCTGCGGATGCTGACGACCGCGACGGGCCGTCGGTTCGAGCGGGAAATGCAGGATCCGGCCAATTTTGGTCTGGCCAAGTCACTGCTCGCGCAAGGCTGGGCCTCTGGCTTCGACATGAGCACGCCGGAGGGCCTGCAAGCCTGGGCGGAGACGTACAACGCAGGCCCGCGGATCAACGCACCACAGCACGTAGAGGAGTTGCCGTTGCGTGCCAGCAGCAACTCGACAAGCCGAGCGACCAGGACCGTCGCGGCGGCACGCCGCAAACTGGCACAACGCAGCCGACGCGTCAACCGCAAAAAGCGCTGAGGCTTGTCGTTTCAGGCTCGTCGGCCCACGCGTCGTGACCGGGCGCTGATTCCGACATGGCGTGGCCTTAAGTTGGCCGCTGGAGTTTCTGCTAAATGACGGGTGAGGCAGACAAAGTCGTGAAGCTTGACCAGGGCTTCAACACAGACGTTCATGTGCACGCGCCGCCCCTTGGCGAATTCAGTCGGTATGATCACCCAGCCAACGCGCCAGTTCCCGCTCAGCAGTGGTTCGATCGGAGACGGTGCCCAGCGCGATGATCTGCTCGGCCAACTCGTCATGAGCACCCACATGCAGCGGGTGGCCGTTGACGCGCAAGAAGACGATACACGCGGCGAAGGCTGCCCGTTTGTTGCCATCGACGAACGGCTGATTCTGGGCAATGCCCGCGCACAGCTTAGCTGCCTGTAGGGTCAGGTCGGCTTCAGCATAGAACGCGTGCATCTGCGGGCGGGCGAGCGCCGAATCGAGCAGCTCGCGGCCGCCGCCGCGCAAGACTGGTGGCGCGTAGTCGAGGGCGGCGAAGAACGCGTCGGCGATCGCCAGCACGTCGTCGATGGTGATGTAGCGGGTCTCAGGCATTCGCCAGGCGTTCGAAGGCGCGCGCGCTGCGAGCGATCTCGGCGTCAACGCTGGCGCGCAGATCGGCTGACAGGCGCGGCCGCACGTCGAGAGCCCGAATCTCAACCGACACGTGCTCGCCTTCCTGGACGCCAATACGCTCCATTTCTTCGCGAGGCACACGGATGACGAAGCTGTTCCCGCTGCGTCGGATGGTCGTGATCATAGGTGTTGAGTATCGCATGTATTCCATGTATCTCGCACGAAGCTAAAGGAGACGGGCGAGCAGGTTCCACCCGAGCGTGGACCTATTAGTGAGGCGACCTACCTATCAGCCTCTGGCCGCGAGCGACTGATGGCCACGCCGCCGCACGTCGTTCACGAATTCAAGGTCGCCGAGGCACGATCCGCAGCACGCTCAAGGGCACCGTGGCGGGCACGCCCGCGGCTGCTCTGGACGAGCTTCGGCACGATTCGATGTTTGGGTCAGTCAGCGGTTGGAACCCGAGCAGTGGATGCTCGCCGATAGACTTCGGCAGCTTGATCGCCCAGGGCGAATTGAGATCGTCGCCGTACACGTACCACCCAGGTCGGACAGACAGAGAAGTTTCAGCGCCAGCGCTGCTGGTAACCGGTTCGTCGAGTTGGCGGGCAATGCTCGACCAGGTGCTGCCAGTCCCAGATCACGATGGGCTTGTCCTTCACTCATACGCGACCGGCTGGGGTCACGTTGCCTGACGTCACCACGTACGCAGTCTGAGCGCTGACGTGATGGAGCGTGCCGTAGAGTTCACGGAGAACGGGCTCGCCGACGGCACCTGCTGGGCCAATGCTTGCACTGCACGATTGCGCGCTCGCCTTGTCCGGTCGACGTTCAGGTCGGTGCCATGATCGCCCCGGAATGGCGTAGCGAGTACCGCGTAGCGACCAGAGTTTTGGAGAGCTCGCCGACGCACTGCTCGAACGCCGCGGGGGAGACGGTGCGGAGCCGGCCAGGCGCTGGAGCACGGGCACGTTGGCGTAATGGTCGCGAAGTCACAGCTGGCTGGCCTGACTTGATACCCGCGACGTGCATGCCTCCCGCACGTCGCGGGTTGGCGGCGCTGCCGGCGTGGGGTTATGCCGAATGGCGAAGGATGAGTCGGTGTCGACATCGTTCAGGGTCGGTCGAGGACACGGGGCGGACGTCCGATGACGGCCCTGCCATAGGAATCACTGTCAGGCGAAGTAAGGCAAAGTCCTTCGCTCGAGGAAGTGCTGGATCCGAATACGCGTGGATCTTCCCATCGACAATTGCTCGATCTCACTCCGCTTGACGAACCGGACTTCGGTTGACTCTGTGTCGCCGACAGTCAGCTGGCCTCCCACGATTCGGGCGGTGAAGCAAATGGAAAACTCCTGCCGCACTTCGCCATCCGCGTAGGCAATGATGTGGCCGGGGTCCGAATAGATCCCGACGATTCCGGTTGGTTGGATCTGGAGTGCGGTTTCTTCGAGCACCTCACGGGTGACCGCCTGGCCGATGCTCTCGCCGATATTCATGGCGCCACCAGGCAGGCCCCACAGGTCGTTGTCGGTGCGCTTCTGCATGAGCAGGTCCCCGTCGTCGTTGGTGACGATCGCGGTGACGGCGACAACGAGCGAGTTCGCGATGGGGGCGCTGGGATCGTCGAAGTACTCGACTCGGCCGGGCATCAGCGTGGATAGGCGGGCGTGGCGGTTGTCCAGACCGCCTCGAAGCTCTGGGCAAACGTGTCAAACAGTCCGCCGGTAACGAGCCTGCGCAGGTGCAAGACGGGCGCGGCGAAGGCGCTCAGGCCCCAGACGTGGGTATTGACCAGCATGACGTCGTCGAAACGATAAATCGAGTTGTACAGGGTGGTGGCGTGTACGCGGATCTCGATACCAGGGCAGTTGTGCAAGGGCGCGTAATGCCTCAAGGCGTTCTCGGCGCGCGAAACGATGCCTGCGCCGAACTTCTCTTCGGCGCCGCGTTCTAGCAATTTGGGGCTGGACGGATCGCCGAGGGCGATTCGCACCGTACAGCCGGTGGCCGCTCGCTCGCTCAGCAGATCCAGGAGGTCGAGTTGCTGTTCAGGTAAGAACACCGCGGCGTAGACGAGGATGTTGAGATCCTGGCGGACCTGGTTGAACAGCGTGCGCCACAGCGCAGGCGGGACATCGGCACGGTGGGAATACAGCGTCAGGAACTCGTGCGCGACCGTATTAGGCACCTGGCGATTGCTAGCGATCGCTGGCCAGAGGTAGGCCTCGTCCTCGCGCACCAGGGAAGCGACGGCCCACCGATGGCGGGCATGGGGAGTGCGGCCGGCGAGCCAGCGCTGAACCGTCTTTGGGTCCACGCCGGTTCGAGCAGCGACGGCGTCGACGGTCAGAGCATGAGCTGCGAGGGCGCCGCGGAGCCGTTCGTTGGCCATGGTTGGGTAGGACGTTTGGGGACGTTTACACGCTAACTCGGACGTCTGAGAGGCGTCCAGGGATGCGGTTGAAGCGTCCGTGGCCCCTAGCCGAAGCTGGTCAGGTGGGGGCGCAATCGGATGAGCCGTGCTCGGCACGCTACTGGCACGGTCCGGGGCACAGTCGCGGCACCCAGGCTGTGCGTTACTGGCGGCGTGTGCGACCAGGACAAACGCTCCGCCAACGCGTCAGCGACATGCTCGATGTCGATGGTGGACGGAACGCCTTTGGAACGCCTCGACACGGCTTCGACGCGGTTTGGACACGGCATGGGAACGCCTTCGGAACGCCGCGTCTGGAAACTGGCGGGCATGACGGCAAGCAGCGGACGGCTAGCGGCTGGCCGGTGGCTGGTTCCGATCCGCGACCTGGTCGAGGATTGTGAGTTTGTGACGCTGACCGATGACGGCGGTGCCGCTTCGCGTGACGCCTGCGATCAGAGACTCGATGAGATGACTCAGTCAGCTCGCGGGCGGCGATTGGCGTTGGAGATCGGCGACTTCAACGCCCAGTGCTTCAGCGATCGCGCGGGCGGTTTTCACCAGCGCCGGCTTGCCGGACTCAATGCGTGCGACCGTGGCGCGGCGTACGCCAATCAGCTCAGCCAGCTCGGCCTGAGTGAAGCCACGCTGGACTCGCCAATGAACCAGCGATGGCAAAGCCACAGACGTCGGTGCCGGCACGGTGCGCGGCATCGTACTTCCGTCGGACGGTGGTCGAGCAGTCATTGTCGCTGTCGGCACTCTGAGTGTACGATTAGTGTACGTTGTATGCTCGTTCAGTTGTCGAAACTTCCGGCGTCGGACTGATTCCGCATGAAGCTGCTCGTGGGTCTGGTCGGTGGGTTTGCCGCGTTGTTCGCAGCACTCGTGTTGATGGTGATCAGCGTCATCGCCGCGATGCCCTGGCTCAGCGTGGGCGTGCCAGACGGTGCACCACCTATGGTCCACGTCTCGCTGCCCGTTGGTGTACTGCCGGCACCCGCGCAGCCGAGCGGTCCAAATGTCGCGATAGTTCCCGCGTCTATACCCGCTGGATTTTTTTCGGATCTCGACCGCTTCCAACTAGCGCTCGAGGTCGGCTTTTCGCCAGCCGAGGCGGTGTTCGCCACCGCGGTGTCGATCGCAGAGAACGGTCGGGGCGATCCATTGGTCATCAGCCCGCCGAATCACGACCATTCGGTGGATATCGGGCTTTGGCAGATTAATTCGTCGCATGCGGCGGCGTTCGGCGGTATCCAGGCCCTACTCGATCCCCTGACGAACGCACGCGCCGCGCGGACGCTGTACCTGCAGGGTGGTTGGTTTCTGTGGTGCACATTTCCTGGCGGGTGTGGGGGTGGGTCTGGCTCGCCGTCCTGGCCGCAAGCGCTCGCGCGAGCGTTAGCTGCTGGTCGAGCTGCGGGCAACTGAAAGGAGCGAAGGCAATGTGGCTGTTTGCGCTGGCGTTGCTCGGGCAATCGCTCGGGATCAGCGGTTACCTGCTGGATGCACAGGCGCCCGACGCGGTGCTGGTGCTGCCAACGGGACGGTACGAGGTCGCGCTGGGACCTGGCTGCGAGTTCCTCGAGGGCGACGCGAACGTCGAGGTGCTTTTTGGCAGCAGCGGAAGCGCGGTGCTGATTCAGTCTGACCAGCGCTGCCCGGCGCTGGTTGGGGACCTGGTCGATGAGACGCCGTGTGCACAGAACGCGGACGGCAACTGCGATGTCGCCGCGGAGATCGACCAGTGAGCGGCTTTCTGTTTGCGCAGACACCGCCTGTCGCGCCGACACCGAATGGTGGTGGTGGGATCAACATCACGCTGCCCACGCCGGACTGGACCGCGCTCGTGCCCAATCTCGTCGGGCTGTTTTTCGATGCCGTCGGCGAGTGGCTTCAAAAGACGGAGCATGCCGCGCTGGATGGCATCTGGGGCAGCGGTGCAAACATCCTGAGCCAGACGCCAGTGGGGATGACCTGGTCGTTCGGACCGGTCGCCGGGCAGATTGCCGACGTCCAGACCGGTGCGCGAGCGGTGCTGCTGTTCGCCGTGGTGTTGCTCGGGATCAAGTCGATGCTCGGCGGCATCGTGCGCAGTCACTCAGATGTGATCGGCGAGTTCGTCAACGGCATCATCGGCGCGGTCATCCTGGTGGCGGCGTTTCCACTCGTGATCCCGACAGTGATCGGACTCGTCAATCAAGCCGCCGCCGCAGTCGCGAGCGGTGCCAGCTTGTCGGCATACGTTGCCAGCGCCGGGTCGGTCAACGATCCACTTGTGAGCGCCGTTCTGTTGTTGATCCTCGCATTCTTCGCGATCAGGTTGCTGATCAAAGCAGCCTGGCGGATCGGTTTTCTAGCAGTGCTGCTGCCGGTCGGACTGGCAGCGTGCGCTTTGTACGCCATTCCACAGACGCGCTGGCTACTCGGCTGGTGGGCGCGTGTGTGGGGTGGAATGCTGGCCGCTCAGATTCCGAGCGTGTTTGCACTTGCCATCGGACTCGGTCTGTTCGCCGGTGTCGGCGGCAGTGGCTTGGCGGCGTTCGTGTTTTCGATCGCGTTTCTGCAGCTGGCGACCGATCTCTACAGCTTGATCCCGTTCGGAATGATCAGCGCTGGTGGCGGCGCACCGTGGGGAGGCTTGCCATGGCAGGCGATGCGTCTGGGCGGCGGAGTGCAGGCAGCGACCGCGGCCAGCGCGCCAGCCATCCGCTCGCAACTCCTGGCAGATCAGTACGGCTACCGATGATCGCCTGACGGCCTGGTCCCGCACGCCAGGTCGGTCGTTCACTCTGGGAGGTCGCGCGTGGGCGCAGCCATCACCACACTGTTTACGCAACTTTCTTCCCAGGCGACGATGCCCGCGCGTGCGATCGCGACGCTGGTCATCATCTGCGTTGGCATCGGCTTGACGCTCATGCCGTGGGAAAACAACACAGTTCACTTCCTCAAGAACGCGGCATTGCGAGTCGCCGTCGGCTTGGCCCTAGTCGTCAACGCCGCGGCGATCGTCGCGACCATGGCCGGCAGCGGGAGCTAAGCTCCTCATGGCCACCGACCTCGAGGACCTCGAGGCGCCATACCCTGTTCCGACGCATCTGGAAGCCCACGAATCGATCGGGCCTATCCCACATCGACTGTGGGTCGTGGGCCTTGGCGGTTGGGTGGCGTCGTCGATGGCGTTGGCCGCAGCAACAGCCGCAGGTGCCGACGATCTGGGCCGAGCGATCGCGCAATTCGGCCCGCCGCTGCTGTTGCTGCCGTTCGGTGCATGGTGGCTTCAACCACCGCCTGAGCACGGCCTGGGGACGATGCTGCGGCATGTGAGCCGGCCGAGGCTGCTCGATCCAGACCGGCTCAAGTCGTACCAACAGATGCGCGTCGAGGACGGCGCGTTCTATCCCGGCAGTGGTGAGCGTTGTCTGACCGTTTGGCGATTGCCGACGGTCAACCTGTCGGTGGCCAGTGTGGCAGCCAAACGCCGCCATCGCGCGCAATGGGGCACATTCCTGGACGCCCTCGGCCACGAGGTGACCGTCGTCATCCGCGCGCGCCGACTTCGGCGCCTGCAAGCGATCTACGAAGTTTTCGAGCACGGCAGCCAGGAAGCGCGCGAGCTCGCCAAGTGGCTGCAGAACCATCTCGGCGACCGACCACTGATCGCTCGCGACCGATTACTGATCATTCCCGCGCCCGGCGTCGACACGCTGCGCAACCGCTGCGCCGACATCCGATCGAGCATGCAGCAATTCGACTGGCGACCCATCGAACCCGAGTCGGATCACGATCTCGAGCAACTCGTCGACGCCGCGTGGCCGCTGCGGCCGAATATCGACCGGATTGGCCCGGCGATGGTCGAGCGCAAGGCCGGCGATCTGATCGTTGACGGTGAGTACGTCAGAACGTACGCGCTGGGTAGCTTCCCGTCGACGATCACGACCGACTGGTGGTCGCACCTCACGGACAGTGACCTGCCGGTGGATGTCGTGCTGCGCATCAGTCCACGTGATGTCGGCGAGGGCAAGCGTCACCTGGACCGGCGGGAGATCGCGCTGGCCACGAGTCGGCAGACCCGCGAGCGTGATCTGGCGCTCGAGCAGGTCCGCGGTCTGGCGATGGCCATGGAACGCTCGCAGGTCAAACCTTTCGATGCGAGCATCACCATGGCAATTCGCGCCGGCACGCGCGCGGAGCTCGAACAACTCGACCGCCGGCTCCGTCAGCGGGTCCGCGACCGCGGCAATCCGAAGCTGCAGCGGCTGGACTGGGAGCAATGGGAAGGCCTCGAGCAGGTCGCGCCGCTTGGAAAATACCCACTCCCGCAGCGCAGTCGGCGTGTGGAGACAGGCACGCTGGCCAGGACAACGCCGCTCAGCTCGGCGACGCTGCAACTCGAAGGTGGCGTCGTACTCGGCGAAGCCGGCAACGCGCCCTGCCTGTTCTGGACGCGCGCTGGCCAGAAGAATGCGCACATGGCCGCCTACGGTGGCTCAGGCGCCGGCAAGGGCTTCCTCGAGCGCATCCTGCACAGCCGAAAGCTCTTTCAGCACGACGTGTCGTTGTGGGCGATCGACAGCGACGAGCAGCATGAGTACAGCGGTCGTTTCTGCGAGTACCTCCACGGCCAGGCGCCACGGATCCTGCGCGCCGCCGATGTCGACACAGTCGCGATCACGCGTCATTCGCGCGTGGTCGTCTGGGACCTGTCCGAGTGCCCAGACGATGAGTACGGTCCCGCGTTCGTCAGGATTTGCGATCGGCTGATCGAGTACGTCTCGACCCACCAGGCGCCGACGGACTTTCTTGTGGATGAGGCGGTCAACGTGCTGCGCAGCGGCGAGGCGTCAGCGCGGTTGAATGACCTCATCCAGCGCGGCCGTCACTGGGGCATCGGCGTCAACATCGTCACCCAGCTCGTGTCCGACTGGTTCGGCTCGCAACTGGGTCGCCGGGTACACGGCCTGGTCGACAGCTGGTGGTGCGGGCAGCAAAACCCGGCCGAAGTTGACGCCGTAGCGGCTGTCCTGCGACTGACAACCGAAGAGAAGGCGAAGATCGAGGCGGCGACATCCGGCACAGGGTTGCTCGCGACGTTCAACGGCACGCGACGGGTGTGGCTGGACCTGTTCGAGAAGATCTCGCCTGACGAGCACGCGATGGCACACACGACGCCCCGAACGGCCCAGACGCGTCGCCGTCGGGTGCGCTATCTGGAGGCGGCGATGTCGACCAATGGTCAGGTGGCACGGGAGGAAGTGGCCGCATGACGGCTCAGGACTGGCCATCGGCGTCAGCTTGGCGGACTATTACTGCTGAAGGAAGGGGAAAGCGGGATGCCGTCACTCGCGATAGATCAGTGGATTGTGCTGGGCCTGCTGATCCTCTTCATGCTCTGGGTATTCAGCCGCATGCTGCGCGCGGCCAGGAAGCCGCCCATCCCCAGGAGCATGAAGAGGAAAGCACGGTCGCACTGGGGTGTCGCCGTCGGTCCCTTCTTTTTCTGGTTCTGAAACCGCGGTGCGCTGATTGCCCACGTGAGCAGGCGCTGGCGGGCGCACTGCGCGATCGCGTTGCCAGCGTCCTGGTAATTCGGCTGGGTTGGCAACCAGGTCTGGGCTCCGATCTGACAAAGGGGACCTACGCGGGTAGCGGTCCGAACCGGCGTGATCGACTTCGCGGGCGCCTGAGCAAATTGATGAGTGCGTGGACAGCGTCCGGCGTGAGTGGCGCCGATCGTGGTGCCGGCGCGCCTAGGTCAGGCGGGGCTTACCGGATCGGTCGCATACCTGATCGGGCAAGATAGACGCGCCGGCGCATGAACAAATGTTCGACGTTGAGGCCGTTCGCGGGCGACAATCCGGCGGTCGGGCAGCCCGCACCCGCCTGAGGCTGAGTACTGCCATGTCGTCGGATGTCCCGCAGGCACTCTGGGCTGATTTGAACAGGCTCATGCTGCCCACGTGGAACGGTATGCCGGTCGCCGTCCTGGTCGAGATGGGCATGATGGGCCTGCTGCTGCTGGTCATGAAGCGCAAGAGCACGCCACATGCGCGACTGGCGCGCGCGACGCACGTGCTTGCAGTGCCTCAGCCGGGCTGGCTGGCCAGGCGACGCGCGGCGGGGGGCATTCGTCACGGACCGGACCGCATCGGCGTCGGCTATGAGCGGGGCCTGTTCGGCACCATCGAGCTCACCCTGGAGGAGCTGAACCACCACGGCTACAGCGGCGGCGCCAGCGGCTCGGGCAAGACGACGATGCTACGCGGACTGGTCCAGGGTTATCCGGGGCCGGTCATCGTCCTGGACTGCAAGGGCGACCAGCAGTTGGTCGAGACGATGTGGAGCGTGCCGGGGCTGGTGTGGGAGATTGGCGGCCCGCTGCGCCTGGATCTGCTCGACCCGGAGCCGGCCATTCTCGCCCAGCAGATGCTCGAGGGTGAGGAGTACGGTGATCGCGGCGCGGTGTACCGCGCCATCGCCGAGCACGCCGTCATTCGCGCCGGCCAGGTGCTGCGCTGGCGGGCCGAGCCGCTGGATCCGGTGCGCATTCTGGAGCTGGTCAGCAGCCCGTCGACGCTGGCCGAGGCGATCCGCGACGCGATGCCAGTTGGTGATCGGACGGCCCAGCGCTGGCTGGCCGAGCTGGACGAGGCCAGCGCCACCATCCGTGAGGGCTTGCAGACCTTCGCCGAGCGCCTGGGGACACTGCTGGACTCGCCGGCCGGCCGCTCGCTGGGCGCCGGTGCCGACGCATTGCGCCTCGCCGACGTACTGGCCACGAACGGTAAGCTGCTGATCCGGCTGGACCCGCGCTACGGGGCGATCTCGCGCAAGATGGGCGCCTGGGCGCTGGTGGCCATGCTGCGGCTGGCGACAGAGCTGCGCCAGGCGCGCTGGTGGGGACGCTGTCTGTTCCTAGTCGACGACCCGCGTTTGCTGCGCCACGAGGGGCGCTGGCTGGCGGACCTGTTCGGGACGGCGCGGGACGCGGGTATCGGCATGGTGGTCGCCGATCAGGGCATCGCCGGCCTGCGCGAGGTCCACCCGGACCTGCCAGACGCGGTGTTGCGCTCGACGGGCTGGCAGCTGATCTTCCGTCAGGGCTCGCCGACCGACGCGGAGAAGATGGCGGCGCTGTTCGGCACGACGTGGCGCGAGGACGTGAGCTACGGCAGCGACGGGCGCACGACAACGCGCTTGCGCGAGGAGCCGCGGGTGTACCCGAGTTGGCTGCAGAGCTTGCCGACCGGCCACGCGTGGTTCCACGGCGCGCCGATCGGAATGAACGCCCGCGAGCGGGTAGGCGTGCTGGTGGTGGCCACACCCGCTCGGCCGGAGCGGCCGGCGCGGCTAGCGTTGCCACCGGGACATCCGCCCGCCGACGAAGAGACAGCGTCTGCAGGCGGACCTCGACCTGGCCCACCACCCACGGCGGAAGAGCTGGCACGCGCAGCCGTGCGACGGCTGATCGGCCCGCTGCGCCAGGACGGCTGCCGCGAGTGGCGGGGCAGCTACGACAAGGACGGCTATGGCCGCGCCTGGTACCACGGCCACAAGCGGCAGGCGCATCGGCTGCTGGCGACCTGGGAATATGGCGAGGTTCCGCGCAGCTGGGAGGTGGACCATACCTGCCGCCACCGCTGGTGCGTCGAGATCACGCACCTGGAGCCGATCTCACGTGCCGAGCACCGCCGTCGCGAGGCCGAACGCCGACACCTGCTCGACGAGGACGAGATAGGCGCGGAGGTATCCGCCACGGAGCACGAGGCATCCGAATCCGAGGATGCTGAGGGCAAGACATCGACTGAGCCGAGTCCGGAGAAAACCGCCAGTGAGCCATCGCCGGTCGAGCAGCGCCGAGTAGCGGTGCAGCAGCTCCGCGCACAGGGGTTGAGCCTGCGACGCATCGCCGAGCGGCTGGGAATCTCGCTCGGGACGGCGCACGCAGACGCTACTGGTGGTGTTCAGTCAGGTGTTCAGGGTGTTCAAACTGAACGTTCGGCTGAACACCCGCGATCAACGAAAGCTGGTTTCGAGTTTGAGCGTCAGGACGGCGGCGTCAGGGGCGCCGACGATCAACACGGTGATCAGATTGATCGTGCTGATCACCGTGAACCAGCGGCGACACCCGGGTCAGGCGCTGGTGCCGACCTGGAACCTGACAACGGGGTTGTCAGGGATGAGCGGTCAGAGGAGACTGCCGCGGCGGGAGAATCACACAGACTGGCGGATACCTGCGGTACGGCGGGGAGGGGGCTTGAAATTGCGCTGTTCGCGGGGGTCGACCGGCCGGCAGTCGAGCAGCGGACAGTCGGACTCGACGAGCTGAGCCGTTTGCTGACGACTTTCACGGAGCTTGCGGACAAGCGCCAGGCACGCTGCTGGGCACCCACCCGCTATGCCGACGGGGTGAGCACGCGCGGCAACGACGGCGTCGAAGCGGTGACCTGCCTGGTGTTCGATTGCGACCGTGTCGAGCCGGACTGGGCGCGGCTGGAGGCGTACTGGTACCTGGCGCACACGACGTATCAGCACACGCCCGAGCACCCACGCTGGCGGCTGGTGCTGCCGCTGGCGGCGCCGGTGGCGGCCACACACTGGCCAGCAACCTGGCGGCGGGCGCACCACGCGCTGTGCCCCGAGAGCGACCCGAATTGCAAGGACGCCAGCCGGCAGTATTACCTGCCCAGTCACCCGGTGGGCGTCCAGACGGAGAGCCGCTGCCACGTCCGGCGCTTGCTGGAGCCGGCCAGACTGCCCGACCTGCCGGCCGAACGCGCCGTACTCGCGATGCGACGCCTACCGGTGGCGAGCGTGCCGCGTGAGCCGACCGAGCGCGAGCGGCGGCGCGGCGAGGCGTACCTGGCGAAGGTGATCGGCGACCTGGCGAAGGTCGCCGCGGGCGGCCGCAACGACGCACTCAACAGGGCAGCCTGGAAGCTCGGGCAGTGGGTGGCGGCCGGCGCGCTCAACCAGGCTGCGGTCGAGGATGCGCTGTTCGCCGCGGCTGAGCGCAACGGACTGGTCAGCGATCCGCAGGATGGACCGCGGAAGACCTGGGCCACCATCCGCAGCGGGCTCAGCAAAGGCCTGCAGCAGCCCGTCGACTTCGACGCGGACCGTTGGCCGTCCGTACAGAGCCGGCGTTCCAGGCGTCAGCCGTAGACATGCCCCAGCACGTGCAGCCGGTGGCCGAGGACTGGGACGCTGGTCCACGGGTGGCGATTTTTGGCGCCGTCGACTCGGGCCGTTGGGTGACGCTGCAGACGCTGATCCGGCGCGCACTGCAAATCGGGCACGCGGTGGTGATCGCCGACCAGGGCCTGGACCCACTGATCGGCCACCTCGAGATCCTGGCGCAGGAGCTCGGCATCGCCCTGCAACGCTGGCCCGTCCAGCCTGACGGTGGTGCCCGAGGATGGCGCGGCCGTCTGCGCGCGCGTCGAGGTCGCGCACCGACCGAAGGCTTGCCGGCCTTCGAGCAGCTGCTGTGGATCGACCTGCTTGCCTCGGGACTGGATGTGGCGGGCTTTGTCGAGGGCGTGCACGGTGTGCGCCTGGCCAGAGGCGATCAGCCGGTTGTTGTCCTGGGCCACGATCTGACCCAGCGACATGACGCCGCGGCGCTGCTGAAGCTGTGGGACGCGGCAGCTGCCGGTGATGGCCGCCTGTGCGCCATTCTGACGGCGCCCGGCTTACCCAACGAGCCCAGACTGCGGTCGGCGCTGCTGGAGGCGAGCGTCGTCGGGGTGCACCGGCTCGACTCGCCCACTGATGCGGCCATCCTGGTGGATTACCTGAGCCAGCCGCTCGAGGCTGGCGTCGAAGCGCACGAGATCACGGTTCACGACCGTACCAACCTGCTGCCGATCGCCGAGTTCTTCGTGGACCTGGAGGACCAGAAGTTGCCGATCGTGCTGGTGGATGCCACCGGGCGGCCCGATTTCGTGGACCTGTTCCGCGTAGCCGACCAGGAGCAGGACATGCCAGAAGTCCACGTGGGCTGGCTGGTCGCACCCCTGAGCTTCCAGCCACGCTGGATTCGGATGACCTGCCAGGTGGTCCGGCCCGTCAAAGCCGCGTACACCATCGACTTCCAGGCGCCCGAGCACACCACCCTGCTGCGCCGCATCGCCGCGGCCGGGCGGTTCGTGCTGGGCGTGCAGCCCGCTGAGCATACCGAGGCCCTGGACGGCTGGATCGCCGATGGCCGGCTGCCGAGCACCGTCCAGGCAGCGCTGGAGCGCTGGTGACGTCGGACTCCGCCGCAGCTGGCTGACGGGGTTCTGTATCGCTCAGGCCGCTTCGGATGGCTCGCCGGCACAGCGCTGCGTACACCGCTTACCTCGGGAGCGAGCGCTGGCGACTACTGCGTGCAGACGTCATTCGTCGCGCCGGCTACCGCTGCAGCGCGTGTGGCCGCGGCGGCCGACTTGATGTGCATCATGCACGGGGGTACAGGAACCTTGGCAACGAGCGGCCAGAGGAGCTGCAGGCGCTCTGCCGGACATGCCATGAGGCTATTCACGCTCGGCGTCAGATGGTCAATGCCGGGTGTTTGAAGGTGCTTTTGTGGGTGGTGATGTTCGCGATCGCTGTCCAGGTGATCGTGTCCTTGATGCATGGGGTGGGTATCTCGTGAACACGGGTGAGGGGAGTTTTAGCAACCCCCTCAGGCCAGTCGCTGCTGGCGCGCTCCCTCCCGCCATAACCCCCCGCATGATGGGCTCGCCAGCGCCGAGCGGAAAAAGACGACGCCCAGCACCAACTTCAGAGTGTGGATACCACTTCGCGGCGCCGCGCCCAAGGCACGCTCCGTGGGAACCTACCCCGCGTACCCACGGTTCCGAAGTGCCGCGGGGCCCAACGCGGGGCCCCTTCCCACTCCGCTCTTCGGCCTTGACCGCGACCCCGCTCAGCGCTGCGGGCCGCTAAGAAGTTGGTGCTGGAGAAGGTGTGTGACGGGTGATGCTGACTGACATTCGATGCGGTTGTGGCGGCCTGTTCTGTCCCGCTCACGACGAAACGGACAACTGAGACATGGTCTGGCTCGAAGGTCGCCAGATGAACCGTTGTCGAGCGTGTGGGTCCGTGTTCGCCTACCGAGGGCGGGTGAGCGCTACTGCTCGAGCGCGGACTGCCAGGCAGCGAAGACGCGCCGTCGGCGAGCGGACAAGCCGAAGTTTGAACGTCGAAAACCTCCCATCGCGAGGCCTTGGGCCGGTGTGCGAACCGCGGAACTCGACGCGAAAGCCGCGCTGCTGGAACTGCGCGCGTGGATCGCGCAGGAGCGCGCGACATGGTGAGGGCGTGGCCGCCCGGGAGCAACACCAAGATGCGCCGGGAAGCCGAAGGAAAGGGGCAATGCAAGCGCGACCGCGGCGCAATCTTCGCGACACTCAAAGCCGAACTCGTCGAGCATCTACTGTTGGTCCCAGACGTGCGGCATTCATCGTCGACGAGGCCGTCACGGTGACCGAGGACGAACTCGGCGCCTGCACACTGGGCGATCTGGTGCGCCGGCGGCAGGCCGTCGATCGCTCACCGCTGCCAGCATCTGTGGGTTTGACTTTCTGTGAGTAGTGGTCCCCAAATTTTGGGGCGAGGCTTGAAAACTCATGTTGTTCATTGAGATCATCGGCAACCTGGGCGCCGACCCGGAAGAACGGTTCACGGCTGACGGCAAACAACTGACCAGTATTCGCGTGGCGGTCAACTCGAGGCGTAAGGACGCGAACGGCGAACAGGTCGAACGCACCGATTGGTTCCGGGCACGGATGGGTGGCGGCCGTGCCGACTACGCCGCGCGCGAGCTGCACAAAGGCAGCCGAGTCCTGGTGCGCGGTCGCCTGGAGATGGGCGAGTACACCGCGAGGAACACCGGTGAAGTGCGGACGACATACGATATCTGGGCCGACGCCGTCATCAACCTGTCTTCACGCGAGGGGCTGTCTCGAGAAGAACCGGCTTGGGATGCACAGTCAGATCGGGTGCTGAGCAGCTCTGCGGAGGCACCAGACTAGACTAGGGACCCGGCCGCTTATAGCGATATTAGCGATCTTATGAAAATTAGATAAGATTGCAAAGAACACTATAGACTAGGGCGCGTGGATCCCGTTTCGAACCCGTTCGCGCCAGGTGCTGGTACACCCCCTCCCGAACTGGCTGGACGCGACGAGCTGCGCGAAACCGTACGGATTGCCATCGAGCGGGTGCGACGTGGACTTCCAAGCAAGAGCGTGCTGATGGTCGGGCTGCGCGGCGTGGGTAAGACGGTTCTGCTCGATCGTATGCGCGAGGACGCTGAACGGTCTGCGGTTCAGGCGATACGAATAGAAGCACCCGAGGGACGTTCGCTGCCATCCCTGTTGGCGCCTGAACTGCGAATAGCCCTGTTGCGCTTGAGCCGGACTGAGAAAGCGAAGGATCTTGCGCAACGGGGGCTACGAGCTCTAGCGGGTTTTGCCAAAGGACTCAAGGTGACGTATTCGGACATCGAAGTGGGCTTCGATTTCGACCCGGAGCCGGGCCTCGCCGACAACGGCGACCTTGAACACGACTTGCAGGCATTGCTTGAAGAGGTCGGCCGAGCGGCAAAGGCGGCCGATATGGCAGTTGTGATCTTCATAGATGAGTTGCAATACGTCGACGAAGACGAACTGGCCGCGCTCATCACGGCGATGCATCGGTGCGCCCAAGCACGTCTGCCAGTCATGCTGGTCGGCGCGGGCCTACCGCAGCTACGTGGGCGTATGGGCAACGCAAAGTCATACGCAGAGCGATTGTTCAACTTCCCAATGGTTGGGCCGCTACCCGAAGCGGCGGCTCGTTTCGCTATCACGAAGCCGCTGCAGGACCAACAAGTAGCGATCACTGAGGATGCTCTCGACAGCTTGGTTGCGGCGACGCATTGTTATCCCTACTTCCTTCAGGAGTGGGGGAAGCAATCCTGGGACTGCGCCGATGAATCGCCCATTGACAAGAGCGATGTAGAGTCAGCGACTCAGGTAACGGTCGCGGTGCTGGACGAGAGCTTCTTCCTTGTCCGCTTTGACCGTCTAACTCCGTCAGAAAAGAAGTACATGCGCGCCATGGCGGAACTTGGTCCAGGGCCCCATCGATCGGGTGCCATAGCGGACGCGCTCGGCAGACCCGTGACGGCACTTGCACCAATTCGCAACGGATTAATCGCGAAAGGCATGATCTGGAGTCCCAGCCATGGCGACACCGCTTTCACGGTCCCGTTGTTTGACGAGTTCATGCGCCGCATCATGCCCGGAGACGACTGGCGGTAGGCACAGCGTGGAGCGAATTTTCAGGCGTGACGCCCGCTGGTCGCCGGCTCGAGACGTGCCAGTTGGCGATATGTGGTCTGGAGTACCCGGCGCGCCTTTGGACTGAGATCCTCGACGCCGGCCTCGAGCACCGTCTGGACTTCGGTCAGCAAATTGACCAGGTACGTGCTGCGATTTGGGTGGGGAGTTACTCCCCGCCGTGGTGATGTCTGTTCCATATTGCGAGAGCGCTCCTGGAGTGTCCGACGCAAGTCCATTTGGCCCCAGCAATGGGCGATTGCCTCGTCGACCAACTGAGCGCGCTGCTCGGCCTCGACGCGAAGCAGGACCTCGGCCGTACTGACAGGGAGTCGCTGCTCGAGCACGGGCTGACGAAGTACCGGATCCTCAAAAACCCGAAGACGCCGGCTGACGTATAGGTGGTCACGTTTAATCGCATCGGCGACCTTGCGGATGGACCATTTGCGCTCGCGAACGAGAGCACCGAGGCCTTCGGCCTCTTCGAGTGGCGTCAGGTCCTGGCGCTGCAGGTTCTCGACGAGCGTGAGGATGTAGGCCTGGTCGTCTGTTTCATCGCGTATGACGGCAGCGATCTCTGTCCAGCCGAGGACTTTGGCTGCTTCATAGCGGCGGTGCCCGGCAATCAGTTCATAGCCAGTGTCATGCCGGCGCACAACCACAGGCTGCAAGAGACCGTGCGCTCGCAGGCTCTCGACGAGTTCACTGACGTCGCCCATGTGGTGGCGCGGATTTCGGGGACTCGGCCGAATAGCACGGAGCGGAAGCGAGTCCGCAGGATGATCTTGAACAGCGGCAACCTGGCGCGCGGTCACCCTGGCAGCGGCGAATGAGACCGGCGCTCTAGACGGGCGCGGCAACCAGGACCTCTTCGACCGCAGCGGCCAGAGCGGCGTAGGGATGGGCTTCCAGCCGGAACGTTGCGAGACTCGCGAGATCCCCGATCGGCGAGAACACGCGCGTCCCGGTCGTTGCAGCGAGGCGCTCGAGCTCATCCAGCCACTGGCGAGAATCGCCGCGGCGGCTTTTGTACATCGTCGGGAGGAAGCCCAGTAGCCGCGCTCCACGCGCCTGCTCGAGCCAGTCAAGCAGGAGAGGCAAAGCGAGCACTGAGCCGGCCTCTGGACCTTTCACGGGCACTAGCGCCCAGTTTGCCTCTTGCAGATACCCGATCGCGCGATCGCCGTTCACTTCGGGAGCTGTGTCGACGATGCGGATGATCGCGGAAGGATCTTCGCCGAGGACCAAGTCGTCGAGACCTGGCGGATAGAAGTCGAAAACGCGCGTGAGGTGGCGGCCCTGGTCTCTGTCGATCAGCGCCACGCGGTGGCCGCGGAGCGCCAGTTCGGCGCCGAGCATGTAGACCGTCGTGGAACGACCCACGCCGCCTTTCGGGTGCAGGACGGTCAGCGTGGTCGCCACGAAAACACGATACCCGGTGCCATTGTCGACGACATGTTCCAGTCAGATCACGACACGTCGGTCTGTTCAGCTTTGTCTGCATCGCTGAGCCCGTCTCGCTCCGCTGCGCCTGCCTTCCGTCCAATGGTTCGCGCGCTGTCAAGCAGTCGCATCGCCTCCTTGTTGTTCGAGCCAGGCGAGGATCTTGTCGGCCAACGGGAACACATGCTCGACGCGCACCTCTTCGTGGGTTTGCGCGAACGCGCCCACCAACTGTGCGGCAGTCTTGATCACCACCTGGCGACGGATCTCCGCGTCGCGCGATGTGGACGGAGCCGGTGATGGACTGGCACCCAGGATCTTCAGGCTGTTGATCCACGCTCCACGGTCGGTCGGCTCGACCTGGACCTCGACGAGCTCGCCCGCCGTTGGCATGGGGTTGATCGGGTGGTATTGGCTGATGTTGAGCCACTCGCCGAGGACTTTGATCCCGGTCCCCTTGGCGTTGACCTGCTCGACGGCGCCACTGAGCGTGACGAGATTCTTCGGCGCGGTCATGATGCTGCCCCCTGGAGACCGTCACTGATGGATCGGATGGCACCGTTCGAAGCAGGCGGATCGGCGCGGCCACGCTCGGTGACGACGTAGCCGCACGAGCGGAGCGACTGGAGCTCGAGCGCCGCGGCGGCCCACTTGCGGGTTTGACCGACCACGGCGGCGGCCGCGCGAATGTCAGTTTCGCCGCAGGCCTGTTGCCAGTGACGGAGAGCGATTGGCACCAGCGCGGTCGCGGTGACCTCGATGACGGCCCAGCACAGCAGGCCACGTCGGCCGGCCTGGCAGGTGCAGCTCAGTGGGCGAAGTGTAGTCGGGTCGACGGTGATGCGGTGGTCTGGCCCGGCATGGCGTGACGGGCGAGAAAAGACGAGAGCGTTAGACTGCTGATTGCGCATCCCAGGGCTCCTCAGTCCAGATGCGAACGGCCACTGGCGTGTTCCAAGCGCGCTGGTGGCCACCTCTTTTAAGTAGCGGCCCGAGATCGGCTCATCGACCCTCCAAATACCTCTTTCATGAGCATAGTATAGCATAGTAATACTACACTTACAACTGTTCTGATATGCTTTGCTCACTTGAGGATGGTGAGGTTCGATGGACGAGACGTGGTACACAGTTGAGGAGATCGCGAAGCGTCTCAAGGTGCACGAGCAGACCGTGCGACGCTGGCTGCGTGAGGGATCGCTGCGCGGACGCAGCTTCGGCGGAAAGACCGGCTGGCGCGTACGCGAAAGCGATCTGCGCGCGTTTCTGGATGTCCAACCGGAAAAAGCCGCGGCCTAGGGAAGCCTGAGTGAGACCAGAAGCTACCCAACTAGGCCAACGGCTCTCTGCGAGCGTACTGGACAGCCAAGCGAATAGGTCTTCGTAGACGGAGCGGTGAATCGTGCCGAGTACCGACGTATTGCGAGGGCTAAGCTCGCGGATGCGCAGGTCCTACTACGAGCGAGGCGCTATGACGCCGCCTATTACCTTGCCGGCTATGTGGTCGAGTGCGGTCTCAAGGCCTGGTGCGCACCTTTCAAAAGCGGATCGGTACGGCGGCGGCCGGGTTGTTGAGGGCCTTGTCGACGACGCGCGCGTAGCGCGCTGTGGTGCGCGGGTCGGCGTGGCCCAGCAGGTCCTGCACGGCGCGCAGGTCGTGGGTGTACTTGTAGGCGAGCGTGGCCCCCGTGTGCCGGAGCGCGTGGTTGGAGAGCCCGGGACGTTTGAGGCCGAGCCGCCGCAGGTGACTGTCGACGATCTTGCGCACGCCGCGGCGGCTGAGACGCTGGCCGCCGGCGCGATTACCGACGGCCGTCATGAGCGGCAGGCCGAGCGCATCGCCGCTGATGGCGCCGCGCGCCTCGAGATAGGCGTGCACGGCCTCGGCGACGTCCTGGCGCAGGTAGATCACGCGGTCGTGGCCTTTGCCGCGCACCAGCAGCGCCCACTGCTCCTGACGCGACTGCAGGTCGTCCGTGTTGGCGCGGGTGATTTCCACCGTGCGCAGCACCTGCAGGCTGAGCAGTGCCAGCAGGGCTTTGTCGCGCAGGTCCTGCACCAGCGGTCGACCCTGCTTGTCAACTCGTTGCGGCACGGCGCGCAGCAAAAGCGCCAGCTCGCCCTCGCTGAGAAAACCGAAGTCCTCTGCGGCGCGTTTTCTCAGCGGCGCGCGCACACCTGCGGCGGGGTTGTCGCTCCGTAAGCCGGCCCGCATGGCGGCAGCATAAAAACGGCGCACGAGCGTCAGCTTGATGGCCACCGTAGCCGGCTGGCAGCCAGCGCCGATGAGCGCCTCGCGGAAATCCTCGACATCGTCGAGGGTCGCCCGGCTGAGCTCGAGCGACAGGCCCTGGCACCAGGCCAGCCAGGTGGCGACGTGCACGCTGTACGTGGCGCGCGTGTCAGCGGCCGCGTCGCCGCTGGCCACGTTGCGCTGCAGAAAGCGGGCGAAGGCGGCGAGGTAGGTGGCGTCCTCAGG
>JAFAOS010000384.1 GCA_019247515.1 Chloroflexota bacterium | reverse complement strand
GACTACGCGTTCGTGTGCGCCTACCGCGCCGACCGTCTCGGCAACTGCGAGTTTCGCGGCAGCTCACAGCACTTCAATCCGAGCTTCGCCAAAGGCGCCCGCATCGCCATCGTCGAGGTCGACGAGGTCGTCGAGCCGGGCCAGATCGACCCGCACCGCGTTGGCCTGCCCGGCAGCTTCGTGGCCCGCGTCGTGAAGCGCACCATCCAGCCCGATCGCAGTGGGCTTGGCCGCTTCCGCCGCGCGCCGGACAGCGCGCGGACCTACAACGGCAAAACTGCCTGGACCCGCCATCAGATGGCCGAACGAGCCGCCGCGCTGCTGCCGGAGCCTGGCTACGTCAACCTGGGGCTGGGTATCCCGACGCTCGTCGCCCACTACCTCGGCGGTCGTGACATTGCTCTCCACGGCGAAAACGGGATCCTGGGCTACGGACCACCGGTCACCGGTGAGGATGTGGATTTCTACGTGCACGACGCCGGCGGCACCTATGTCGCGTACCAGCCAGGCGCGGCCTACTTCGACAGCGTCACCGCGTTCGAGATGATCCGCGCCGGCAAGATCGACGTCGTCGTACTCGGGGCGTACCAGGTCGATTCGGCCGGCAACATGGCGAACTGGAGCACACCTGAGCAGGTCGGCGGAGGAATCGGCGGCGCGATGGATATGGTCGCGAGTGGGCGCACGGTCATGGTGCTGATGGAGCACCGCGACAGTCGAGACCGCGCCAAGCTCGTGCGGACATGCACCTACCCGCTGACCGGCGTCGGCTGCGTCGACGTCGTCGTCACCGACCTGGCGGTCCTGCGCCGGCGCGACGGGCGCTTCCACATCGACGACGTCGCGCCGGGCTTCACCGCCGACGAGGTCGCGGCCCTGACAGAGATGGACTTGCGTGGCTGAGACGCAACGAAAATACGTCCCTGCAAACCTATTGACTATCTTTCCAACCCCTCGCCGGAGGCGATATGCTCAGGGTCTGCATATACCTCGCACCGCACGCCGGCTGATCAGGGGTCGCGGACCAGTGCAGCAGTTCGTCGATCAGCTGCGTGGATCGGAGAAGGCCACATGAGTGCCGTAGATGTCAAGCAGGCTCCCGCAACGACGCTGGGCCGCGCCGGTGCCGAAGCACGCCCGCGCGACAAAACCAGCGTCTGGCAGCAGATCTGGCGTGACCGCATCATGCTGCTGCTGATACTGCCTGGCGTCCTGTACTTCATCCTGTTCCGCTATCTACCCCTGCTCGGGAACGTCATCGCCTTCGAGGACTACCTGCCCTTCCTCGGTTTCACAGAGAGCCCCTTTGTCGGCTTCGCCAACTTCCAGCAGATGTTCGCGGACCCCGCCTTCTGGCAGGCGACGTGGAACACGATCATCATCGCGATCCTGCAAATCGTCTTTTACTTCCCCATGCCGATCATCCTGGCGCTACTGCTGCAGGGATTGATCAGCACCAATGTCCGCCGCATGATCCAGAGCATCGTCTACCTGCCCCACTTCATCTCTTGGGTGATCGTGGTCGCCCTCTGGCAGCAGGTCCTGGGCGGCTCTGGCATCTTCGTCCACACCCTGCGTGACTGGGGCCTGCCCGCCGTCAACGTGATGACCGAGCCGGGCTTCTTCAAGCCACTCGTCACGTTGCAGTTGATGTGGAAGGAGACGGGCTACGCGACGATCATCTTCCTGGCGGCGCTGCTGAACATCGATTCGTCGTTGTATGAAGCCGCCGTGGTGGACGGCGCGGGCCGCTGGCAGCGGCTGTGGCACGTGACCCTGCCGGGCATCATGGGCGTGGTGATTCTGCTGCTGATCCTGCGCCTCGGCCTGATCCTGTCGGTTGGCTTCGAACAGATCCTGCTCCAGCGCAACGCGGTCGGTCCCGCCGCGGGCGAGGTCCTCGACACGTACGTGTACTTCAAGGGCATCGTCGGTGGCCAATGGGGCGTCACCGCCGCGGCGGGCCTGATCAAGGGCATCATCGGCACGGCCCTGGTCATCGCCGCCAACAAGTTTGCCCACAGGATGGGCCAGGAAGGGGTCTACAACTGATGGCTGTTCAGTCCGAAGCCGTCAACGAAGGCCGCCCAGCCTGGCTCGAAAAGGAAACGCACCTAGAGAAGATCGTCAAGATCTGCGTTTTCGCGGTCATCATCATCGCCGTCGTCTACCCATTCCTGAGCGTGCTGGCCACCAGCCTGGCCAGCGAGCCAGACGTCATCAAGAACGGCGGCCTGGTCATCTGGCCCGAGCACCCGACCTTCGGCGCGTATCAAACGATCTTCGCCGGCGGTGTGGTCACTCGCGCCATCATCGTCAGCGTCGGCATCACCACCATCGGGACGCTCGCCAGCCTGGCGGTGACAATCGGCATGGCCTATGGGCTGAGCCGCAATGTCTGGGCCGGCAAGTACTTCCTGCTCATCGCGCTGTTCACGCTGCTGTTCACCCCGGGCATCATCCCCAACTACCTCGCCGTCAAACAGTACGGGTTGCTCAATACCTACGCGGCGCTCATCCTGCCCGTGCTGGTCAGCGCGTTCAACCTGGTCGTGCTGCGCCAGTTCTTCATGAACATCCCTGGCGAATTGCTCGACAGCGCGCGCATCGACGGCGCGAACGACTGGGACATCCTGCTCAAGATCGTCGTTCCGCTGTCCAAGGCGGTGATCGCCGTCGTGGCGCTGTTTTACGCGGTGAGCTACTGGAACGACTTCTTCACCGCGCTGCTGTACCTGAACGACAGCTCGATGTGGCCGCTGCAGCTGGTCCT